>JBOHYW010000045.1:0-22247 GCA_050738155.1 Rhodanobacteraceae bacterium
TCGGGCAAGACGCTGGCGGCGTTCCTCGCCGCAATCGACTCCCTAGTGCGGCAAGGTGTTGCAGGCCCACTCGCGAACGAAACCTCCGTCGTATACGTGTCGCCACTCAAGGCGCTCTCCAACGACGTGCGCATCAATCTCGAAGTGCCGCTGGAAGGCATCCGCGCACAACTTGAATCGCTCGACCTGCCCGACGTCGAGATCCGCACCGCGGTGCGCACCGGCGACACCCCGCAGGCCGAGCGCAACGCAATGCGCAAGCGGCCACCGCACATCGTGGTGACGACGCCCGAATCGCTGTACATCCTGCTGGGTTCGGATTCCGGTCGACGCATGCTCGCGACCACCCGCACGGTGATCGTGGACGAAATCCACGCACTGGTATCAAACAAGCGCGGCAGCCATCTGGCATTGACGCTGGAACGCCTGGACGCACTTTGCGGACGATGTTGCACGCGGATCGGGTTGTCGGCGACGCAGAAACCCATTGAAACAGTCGCCGACTTCCTGGTCGGCGCACCGACTTCCCTTCTCCCTTCGGGAGAAGGTGTCTCGTCGCCTGTGCACGCAAGCGGCGAAACGGATGAGGGTCCGGACTCGCACAATTCATCCGCAAGTACCGAACCCGCGCCCCAACCCTCCGGGCCGTCGGAAGAGAGGGCGTGCGTCGTCATCGACACCGGCCACCAGCGCGCGCGCGATCTTGGCATCGAATTGACCAAGGTGCCGCTGCAGCCGGTGATGAGCAACGACGCCTGGGGCCTCGTCTACGACCGCCTGGCGGAACGGATCGAACAACACCGCACCACGTTGATCTTCACCAACACCCGTCGCGGCGTCGAACGCACCACGCGCCACCTCGCCGAACGACTGGGCAAGGACGCGGTGGCGGCGCACCACGGCAGCCTGTCGAAAGAAAAGCGCCTCGACGCCGAACGGCGTTTGAAATCGGGGCAGTTGCGCGCGCTGGTTGCGACCGCGTCGCTGGAACTCGGGATCGACATCGGCGAGGTCGACCTGGTCTGCCAACTCGCGTCGCCGCGTTCGATCGCGGCCTTCCTGCAACGCGCGGGACGTGCCGGTCACGCGGTGGATGGCATTTCCAAGGCGCGGCTGTTCCCGACTTCGCGTGACGATCTCGCCGAATGCGTGGCACTGCTGGATTCGGTCCGCCGTGGCGAACTCGACACCTTGCGCATGCCGCCGGCGCCGTTGGACGTGCTGGCGCAACAGATCGTGGCGGAAGTCGCCTGCGGCGAACGCAGCGAGGCGGAACTGTTCGACATGTTCCATCGCGCGTATCCATACCGCGCGCTCACGCGCGAAGCGTTCACCGACGTGGTGCGGATGCTGGCCGAGGGCTACGCCACCCGGCGCGGTACCCGTGCGGCATACCTGCACCGCGATGCCGTATACGGCAAGTTGCGCGCGCGCCGCGGCGCGCGGCTGGTCGCGATCACTTCCGGCGGCGCGATTCCGGATACGTCCGACTACGACGTGGTGCTGGAACCGCAAGCGCTGCGCGTCGGCAGCATCAACGAGGATTTCGCGGTCGAGTCGATGGCCGGCGACATCTTCCAGCTCGGCAACCAGTCGTACAAGATCCTGAAGATCGAACGCGGACGGGTGCGCGTGGAAGATGCGCAGGGCGCGCCGCCGTCGATTCCATTCTGGCTGGGCGAAGCGCCCGGCCGTAGTGACGAACTGTCTTGCGCGGTGGCAAGGCTGCGCGAGGAAATCGCCGACAAACTCGAACCCCTCTCGTCTCGGGAGAGGCGGTGCGCAGCGCCGAGCGCGCAGCGCTGGGGTGAGGGTTCGGATTTGCTGGAACACTCGCGAAAAGCGAACACTCATCCACCCTTCGGGCACCTTCTCCAGAAGGGAGAAGGGAGAACCATTGCATGGCTCGTGGACGAAGTTGGCATCGACGAATCCGCAGCGCGGCAATTGGTCGATTACTACGCCACCACAAAAACCGAACTCGGCCTGCTGCCGACGCAAACGACATTGGCGATGGAGCGCTTCTTCGACGAAGCCGGCGGCATGCAACTGGTGATCCATTCGCCGCTGGGCAGCCGGCTCAATCGCGCATGGGGCCTGGCTCTGCGCAAGCGTTTCTGCCGCAACTTCAACTTCGAGTTGCAGGCTTCCGCAACGGAAGATGCCATCGTGCTGTCGCTGTCGACCAGCCACAGTTTTCCGCTGGACGAAGTCACACGCTACCTGCACTCCAATTCAGTGGGCGACGTGTTGACCCAGGCGCTGCTGGACGCGCCGATGTTCGCGCTGCGCTTTCGCTGGAATGCCAGTGCCGCGCTGGCCTTGCCGCGTTTCTCTGGCGGCGCCAAGGTCGCGCCGCAGATCCAGCGCATGAAATCGGAAGACCTGTTGGCCACGGTGTTCCCGGACCAGGTCGCCTGCCTCGAAAACATCGTGGGCGAACGCAAGATTCCCGATCACCCGTTGGTTGCGCAAACCTTGCACGATTGCCTGTACGACGCGATGGATTTGCACGGCCTGACCACCCTGTTGCGAAGACTCGAAAGCGGCGAGGTGAAGATCGTCGCACGCGACCTGACCGCCCCGTCGGCGCTGGCCGCCGAGATATTGAATGCCCGCCCTTACGCCTTCCTCGATGGCGGCGAAGCGCAGGAACGCCGCACACAAGCCGTGTCCGCGCGCGGCTCGGATGACCCGCGGAACGCGGAAGACCTCGGCAGACTCGACGTCGATGCCATCGAGGTGGTACGCGAAGAAGCCTGGCCCGCGCCGCGCGACGCCGACGAAATGCACGAGGCATTGCTGGTGTTGGGTGCTGTTACGGATGGCGAGGCGGCGCGCAATGCCGGGTGGAACGAGCGCTTGGACGAACTGGCGCGCGCGCGGCGCGCAGCGAAGATGCTGCTCAAGCACCCTCTTCCTCGCGACGGCGCGGGGGAGAGAGCTTGCTTGTGGATCGCCGCGGAATCGCTGCCGATGTGGCACGCGATCCATCCGGATGCCGGATTACACCCAGCGATTGAAGCGCCGGCGGAATTTGCTTCAAAAGCATGGACACGGGAAGACGCACTGATCGAGATCCTGCGGATGCGGCTGGGTTGTGCGGGCGTAACCGATGCACCGACACTCGCCGCCGCGTTGCGAATTCCGCGAAACGACGTCGAAACCGCGCTGGCAATGCTGGAGCACGAAGGTACCGCGATGCGCGGGCATTTCACGCCGGGTACAGCAACGGAACAATGGTGCGATCGCCATTTGTTGGCGCGCATCCATCGCCGCACGCTGCAACGCCTGCGGCGCGAGATCGAACCGGTGGCACCTCGCGACTTCTTGCGTTTTCTCATCGACTGGCAACATGTCGCGCCACCGACGCGACTGCGCGGTCCCGATGCGCTGCCTGCGATTCTGGCGCAACTCGAAGGCTTCGAAGCCGCGGCTGGCGCGTGGGAATCGCAACTACTGCCGGCACGCGTGACCGATTACGACATCGGCTGGCTGGATGCACTGTGCGGTGCCGGCCGTATCACGTGGACGCGGCTGCGTGCTGCCACCGGCGCGCACCCCGCGCCGGTGCGCGCTTCGCCCATCGTGTTGCTGCCGCGCACACAGATGCCGGTCTGGAACGCGGTTGCCGCATCCTGCAACGAAGCAGCACCCGCATTGTCCTCGCGTGCGCAGGCCGTCGTCGAATTCCTCGCGCAACACGGCGCATCGTTCTTCGGCGAAATCGCCGACGGCACGCGCTTGCTGAAGGCGGAACTGGAAGACGCGCTCGGCGAGCTGGTCGGCGCCGGCATGGTCGGTGCAGACAGCTTCGCCGGCTTGCGCGCGCTGCTGCAACCCGCCTCGAAGCGCAAACACCCGCGCCAGCGACGCCTCGCGCGACACATGTTGAACGGCATCGAGGATGCAGGGCGCTGGAGTCTGGCGCGGCGTGCAAATTCTTCCGGTCCCCACCCCGCGGAGAACGGAGAACAACTCGAATACATCGCGCGCGTGCTGCTGCGCCGTTGGGGCGTGGTGCTCTGGAAGATGCTGGAACGCGAAGCCGGGTGGTTGCCGCCATGGCGCGAATTGCGGCGCGTGTATCAGCGCCTCGAAGCGCGTGGCGAAATCCGCGGGGGTCGATTCGTCGAAGGCGTGGTGGGCGAACAGTTTGCGCTGCCGGAAGCAGTCGAAGCGCTGCGTCGCGTGCGCAAGCGCGAACACGACGGCACGTTGATCGCGATCAGCGGGGCGGACCCGTTGAATCTCGTCGGTAGTGTTTTGCCCGGCGCAAAGGTGCCGTCCGTGGCGACCTCGCGCGTCGTGTACCGCGACGGATTGCCGGTTGCGACGCTTGTCGGGGGCGACGTCACGCTGCTGCAGGCATTCTCGCCCGAGGACGAGCGCGCGGTGCGGAGAGCGTTGCGCCAACTCCACGATCGCCTCAAGCCTGTGTCGCAAGCGTCCGCAGGTTGACCAAGGCACTCCGCTCAGCCTGCATCCCCACGCCATGCCTGCCGAAGCCAGGCATGGCGACCCCCTTCGTTCCGAAGGGGGCTAAACAGCGCAACCTTAACCCGCGATTCCGCAACCCGTGATTCCGCGCCTACTTCTTCGGCGCGTATAACTGCGACAGGTAATCCGGCGTGCCCTTGATGCGTTCCAGGTCCGGATATTTCAGGCCGCCGTGGTAGTCCACGTCGAGGGTCTTGTACTCGTTGAAATCCTTGACCAGCAGCTTGATCGGCTGGTCGTTGTCCTTGGCATCCTTGACGGCCTGCTTCATCACGTCGGGGCTGAACTCGGTGCCGTTGACCGCGACGATCGTCATGCCCGGCGACAGTCCCGCCTTGTAGGCTGGACTATCCCAGCGCACGTCGCGCAAATCGCCATTGCCGGAACCGGAAAAGCCCACCGAGTAGGTGAAGTCCGCGCCGCCCGCGTATTTGGGGTGACGCTTTTTCAAGCTCGCCATCACGGCCTTGGCTGCCTTGGATTGCTTGTTCTTGTAAACCAGCTTCCAGCCTTCCAGCTTCAGGGCGTCGGCAAGGTCGCCGTGACCGTCCAGACGTTCGCGCAGGAAGCTGGCCCAATCGTACGGCACGATCTTGTTGAGGCCCGCGACCACGTCCGGGAAGGTGTAGGTATCGATGTTCCACGCGCCCGGATGCACGCCGAAGAAGGCACGCGCGAAATCATCCAGATCGTGTTTGTCGTGACTGAGCTGGCGCAGCTTGCCATCGACCGCCAGCCAGATCAGTTGGCCGGCGGAATAGTAGTCCTCGCTGCCTTGGTAATTGCGCCACGGCAGCGGTGCGCGGTGCGCGATCACGGGATCGTTGGTGGTGTCCTGGACGTTGCGCCAGGAGCGTAAACCCGGGCGATCCATGTCGTAGGTCGCGGCCACCCTTGCCAGCAGCGCCAAGCCGGTGTCCTTGTTCTCGAGGCCCGCGCGCACGGCCACCACGTTGCCCCAGAACTGGGTCTGGCCTTCGTACACCCACAACAGGCTGTCGCCCATGGGTACGTTGAAGTTGGGCGTGGAAAGATCGGCCGGGCGCCGGAACTTGCCATCCCACGAGTGGTTGAACTCGTGGGTGAGCAAGTCACGCGGCGTGTCGAGATTCCAGTCGGTGAAGAAATCGGGCCCCGTGCCGTCCTCGCTGGAGCGATGGTGTTCAAGCCCCTTGCCGCTCATCTTGTGCGACAGCGAAAACAGGAAGTCGTAATGGTTGAAATGGAACGTGCCATACAGGCGGTGCATCTGCACCACGATGTTCTTCAGCGCCTTGAGTGCATCATCCGACACCTTCAAATCCTTGGGCGCGTCGGCCACGATATCCATGTGCACGGGCGGCGAATGCTTGCTGGTCAAGTCCAGCCGCTTGAAATACTTGCCGGCGTATATCGGCGAGTCGACCAGGTTCATGTAGTCGATGGGTTTGAAGGTTACGGTGTCACCGCTGCGGCTGGCGACCTCCAGCGCACTGCCGAATTTCCAGCCCGCGGGCAGGGTCACGCTGGGGACGGCCTGGATGCGATTGGCGTCATAGCCGGCCGGATACAGCGACACGGTGTTCCACGACAGGTCCAGCATTTCCGGGGTCATGATGACCGACCCCTCGCTGTGATCCTGCGCCGACAGGAAGTGGAATCGCACGTCGAGGCTGTTCACACCCGCTGGCACATTCACGTGGAAGGCGTACACGTTGTACTTGTCGCGCTGCCACGGAATGGTCTTGCCGTTGGCCTTGATGACGAGGCCGGCAACCTTGTCGATCGGGCCGGATGGTTCGTGGTCGCCCGGAATCCAGGCGGGGTACAGCAGGTAAACGGACGAGCCGGGCTTGACCGGGATGGTTTCATGCACGTTGAAGATCCGCTGACCAATGTTGGTCGCGTCGACGTGGATCTTCAGCGTGCCGTACGGATAGGCAACGTTCTGCGGCGCAGGCTGGTTGCTGCCGGTCCGGTGGATGGGCGCCTGCTGGGCCGCCGCGAATGGCGCAACACCGAACGCGGCGACCAGCAACGCGGAAGCGAGGGCAGTTGTTTTCATGTGGGTCTCCAACGATGAGGGGCCATCGGCCCGCACGCGCGGGCACGATGGTGCAACGATTTACTTGCGTGGAGCGATGATCTGGTCGAGATAATCCGGCGTGCCTTTCACGCGCACCAGATGCGGGTATTGCAGGCCACCGTGGTAGTCGACCGGCACGGTCCGGAACTCGCCCTGGTACTTGATGAGCAACTGGATCGGCTGCTTGCCGTCTTTGGCGGCGGTGATCGCATGTTTCAGCGCACCGCTGGAGTAATCGTGGCCATCGACCGCCACCAGCGTGCCGCCCGAACCGACGCCGGCCTTGAACGCGGGACCGCCCCAGCGCACGTCGTTGATGCCGCCGTCCTTGGTGAGGGTGAGGCCGATCGAGTACGCGAAGTTGTAAATGTGGCGCGGCGATTCGTGCTCGGCTTCGTACTGCTTCTCGTACTTGCTTTCCTTGTCGGTGTAGACCAGCTTCCAGCCCGATGCCTCAAGCCCGCTGGTAAGCGGCGGGTTCAACTCATCGACGTAGCGGTGCAGGAACCCCGCCCAGTCGTACTTCACCACCTTGTTCAACGCGGCGACGATGTCGTCGAAGGTGTAGGTCTTGGTGACGAAGCTGCCGTTGTCGACGCCATAGAAGTCTTTCGCGAAAGTATCCAGCGATTTCCTGTCGTGCGTCAGCGAACGGATTTTCGCGTCCACCATCAGCCACATCATTTGCCCCGCCGAGTAATACTCCTCGCTCATCTGCCAACTGCGGTACGGCAGCATCGCGCGATGCGCGGCGGTCGCGTCGTTGGTGGTGTCCTCCATGGTCCGCCACTGGAAACCCGGGCGATTGCGGTCGTAATTGGCCGCGACCATCGCCAGCCCCTGCCGGAACAGTTCGGGCGTCCACATGCCCGAACGCGCGGTCAACACGAAGCCGTAGTACTGCGTAAGACCCTCGTAAACCCACAGCAACGAATCGCCCATCGGCACGTTGAAGTTGGGTGTCCACAGGTCCGCCGGGCGCCGGAACTTGCCGTTCCACGAATGCGTGTATTCGTGCGCAAGCAGGTCACGATTGGGCGCGTTGTTGTCCCAGTTGGTGAAGTAATCCGGCCCCATGCCGTCTTCGCTGGACTGGTGGTGTTCCAGTCCGTTGCCGCTCAACTTGTCGGACAACGAGAACAGGAAATCGTAGTGGTCGTAGTGCTGCGAGCCGAACAGCTTCACCGCTTGCGTCACCAGCGCACGGTGCACTTTCAACTGCTCCGGCGTCATCACCAGGTCCTTGGGCGCATCGGCGACGATATCGAGATGCACCGGCACCTTGCCGCCCGGGCTCAGGTCAACCCGCTTGAAGTACTTGCCCGCGTACATCGGCGAATCGACCAGTGTGTTATAGGTGGTCGGTTTGAAGGTATACGTGTTGCCGGTGTGCGAGGTCCCGCTTTGATCAACACGTTCCAGCGCGGTGCCGAACTGCCAGCCGGCCGGCAACTTCACGCTCGGCGCAAAGGTGATGTCGCGCGAATAGTGCCCGGCCGGGTACAGCGACACGGTATTCCATTCGAGATCCAGCATCTTGCTGGTCATCTGGATGAAGGCGAATTTGCCGCGCCCGGACAGGTACTGGAATTTCACGTCGAGGTTGCTCACCCCTTGCGGCACGTCGACGCGGAATGCATACACGTCGTACTTGTAACGGTGCCAGGGAAGCCGTTTCCCATTCGCGGTAATGGTCAGACCGGCCAGCATGTCGATCGGGCCGCTGGGCGAGTGGTCGCCCGGAAGCCATTTCGGATACAGCAGGGTCAATTCGCCCGGCTTGACCGGAATGACCTCGTGCACATGGAAGATGCCCTGGCGGGTGTCGGTGGCATCGACATCGAGCTTGATGGTGCCGGCGTAGGGGGTGTCTTGCGGCGGCGGAATGTGCGCGTCGGCGGCGTCGGCGAGGGCGCCGCCGGCAACCGACGCGGCAAGCAACGCTACCGACAAGGCAGCGGCAAGGCGCAGAGGGCGAATACGAACGTGACGCGTGTTCAGTGCAGGCATCTTCGGGCTCCGATTGGGTTTCACAACCCGGCGAAGCTACCACTCCACGCGACGCGACGCACGGGCCGGACGACACGGGGAGGCCGAGGCACGACGTTCAAGGGAACAGGTGAACGCCTGATCTTCACAGCACTTATTTTCTATGCTCGAAGTGGTGCCACACCCGCAGCACCATGATGGTGCGCACAGTGACTGCATAACGCACGATGTAATGTCCGAACACCATGTCGCGTACGGTTTCAGGATCGGGCGCGGTAACCACGATGCGCCCAATCAGCGGCGCATCGCGCAACAGCTCCATGCGGTTGACGAGGTCCGCGCCCACGCGCCGCGCGGCAGCGGGATCGTGTTCAGCAATGAAGGCCCGCAGGCGGATCAGATCATCCACCGCCGTGGCGGTATACACCAGCCGCGGCTTGCGGGGCGTCACCGCTTGACCTTGGGTGCTCTGGTTTCGGACGGCTGACCCCAACTGTTCAGCCAAGCATGTACTGCCTTGGCGGGCGCCACTCGGCCAGCCGCGACGTCATCAAGCGCATCGAGCGTCTGCTTCCAATGCTCATCCTCGATCGACTGCCGCTGCATGTATTCGCGCAGGGCCTGGTTGATCAACCAACTTTTGCTGCGGTGCTGGCGGGTGGCCACGCGGTCCAAGCTTCGTTCCACGTCTGGTTGCAGGCGTACGCTGGTGACGCTCACGGCTTGTCTCCATCAAGGCTCATGTCGGACATTGTAATACAATGTAGCCTCGACGGCGTCGACACACGCACGACAGCATCAAGTGTTCCGCGCGCCCTGCCCGAACAGCACCTTCTTTTCCTCGTCGTCCATCGGCTGGCCTGATTTGGGGTTCACTTCCGGGCCGCGCGCGTACGCGCGTTGCGTCGCCGGGCGCGCGGCGACGGCCTCGCGCCAGCGCCGCAGTTCGGCGAAAGGCTCGAGATCCAGCGGCGCCTTCGAGTACGGGTCGATCCAAGGGTACGAAGCCATGTCGGCGATGGTGTAGTCGTCGCCGGTGAGGAAGTGGCGGCTAGTGAGACGACGGTTCAACACGTCGAGCAGGCGCTCGGTTTCCTTGGTATAGCGCTCGATCGCGTAGGGAATCTTTTCCGGCGCGTACACATTGAAGTGCCCGTATTGGCCGGTCATCGGCCCCAAGCCGCCCATCTGCCAGAACAACCATTCCAGGCATTCGACGCGTCCGCGCGCATCTTGCGGGATGAAGCGACCGATCTTGTCGGCGAGATATACCAGGATCGCGCCGGATTCGAACACGCTGATCGGGGCGCCGCCGCCAGCGGGGTCGTGATCGACGATCGCCGGCATCTTGTTGTTGGGCGAGATCGCGAGGTATTCCGGCTTGAACTGTTCGCCCTTGCCGATATCCACCGGCTTGATGGTGTAGGGCAGACCGGCTTCTTCCAGAAACAGGGTGATCTTGTGGCCGTTGGGTGTGGGCCAATAGTGGAGATCGATCATGGGATGGCTTGCCTCATGGGGAATGGGTCACGGCGGCGCGGCATCGCGTGGATGTCGCGCCATTCCATTCCACATGGTGTCGCAACCCCGGCACTGCAAGCACCGGGGCTGCGCGGGTTTACTCGTCGTCGCGCGCCAGCGAACTGTGCCGGATGCCGTAGCCGAAATAGATCACGAAGCCGATCAGCATCCAGATGATGAAGCGTATGTAGGTGTCAAAGCCCAGGCCGCCAATGAGATGGAAACTGCCATTGACCACCCATGGCCAGCCGATGATCAGGAACAGCGAGAACACGATGCCCAGCGGCGCCAACACGTACAGCGCCGGCGTACGGAAGCGCCGTTTCAGATCGGGCCGGCGGACGCGCAGGATCAGCACCGACGCGCAGATCAGGATGAATGCCGACAGGGTGCCGATGTTGACCAACTTCGCCAGCTCCGTCAGCGGGAAGAACCCCGCGGCCAGCGCGGTGACCACACCCAGGATGATGGTCGGGCGATACGGCGTACCGTATCTCGGATGGCTCTGCGCGAACCAGCGTGGCAACAGGCCATCGCGCGACAACGCGAACCAGATGCGCGCGGCGCCCAGCATGAAGGCGAACACCACGCTGGCAATGCCGCATACCGCGGCGACGTTGATGATGACACCGACCCAGTTCAGACCCCGCGCGAGAAAGGCCGCGCTTACCGGCGCCGGCACGTTGAGTTCCTGGTACGGCACCATGCCGGTCAATATCAGCGATACCCCGAAGTACATCACCATCGCGATCACCAGCGACAGCACCACCGCCCAGGGCAGGTCACGTTGCGGATTTTTCGACTCTTCGGCCGCGGTGGTCAGCGTGTCGTAACCGAAACAGGCGAAGAACACGATGCTGGCCGCCGCCATCACGCCGGCCCAGCCGTAGCTGAGGCCGCCGTCGGCATGGGTTTGCAAGGGCGGGATGAACGGATGCCACAGGTCGGGCTTGATGAAGAACGCGCCCACCACGATCACGACGATCACGCCCAGCACTTTCAGCGACACCACCACCGTGTTGAAGCGTGCGCCGATTTCGGTACGCGCCACCTGCAGCCACGCGATCAACAATGCGACCACCGCCGCCAGCAGGTTGAATACCATGCCCGAATCGGGTTTGGTCGGGTCGTACGCACCCTGCAGCGCCAGCGGCAGATGCCAGCCCGTGATCTGGAAGATCAACGACTGCAGGTAATTCGAGGTTCCGGCCGCCACCACCGCGACGATCAAGGCGTATTCGATCAGCAAATCCCAACCAATGATCCACGCCAGAAACTCGCCCAGCACGGCATAACTGTAGGTGTAGGCGCTGCCGGTCACCGGGATCATGCCGGCGAACTCGGCGTACGCCAGCGCTGCGCAGGCACTGCCGATACCGGCAATCAGAAAACTGATGATGATGGCCGGTCCCGCGTGCAGCGCAGCCTCGTGCGGCGCCAGCACGAACACGCCGACGCCCACGATCGCGCCCACGCCGATGGCGGTCAACTGCCACACGCCCATGCTGCGGCGAAAATCCGTGCTGCGACCGGCTTCGACCTGCAATTGCTCGACGGTTTTGTGGCGGATCAGCTTCTTGAAAAAACCCATGCGTGTACCCCGTTGCACAAACGTCGGCCGAGCATAACGGTACACACTGGCGAATGGCTGTGCCGATGGTCCCCCTGCCGGCCTGATCGAGCGGGGTGGCCAAACAGTCCGGATCGCGCGCCGTACCGGACTCGCCGCGAGCAACGGGTTGCGCGACAATCGCGGCTTCGTGGCAAAGTCGCGACGTCCATCAACCCGATTGTCGAATCGCCGTCACCTTGACCACGGTGACGACACACACGCACTGCCCTTCACGCGTAACCCGCCCGTAAACATGCCGCGCAAACACAACGCCAGCCGCAAGCAACGCCGTGCCGCCAAGCCGCTGGAACAGACGGAGCTGCCGTTGCTCGACCGGCGCGCGCCGGAATTGCAGCCGCCACCCACGCCCGACGCGTCGCGTCCGGCCGACGCCTCGCCGCGTTCGACCCGCACCATCGAATTCCTGCTGCGCGCATTGCCGGTTGGCTGGCGCGACAAGACCCGCGACCTGCTGGTACTGGTACGGATGGACCGTCCGATCGGTGCGCTGCTGTTGCTGTGGCCGACCTGGTGGGCGCTGTGGTTGGCAGCCGACGGTTTCCCGCCGTGGAAATTCCTCGTCGTATTTACCGTTGGCGTATTCGTGATGCGAGCAGCGGGTTGTGCGATGAACGACTTCGCCGACCGCAAGCTCGACCCGCAAGTGCAGCGCACCGCCGGCCGGCCGCTCGCCGCGGGGCGCGTGAAACCGTGGGAAGCGGTGGTGTGTTTCGTGGTGCTGTGCCTGATTGGGTTCGCCTTGGTGCTGGTATTCACCAACCGGCTGACCATCGAATTGTCGTTCGCGGGCGCCGCACTGGCTGCCTTGTATCCGTTCTCGAAACGCTACACGCAACTGCCGCAGGTGGTGCTGGGCGCCGCGTTCGGCTGGGGCATCCCGATGGCGTTCGCGGCGATCACCAACGGATTGCCGCCGGTGTGCTGGTTGCTGTTCCTTGGCAACATTTTGTTTTCGACCATCTACGACACCGAATACGCGATGGTCGATCGTGACGAGGACATCCGCGCCGGCGCCAAATCGACCGCGATCCTGTTCGGCGAAGCCGACCTGCCGATCCTCGGGATCCTGATGGCGACACTGCTGTTCACGCTGCTGCTGGTCGGACAGCGCGCGCAACTCGAATGGCCGTTCCTGGTCGGCCTCGGGGTCGCGCTGCTGCTGTTCGCGTGGCAACTGTGGAACATGCGCTGGCGCCAGCGCGATGCGTGTCTCGCCGCATTCCGCAACAACAACTGGGTCGGCGGGGTGGTGTGGCTGGGGTTGGTGGTTGCGCTGGCGATCCGCTGACGGCTGCGGCGCGCCTCCGGCGCGGGTCGCCTGCACGCAGGCTCCTGCAAAGCCGCTTTGGTAGGAGCCTGCGTGGAGGCGACTCGCTCGCGCAGCGAGCGAACCCGTTTTGGGACAACAGACGCTCAGCGCCCGACCGGCGCGCGCGCCAACGCCCACACATCCACCCGCGGCACACCCGCCCGCTTCAACACCCGCGCGCATTCAGCCAAGGTCGCGCCGGTCGTGAAAACGTCATCCAATACCGCGACGTGCTCGGGCAAGGCCGGCGCGCCGCGCAAAGCGAACGCGCCGCGCACATTGCGACGCCGTTGCACCGCACTCAGTTCCGTTTGTGCACCGGTGGCGCGGGTGCGTTGCAAGGCGTCATGCAGCAATGAAATCTCGAACGTTTTCGCCAGCGGTTTGGCCAGTTCCAGCGACTGGTTGTAACCGCGCCGACGCAGCCGCGCGCGATGCAGCGGCACCGGTACCAGCGCCCGTGGCAATGCGTCCGGCGCGGGCGATGCGCCCCACAGCAGGGACAAGCTGCGCCCGGCGGCGAGATCACCACCGAACTTGAAACGGGTTTCCAGTTGCCCCAGCGGCCATTCATAGCGAAACGGCACCCACGCGGCATCCCACGGTGGCGCATGCTTGATGCAGCGCCCGCACAGCAGCGCTGGCACCTCCAATGGCAACGCGCAACGGGAACAACAAACATCGTTGCGTGGCATTTCTGCAGCGCAATCTGCGCACAAGCTCAGCCCGCCCTGCCCATGCGCGCCGCACAGCAGGCAATGTGATGGCAGCAACGCCTCCAGCGTCTCGTCAACCAACGATCCCATTTTGAAGTTGACACGCATTCCCTTGGCCTTCGACACTATCCCGTCACTCTAATCGCGGACGCCTTGCAATGGACGGAATGTATCCGGAATCGCCGCTGCGGCACGACTGGACCAAGGCCGAAATCGAAACCCTGTTCGACCTGCCGTTCACGCAATTGCTTGCGCGCGCCCACGCGGTGCACGCGGCCAACCACGACGCAAACGCGGTGCAGGTTTCGACCCTGCTTTCGATCAAGACCGGCGGCTGCCCAGAAGATTGTGCCTATTGTCCGCAGGCGCAGCGTTACCAGACCGGTGTCACCGCACAAAAACTGCTGGACGTGGACGAAGTGCTCGAGCGCGCGCGCGCGGCCAAGGCCGCGGGCGCCTCGCGCTTCTGCATGGGCGCCGCGTGGCGCGGTCCCAAGGATCGCGACATTCCGAAAGTCGCCGAGATGATCCGCGAAGTGAAGGCACTCGGCATGGAAACCTGTGCGACGCTCGGACTGCTGGGCGACGGCCACGCCGAAGCATTGAAAGCCGCCGGGCTCGATTACTACAACCACAACATCGACACCGCACCCGACTACTACGGCGAGATCATCCACACCCGCGAGTTCGAGGATCGCCTCGACACGCTCGAAGACATCCGCGCGGCGGGCCTCAAGACCTGCTGCGGCGGCATCGTCGGCATGGGCGAGACGCGCGCGCAACGTGCCGGACTCGTGCAGGCGCTGGCGAATCTGCCCGAACATCCGCAGTCCGTGCCGATCAACCAGTTGGTGCCGGTGCCGGGCACGCCGCTGGCCAACGCCGACAAGATCGATCCATTCGAATTCGTACGCACCATTGCCGTCGCACGCATCGTGATGCCGAAATCGATCGTGCGTCTGTCGGCCGGCCGCCAGCAGATGAGCGACGAAATGCAGGCGCTGTGTTTCTTCGCGGGCGCGGGTTCGATCTTCATGGGCGAAAAGTTGCTGACCACCGGCAACCCGGACGTCGAACACGACCACGCGCTGTTGCGGCGGCTTGATTTGCATCCGATGCAAATCGACGTCGACGCGCACGAGGCCAGCACGGTGCATGCGGACATTCTTGAGGATCACGTGCCTGGAGCGTAACGTGCGCGCGACAGCTTGCTCTCCCCCTTCGGAACGAAGGGCGGATCGAAGCGAACGCGCGCGAAGCGCGAGAGGGGATGGCTCTTCGCGGCGAGCCGGCATACCCCCGGCGTTGACACGCCAGCGCTTCGCGCTCGGCCTTCCGGGCCGCCCTTCCTTTGGAAGGAGGTGAATGCATGCGCCCTGACCTGCTGCAATCGTTGGCCGTGCGCATGGCGGAACGCGAACGCACGGGATTGCTGCGTCGCGCGCGTACGCTCGATGACGCGAACGGCACACGCGTGCGGATCGACGGTCGCGAACTGCTGAACTTCTGCAGCAACGACTACCTCGGTCTTGCACAGGACCCGCGCATCGTTCGCGCGTTGCAGAATGCGGCCAACGAATGCGGTGTCGGCAGTACTGCCGCGCACCTGGTGTGCGGCCATCGTCGTGAACACGCGCAACTGGAAGAAGCGCTGTGCGAGTGGAGCGGACGCGACACGGCGTTGCTGTTTTCATCCGGCTGGCTGGCCAACCTTGGCGTGATGCAGGCCTTGCTCGACCGCGGCAGCGTCTGCATACAAGACAAGTTGAACCACGCCAGCCTGCTCGACGCGGCACGACTGGCCGGCGCGGCACTGAAACGGTATCCACACAACGACGCGGAAGGCGCAGCACGGCAGCTCGCGAGTGCCGGCGACAAGCCGACGCTGCTCGCAACCGATGGCGTGTTCAGCATGGATGGCGATGTCTCGCCACTGGGTGAACTCGCCGCGTTGTGCAAACGCGAAGACACCACGCTGATGATTGACGACGCACACGGCCTCGGCGTGTTGGGCACGCACGGCGCCGGCAGCGTCGATGAAGCCGGACTGTCGCAAACCGACGTGCCGGTGCTGATGGCAACGCTGGGCAAGGCATTGGGTTGCATGGGCGCGTTCGTCACAGGTAGCCACGCGTTGATCGAAGGTCTGACCCAGTTCGCACGCACCTTCGTCTACACCACCGCGATGCCACCCGCGCTGGCCTCAGCAGCATACGAAGCCGTGCACATTGCTCGCGAAGAAGACTGGCGGCGCGAAAAACTGCGATCATTGATCGCGCGTTTTCGCGCGGGCGCCACACAACTTGGCCTGCCGCTGATGGAATCGCACAGCGCGATCCAGCCGGTCGTACTGGGCGATGCGGTGCGCACGCTGGCGGCCTCGCGCGCACTGGAAGACAAAGGACTGCTGGTCACTGCGATCCGCCCGCCGACCGTGCCGCCAGGCAAGGCACGGCTCCGGGCAACTCTTTCCGCGGCGCACGAGGAGGCCGACGTAGACCGGTTGCTGACATCGCTGAATTCCGCGATTCGCTGACATCGTCGCCGGACGCTCCGGTTCCCCGGCCACGGAACAATCATCCGCTCACAAACCCCGGAGTGACGGCCTTGTTCCTTCCCCTTCAAGGGGAAGGTTGGGATGGGGATGGTGTCAAAACCGACGCTGCCAACCCATCCCCACCCTGACCCTCCCCTTGAAGGGGAGGGAAAACGACACGTAGTCACTTATCATCGACCGTCCATGTCCGAACTTTTCATCAACACCGAAGGCCGCGGTGACACCCACCTCGTGCTGCTGCACGGCTGGGCCATGCACGGCGGCGTGTTCGCACCGCTCATCGAAGCGCTGCGCGAGCGCTGCACTTTGCATGTGGTGGACTTGCCGGGACACGGCCGTTCGCGTGATTGCGACATTTCGCTGCAACCCGCCGAGTGCGCCAAAGCAATCGCCGCACACGTACCGCCCGCTGTATGGTTGGGTTGGTCGCTGGGCGGTTTGTACGCGCTGCAAGCGGCGCTGGATTTTCCGCAGCAAGTGCGCGGACTCGCGATGTTGTGCGCGTCGCCGCGGTTCGTGCGCGGTGATGATTGGTCGCACGCGGTATCGCCGGAAATCCTGCAGGATTTCGCGCGCGACCTCGAATCCGATTACGCCGGTACGCTGGAGCGTTTCCTCGCGCTGGAGGCACTGGGCAGCGACTGCGCGCAAGCGGACCTGCGCAAGCTGCGCGGCGACACTTTCAACGAACACCGGCCCGAGGTACGTGCGCTGGTTGAAGGCCTGGACGTACTGGAAAATACCGATCTGCGTGCGCGACTGGCCGAACTCACCCAGCCGAGCGCGTGGATCGCGGGCCGTCGCGATCGCCTGATTCCATGGCAGGCCATGCAATGGAGTGCGGCACAGTGCGCCGGCGAATTCACCTGCATCAAGGGCGGCGGCCACGCACCGTTCATCGGCCACACCGACGAAGTGGTCGCGGCACTGGCAGTACTGCTCGCGGCGACGCCGGCATGAACGACGAGCGGCTGGATCTGCGCCAGGTACGCCATGCGTTCGCGCGCGCGGCGCAGACTTACGAACAACACGACGCGTTGCAACGCGAGGTCGAAACGCGCCTCCTCGACAACCTCGACTACTACGATGGCAAACCCGAACGCGTGCTCGACGTCGGCTGTGGTACCGCGCGTGGCACCGCACGCCTGAAAAAGCGCTGGCGCGACGCTGAAGTCATCGCGCTGGATGTATCGCTGCCGATGCTGCGCCAGGCCCGGCGTCATGCCGGCTGGTGGAAGCCATTCACGCGCGTATGCGCCGACGCCTCGGCGCTGCCGCTTCCCGATCACAGCATGGACGTCGTGTATTCCAATCTCTGCATGCAGTGGTGCGACGCGCCGCAAACACTGTTGGCGGAACTCGCACGGGTCCTGAAGCCCGGCGGCTTCCTGGTGGCTTCAAGTCTGGGACCTGACACCCTGTCGGAGCTGCGCGCGGCGTGGGCTACGGTTGATCAGACGCAAGCGCACGTCGGTCGCTTCCTCGACATGCACGAGGTGGGCGACGCGGCGCTGGCGGCGGGGTTGAAGGACCCGGTACTCGACACCGACCACATCGTCATGCAGTACCCCGATGTGCGCACACTGCTCGCGGATTTGAAAGGACTCGGCGCCACCAATGCCGATGTCGCACGCGCGCGCAGCCTGACCGGCAAGACACGCTTCAAGGCCATGCTCGACGCCTACGAAGCGCAGCGCCGCGACGGCCGCATCCCGGCCACCTGGGAAGTGCTGACGATGCACGCTTGGGGTTTTCCGGCCGACGCCATGCCACTCTACGGTGGCCGCGATACCCGTTTCGAAGTGATCAGCCGCCGCGAACCGCGCCGCTGAGCGCGATTCGCGTCAGGAGCCTTTGGGCGATTTGTAGGTGCAATTGCCAACCCGTTTGGCGTTGTAGTCGCTGTTCATCGTCATGGCGTGTCCTCCGGCGTTGGCCGTGGTGTGCATCTTGCCGGTGAACCCACCGCCGTCGGCGAGATGGATCACGGCGTGGCTGGTGATGGCTTCGGGAGCCTTGCATATCACGTCATAGGTGATCTCGCTGCCGTGCTTGGCGTAATGCTCGACGCTGCATTGGCTTCGCGTGCTTTTGCTGGTGGCACGATTCAATGCGTCCGCGTCGAACTTTCCAGCCGGCATGCAGACGTTGCGCTGAATCGTGCGCGGCTGCAACGCGGGCATCCCGCTCATGTGCATCGTCATATGCATCGTCATGTGCATCAGTTTGTCATTGCCGCTGCCGGCCCAGGCCGGCACCACCACCATCGCGGCAAGCAATACGCCGAAGCCGGCGAGACCAATTCGTGTCTTGGTGCTCATCGAACCCTCCACTATCGAACTTTCATCGACGGCCGATCATCCGCCGCCCGAACCATCACGCAACCCGTTGCGTGCCCCGTGGCTACTGTAGCGGTATCCGGGTCAGAAATTCGTCACCGGAGCGTACTTGCAATACGGGTCAATCCCCACCCGCCAAGCTTGTCCCGAGCACGTCGAAGGACACTTCGCGCCTGGCGGGTGAAGGGCTGGCCATCCGTATCTTTTGCCGGTGCGGTTGCTGCAAGAGCGACATGTAAAATGCCGCATGCAAGCAAAAGATAATCCCCGTGTCGCATGGCTCGGTCTCGCGGTCCTCACGGTCGTCTGGAGCCTCAACTGGTCGGTGATGAAGGTGGCGACCCGCTATAGCGGGCCATTCACCTTCAGCGCGCAGCGTTACCTGATCGGCACCGTGGTGTTGTTCGCGTTGCTGGCGTTGCAAAAGAAAAGCCTGAAACCCACGCCATGGTTGCCGACGATCACGATCGGGCTTTGCCAAACCATGGCGTTCCAGGCCCTGGCGCAATGGGCGCTGATGTCGGGCGGCGCCGGCAAGACCGCGTTGCTCGCCTACAGCATGCCGTTCTGGGTGGTGCCACTGGCCTGGTGGTGGCTGCATGAAAAACCCGGCGCCACGCGCTGGACCAGCATCGCGCTCGCCGCAGTGGGTTTCGTGTGCGTAGTGGGACCATGGAAGCCGATCGGCGCACCGCGCAGCGTGATGCTGGCGCTCATCGCGGGGCTCGCATGGGGCATCGCAACAGTGCTTTCCAAGCGCCTCTTCCAGAAGCACCCCGATGTCACGCCGTTGCGCTTGACCGCGTGGCAGATGCTGGTCGGCACGCTGGGCTTGGTTATTCTCGCGCTGGCCAGCCACGAACGCAGCGTCACCTGGAACGGCGAATACGTCGCCGCGCTGCTGTACAACGGCTTGCTGTCGTCCGGCGTGTGCTGGGTGTTGTGGGCCGTCGTGGTGCAAAAACTCTCGGCGAATGCGGCCGGTCTCACCAGCCTCGCGATACCGGTCGCAGGCGTTTTGTTCGCGTGGGGTTTGCTGAATGAACGGCCATCAGCGGCTGAATGGATCGGAGTTGCGCTGATCGGCGCGGCGCTTTTCATCTTGAATTTCGCGCGGCGTATGCCAGCATAGAGGACTTTGAACCCGCGCGGGGACGCTCTGGCCCGCATCGGTGGCCGGTTTTTACTACGGAGAGAAATTGCATGACCGTTGCCGCATTACCCCGCCCGGAAGCGATTCGTCTCGCCGTCATCGGCTTGGGCTACGTCGGCCTGCCGCTGGCGGTAGGGTTCGGACGCAAGTTGCCGACACTCGGCTTCGACGTCAATGCCGCGCGCATCGACGAGCTGAAGCAACACCGCGACCACACCCTCGAAGTCACGCCCGACGAATTGCGCAGCACCACGCAACTCCATTTCAGCCACGACCCGGCTGATCTCAAGGGCTGCAACATCTTCATCGTCACGGTACCGACCCCGATCGACCGTGCCAAGCGCCCCGACCTGACCCCGCTCGAGTCCGCCAGCCGCACCGTCGGCAAAGCCATCGGCCGTGGCGGTATCGTGATTTTCGAATCGACCGTGTACCCCGGCGCCACCGAAGAAGTGTGCGTGCCGATCATCGAGCGCGAATCGGGTTTGAAGTTCAACCAGGATTTCTTCGCCGGCTACAGCCCCGAGCGCATCAATCCCGGCGACAAGCAACACCGACTCGATACCATCAAGAAAGTCACCTCGGGTTCCACGCCGGAAGTCGCCGATTTCGTCGACGCGCTGTACCGGCGGGTAGTCAGCGCCGGCACCCACAAGGCCTCCAGCATCAAGGTGGCCGAAGCCGCCAAGGTCATCGAGAACACCCAGCGCGACCTCAACATCGCGCTGATCAACGAACTGGCGCTGATCTTTCACCGCATGGGCATCGACACCATGAGCGTGCTGGAAGCGGCCGGCACCAAGTGGAACTTCCTGCCGTTCCGGCCGGGCCTGGTCGGCGGCCACTGCATCGGCGTCGACCCGTACTACCTGACCCACAAGGCGCAGGAAATCGGCTACCACCCCGAGGTGATCCTGTCCGGCCGCCGCATCAACGACGGCATGGGCCGGCACGTGGCCGAACGGGTGATCCGCCTGATGCTGGAACGCCGCATCCATGTCGCCGGCGCCAAGGTGCTGGTGCTGGGACTTGCCTTCAAGGAAAACTGCCCGGACCTGCGCAACACCCGGGTCACCGACATCATCGACGAATTCAAGGCCTGCCACGCCGACATCGAAGTGCACGATCCGTGGGTCGACCAGGCCGAGGCGCAGCACGAATATGGCATCACCTTGCAACCGGACCTGCAGGCGGGTCGCTATGACGCGATCGTGCTGGCGGTCGCGCACCATCAGTTCACCGACTTGGGCGCGGCAGCATTGCGCGCACTCGGCACGCCCAATTGCGTGTTGTTCGACGTAAAGGATGTCTTGCCTCGCGATACGGTGGACGATCGTTTGTGAAACGCCCGGACATGGAAACGAGTAGATGGCCGCTAGCCCGACCCTCCCTCGTCGTCATCCCGGAATAGGCACGAACGTCCGCTGATTCGAGCCTTCATCCGGCGCTGCGTGCCACCCGACCAGAAGCATTTCGCGGACAGGTTGTTCTCCCGGAGGGAACGCCCGCCAATTCGAAGATACCAAGGAGCATTCCGTGCGCATTCTCGTCACCGGCGCCGCCGGATTCATCGGGTCCGCCCTTTCGCTGCGGCTGCTGGCACGCGGCGACGAAGTGCTTGGCGTCGACAACCTCAACGATTATTACGACGTCACCCTGAAACAGGCGCGGCTGGATCGGCTGATCCCGCACCCGAATTTCAAGTTCGCCAAGGTAAGCATCGAGGATCGGCCAGCGCTGCAACGCGTATTCGCGGACTTCGCGCCGCAGCGGGCGGTGAACCTTGCCGCACAGGCGGGCGTGCGTTATTCCATCGAAAACCCGTACGCGTACGTCGAATCCAACCTGGTCGGTTTCATCAACATCCTGGAAGCATGCCGGCACGGCAAGGTCGAGCATCTGGTGTATGCGTCATCGAGTTCCGTGTACGGCGCCAACCGCAACTTGCCGTTCTCGGTACAGGATTCGGTCGACCACCCGGTCAGCCTGTACGCCGCCACCAAGAAAGCCAACGAGCTGATGGCGCACACCTACAGCCACCTGTATGGATTGCCCACCACCGGCCTGCGCTTCTTCACCGTGTACGGCCCGTGGGGGCGGCCGGACATGGCGCTGTTCCTGTTCACCCGCAAGATCCTCGCCGGCGAGCCAATCGACGTGTTCAACCACGGCCATCACAGCCGCGATTTCACCTACGTCGACGACATTGTCGAAGGCGTGATCCGCACGCTGGATCGCGTGGCGACACCCGACCCGGATTACGACGCGATGCATCCGAATCCGGCGACGTCTTCGGCACCGTATCGCCTGTACAACATCGGCAACAGCAATCCGGTGCAACTGTCGCGCTACATCGAAGTGCTGGAGGATTGCCTCGGCCGCCAAGCCGAGCAGAACCTGCTGCCGCTGCAACCGGGCGACGTGCCGGACACCTCCGCCGACGTGCAGGAACTGATGCACGATAC
>JBOHYW010000046.1:0-21813 GCA_050738155.1 Rhodanobacteraceae bacterium
TCGCCCGCCGCGTCGTCCAGCGTATCGCCGAGGATCCGGTAGCTGCCGATCTTCTCGACCCCGACCAGCAGCGAATGCCCGCCCGACACCAGCAGCGCCACGAACGGCGGCGCCAAGGGTTCGGTTCCGGGCGCCGGTTCTTCCAAAAGCGGTGCCAACAGGTGTCCTTCCATGTGGTGCACGGCGATCGCCGGCACCTCCAGCGCCCACGCCAGCGAACGCGCCACCGAAGCCCCAACCAACAGCGCGCCGATCAAGCCGGGTCCCGCGGTATAGGCCACCGCCGACAGGTCGGAAAGCTTCAGGCCGGCATCAGCAAGTGTCTGACGCAAAAGGGGAAGCAACTTGCGGACGTGGTCGCGACTGGCCAGCTCCGGCACCACGCCACCGTATTCCGCGTGCAGGGCAATCTGCGAATACAGGGCGTGCGCCAGCAGACCCCGACCCTGCTGGTAGACAGCCACGCCGGTCTCGTCACAGGAACTTTCGATGCCCAGCACTGGGCCGGTCGCCGGCCCCTTTGAATCGATCATGGAATTCACGCTATAATTTACGGCTCACCCGCGCATCTGCGGGTCAGTTTACCAAGTGGAGCGTCCATGCCCAGCGTCAAAGTCCGCGAGAACGAGCCGTTCGAAATCGCCCTGCGCCGTTTCAAGCGCACCTGCGAAAAGGCCGGCGTGCTCGCCGAAACGCGCAAGCGCGAATTTTACGAGAAACCGACCCAGGAACGTAAGCGCAAGCGCGCTGCGGCGGTAAAGCGCCACCTGCGCCGGGTCTCGCGCGAAGTCACGCGCCGCAAGCGCCTGTACTGATTCCGCGCGGTTTTTCGTATCCGACGGCCGGCCCCGCACCGCGGCGCCGGCCGTTTCGTGTTTTCGCGAGGAATGTCGTGTTGGCGCCATGCTCTTGCCCCTTTGAGTCAAGGGGGCGCGTGAGTCAAGGGCGCGCAAGACCATTGTCTTGTGCGGGGGGTGTGGAAGAATGATCAGGCGTGGTCGAAGCGACCACTACACTGTCACTCGAGGTTCCAATGAGCGAACTCAAACAACGCATCACCGACGACATGAAGACCGCGATGAAGGGCGGCGACAAGCCGCGCCTCGGCGTGGTCCGATTGATCCTGGCCGCACTCAAACAGCGCGAAGTGGACGAACGTATCACGCTCGACGATGCGCAGGTCCTGCATGTGCTGGAGAAGATGCTGAAGCAGCGTCGCGATTCGGCCTCGCAATACGAGGCCGCCAAGCGCGAGGACCTGGCCGACCAGGAACGCTATGAGATCGGCGTGATCGAGGCTTACCTGCCGGCGCAGCTCGGCGACGCCGAACTCGACGCGCTGGTCACACAATGCCTCGCCGACTCCGGTGCAACTTCACCGCGCGACATGGGCAAGGTGATGGCGCTGTTGAAGGAACGCGCGGCCGGCCGCGCCGACATGGGCGCGTTGTCGCAGCGCGTGAAGGGGCGCTTGGCGGGCTGACCGCCAGCGCGCGCTGCACTCAAACGCTGCGCGCGAGTCCCGCAGCGACCGCGCGTGCCGCGTCGAGCGTTGCCGCCACGTCTTCGCGCGTATGCGCGGTGGAGACGAACAGGTTTTCGTAGGCGCCGGGATGGAACAACACCCCGCGTGCCAACATGCCTTCCCACCAACGTCGGAACAGCCCCTGGTCGGCGTGGCGCTCGGCGTCGCGGTAGTTGCGAATCGGCTCACGCGCGAACCACACCTGCATCAGCGGCCCCAGCCCCACGATTTGGGCCGGCAAGCCTGCGTCGCGCAAAATCCTGTCCAGCCCAAGCCGCAGTTCGTCGGACACTGCGTCGAGCCGTTCGTACAAGCCCGGCGTTGCCAGTTCATCCAGCGCCGCGTTGGCCGCCGCGATCGCGATGCCGTTGGCGTTGTAGGTGCCGGCCATGGAAACCGTGCCGTTGGCGACCAGTGCCATGATGTCTGCGCGGCCGCCCATCGCCGCAACCGGAAAGCCGCCGCCGATGCCTTTCGCGAACACGGAAAGGTCGGGCCGAATGCCGAGCCGGCCTTGCGCGCCGGCAAGACCGAGCCGGAAGCCCGTAATCACTTCATCGAAAATCAGCACGATGCCACGGCGCCCGGTCAGCTCCCGCATCGCTTCCAGATAGCCTGTCTCCGGCAGGATGCAACCGGTATTGCACATCGCCGGTTCGGTCAGCACCGCGGCGATGTTGTCGCCCTCGCGCGCGATCGTGTCGGCCAGCAGGTCCGCATCGTTCCACGGCAGGATGATGAGATTCTGCTCGACGCCCCTGGGCAACCCGGGGCCTTGCGGTACCGGCACGGGATGGTCGTCCGGTCCGGCCTTGTCGATGGCGGGATGCTTGCTCCAGTACACGCCATCGGAAAAACCGTGGTACATGCCTTCGAAGCGGATGATCTTGTCGCGGCCGGTGAAGGCGCGCGCCAGCCGCGTGGCGTAGAGGATGGCTTCGGTGCCGGTGTTGCACAGGCGTACCTGGTCGACGCTGGGCACGGCGGCGATGATCTTTTCGGCAAGCCGGGCTTCGTCGCGCGTGGGCAACGCGAAAACGGTGCCGCGCTGCTGGATGAAATCGACCACGGCCTGGGTTACGCGCGGCGGACGGTGGCCGAGCAGCATGGGGCCGAGACCGAGCAGGTAGTCGATGTATTCGTTGCCGTCGACGTCGGTGAGGCGTGAACCCTGCCCGCTCGCGGCGAACAACGGATACGGCGTCCAGCCCGACCAGGTTGCGCGCGCGGTGCTGTTGACGCCGCCCGGAATGGTGCGGCACGCGGCTTCGAACAATCCAGCGCTGGTCGAGGTGTCGAGTCCCGGGACGAGTTGTGTTTCCGACTCGGTCATGGTCTTGACTGCATTCATCGTATTTGTTTTCCCGAGGCTGAGATTGAGCGACTTGGAAAGCGTTGCGAGCGAAGGCAGGTTGCGCGTCGCCGGCGCGCAAAATGCCGACCAAACCGACAGGACTGCCGGTTTGAACGCAGCAGGCGGCCCGCAGGGCGAGCCACATGGATGCGGCGAGTAACGCGGCAGCTTTCCAAACCGCTCATACGCTCATACCGGAACCAGTACCCGCCGGGGCGTATGCAGCTTGCCGGCCAGCAGCGCGGGCAGCAGCCCGATCGCATCGGCAAAACCGACGATGGAAACGTGCGGAAGACCGGCATGCCGGCAATGCTCGACCAGCCGGTGTTTGGCGAACACGTAATCGGCCTCGCCGGCAGCACAGAAATCGGAAGCTCCATCCCCGATCAGGAGTACCCGATGGTGGCGGTTGTGTTCGCGCACCGCATTGACGCACTTGCAGTTGCCGCTGCCGATCCGGCAATGCGGGTCGGAGAACGGCGTTTCCAGTTTCCAGGTGCGCGGGCCGGTCTGCACGAAACGGTTGGCCAGCACCGGAAGATCGTCGAGCTGGTAGCGCGCGAGAATCGCGCGGATCGCGTAATCCAGACCATCGCTGACAACCCGCAACGTCGAACCCGCCGCCAGCACGGCTTCCACGAACTGCGGAAACGCTGGATCGATGCGCAACCCGGCCAGGTGTTCGTCGATTTCTTCGCGCGACGCATCGAGCAACGCGACCTGCCCCGCCATGCACTCGGCGGAACCGATGTTGCCGGCCCGCCATTCGCGCTCCAGCACCTGCCACTCGGGCGACGCAAAGCGATCGAGCAGCGAGTCCGTGACGTCCTCGACGGCCACGGTACCGTCGAAGTCACACAAGATGTTCCACTGCCTCAACTGGGAATCCCCCGGCAATGCCAAGGCCGCGAAGTGGCGATGATGCTAGCACCACCGGGCTTTCGAAATGCTTTCTAGTACGGTCGTTCCAAGCCCGGCAGGACGGAGTAGCCGCGCAGTGGTGCATCCCGCCAGTGGCGACGCAACGGCGGGTTGCCACCCGCCCTGCGTGCTTCGCTGGTGTTGGGCTTCGCGCAAAGCCCAACAGACCACAGGCGGCGGGTTGTCACCCCCCACGCACTCACTTTTCCCGCGGAAATCTCACCAACACCCGCTGCCCGACCCGCAACGGCGCTTCCCCGGACTTGCCGGGCGCCAACTTGAGGGTGCAGTCGACGTCGTTGGCAACGGCCCGCGCCAGTGGATCCTGGGTCAGGCTGGCGGGCTGCAACACTTGCCCCACCCACAGCACGGTCGCCGAATACACCGGACCGGTCCCGGAATCGCGCACGATTTGCGCCTGCATCCCGGGATGGATCGCTCCGGCAACGTCCGAATCCACCTGCGCGCGCACGATGTGTGGACGATCCGGCAGCAGCTCGAACAGCGGTCGGCCGGACGCGGCGGCCACGGCCTGTCCGATCGCAATCTGCCGTGTGACGATCGTGCCGGCGACCGGCGCACGCAAACTGGTAGCGTCGAGCGCGAGTTGTGCAGCCGCGAGTTGCTGGCGCGCAACTTCCTGCGCAGCCTGCGCCGCGGCATGTTTCGCCTTCAGTGATGCCACCGCATTGCGTGCCCGATCGGCCGACTCGCCGGTCGCGGCACCGGCCTTCGCCGCCGCGATGATCCGCGGTGCGCGTTGCTGCGCCTGCCTCAACGCCACCTGCAATTCCGCCAGTTGCGCTTGCGCCTGTGCAACACCTGCCTTGGCCGTCGCGACCGTGATCTTCGCGGCGCGCGGATCAAGTTGCGCGAGCACCTGCCCCGCCTTCACCGCGTCGCCCTGCTCGACCGCCACCGTTTCGACCACGCCGTCGGTGCGCGCGGCGACCTGCACCATGCCGCCTTCGACATCCACCTTGCCGCGCGCCACCGCCAGCCATTGCGATTGCTGCGCATCATCGGTTGCGGCGTGCGATCCGCCCGAGCATGCCGTCAAACCGGCGCCCAACGCGGTGGTCGCGGCGATGACGACAATCAGGCCCAAGCTGGCTCGCTTCACGATGGCGACTCCTGTTTCGAATCCGATGGTGTGTCGGTGAGCTTGCGATCGGCCAGTATCGCGCCGTCCTCCATTTTCAGCACCCGGTCGGCGTGCGACACCAGGCGCGGATCGTGGCTGACGCACAACACGGTGGTGCCGTGTTCGTGCGCGATGCGGCGCAGGGTGTCGATCACGATCTGGCCGTTGGCGGCATCCAGTGCACTGGTGGGCTCGTCGGCAAACAAAAGTTGCGGCTGCTTGACCAGCGCGCGCGCGATCGCGACACGCTGCTTTTCACCTCCCGACAATTCGGCGGGCAACAGGTGCATGCGTCCGGACAAGCCGACCTCTTCCAGTGCCGCGCGACCGCGCTCTACCGCCACGCGATCGTCGACGCCCATGTAGTCCAGCGGCAACACCACTTGTTCCAGCGCGGTCAGTGCCGGAAACAGGTTGAAGCCCTGGAACACGAAACCGGTATGTTGCAGGCGAAAGCGATCGAGTGCGTGCCGGTCGCCGCGCCACAAGTCTTCGCCCAGCGCGGTCACGCTGCCGGCTTCCGGCCGCTGCAAGCCGGACAGGATCGACAGCAACGTGCTCTTGCCGCAACCGGACGGCCCCGCGATCAAGGTCAACTGCCCGGCATCGACGCTGAGCGACAGACCGCGCAGGATTTCGCTGCGCAGCTTGCCGCTGGTGTAACCCATGCGCAGGTCGAGGGCGACGAGTGCAGTCATCGCAGCAACAATGCCGGGTCGGCGCGCCGCAATGCGCGCACCGCGGCGGCACCCGACACCAGCGCGATGCCCATCACCAGCGCCGCACATGCGATCCATGCGCCAAGGTTCAATGCAACCGGAACGTCCTCGAGCTTGGCCAGGCCGATCAACCCGAGACTCAGCAGCGCGCCCGCGATCAATCCGCACACGCCGATCCATGCGGCTTGCTGCAACACCACCCGGCGCAACGAGCCCAGGCTCACGCCCAGCGCGTGCAGGGTCGCGTATTCGCGCACCGAACCGGCGATCGCGCCCATCAAGGTCTGGCTGGTGATGATCGCGCCGACGATGAACACCACGATGGCGAGAAACACCACGCCCAGCCCGGCACCGGTCTGGAACATCCAGTAGAACACCGCGCGGCGCGCGAAACTGGACGCGGTCCAGGCGGCATACCCGTGCGCGTGCTGGTTGATACGCGCCGCGACCGCGGCGGCATCCGCGCCCGGTTTCAGCTTGGCGACGTAGTACGCCACTTCCGCGCCACCGGTATCGTCATCGAGCGCACGCGCGGTGTCCAGCGAGGCGACCACGTTGACGCCGCCCAACGCGCGAATGCCGCTGGCGGTGCCGACGATGCGCACCAGATCGCCGTTGATCAGCGCCTGCCCGCCGATCGGCACACCGAGTTTCGGCAGGTCGGCGCGATCGACGATCACCGCAAACGGCTGCTTCAACAACGCACGCTGCTGCGCGCTCAGCACGTCGGAAAAAATCATGCCGTCGGGCTGCGGGCTGACACCCGACACGAACACCGACACGCCGCCCGTGCCCGCCGGCCCGCGCCAGTCGCCATCGACCCACGCGAACGGCTCCACCCGCGCGACACCCGGATCCATCAACAACGCGGTGCGCGCGCGCGGCGCGATCGGACGGCCGAGCTCAATGCTTTGGGTGCCGGGGTAACCGACCCACAGGTCGGCATCGGAAGCGGTGATGTACACCGCGGTGGCACCGAAGATGCCGAACACCAGCGCCGCCTGCATCAACAACAGCAAGCCGGAGAACGCCACCGCCAGCATCGCCGGCAGGAAGCGCCGCCATTCGTGGATCAGGGTTTTGCGGGCGAGCGGGATCATTGAAATCGTGCGCTTCCGGCGCCCCTCTTTCGCAGCCCAATGCAATCGTTTGCGACAACAGCCATCCCACTCGTTCCCTCTTCCTGCGGAAGGGGTGAGGCAAATGCGAAGATCTGATTACCCCCTTCGCTTGTGAAGGGGGTCGCGCCGAAGGCGCGGGGGGATGTCGGCGCGCAGCGAACCCCCTCCATCGCACCCGAAGTGGGCCGGAAAACCGGAATGCGCTGTCTTCTCGGCAGGCGAGGAAATTGGCGTTCAATTTGTCGCATGATCATCTTCCGGCAGCGGCGCGCCACCCAATGCCTTGTACAGCGCGACGAAAGCCAGCCCATGCGCGAGACGCGCGTGCACGCGGTCGAGTTCGGATTCGGTGAGTGCCAGTTTGACGTCGGCAAGATTCATCGCATCGGCCTGCCCGAGCCCCTGCAACTTTTCACTCAGGGTGAGGCCGCGTTGCGAGGCACCGGCTTCGGCGCTGGCGTGCTGCAACCGCTGTCCGGACGCGTGCAACGCGGCGAGGTCGCTTTCGACCTCCGCCGCGCCCTGCAGGACCGCCTTGCGATAGCCGGACAGCGCGGCCTGCAGTTGGTCGCTGCGTGCATCCCGCGCCGCGCGACGGCGGCCCCAGTCGAACAACGGGATACTGATGATCGGGCCGATCGCGAAGGTGTTATTGACGTCGCCGAGATGGGTTTGCCCCTTCACCAGCGCGGCGAAAGTCAGCGAACTGCCCAGCGCGAGATGCGGATACATGTCGGCCTTGGCGATACCGAGTTCGCCGGCGGCTTTCAATACCCGGGTCTCGGCGTAACGGATTTCAGGACGCGTGCGCAGCAGATTGGCTGGAAGTGAGGTGACATTGCCCGCCGCCAGTCTGGGCAACGGCTGCGGTGCCAACCATGCGGGATCGGGTTCGCTCATGCCGAGCAACAACGCCAGCGTCTGCGCGTGTTGCGCGATCGCCGCGCGCGGATCGGCAAGTTGGGCTGCGGATTTCGCCGCCACGGCTATCGCCTGCTCGACGTCGAGTTGCGACGTGAGTTGCAGATGTTGCCGCACGCGCAGCAATTTCAACTTGTCGTGTGCTGCCCGCGCGGCTGTTTCCAACAACGCTTCGCTGCGTTGGGCCGCGCGCAGTTGCAGGTATTCGCGCACGACTTCCGCGACCAGCGATACCCGCGCCGATTGCAATTCCGCCTCGGCTTGACCGGCACTCGCCGCGGCAATGTGCCCGTTGGCATCACGGCGCCCGAACAGGCCAAGCTCCCAGGTGGCGTCGAACCCCGCCTGGAAATAACTCGCGGTGTTTTCCGGGTTGGGCTGTTCGATAGTATTGAAGGCCAGCTTGGGCTTGAACCTGGTGGTCGCGGCGTCTTCCAGCGCACGCGCAGCACGCAACGTCCATGTCGCCTGCGCGACGTCGAGGTTGTCGTGCAATGCGCGTTCGACCAACGTGTTCAGTTGCGGATCGCGAAAATGCTTCCACCAACCGGTGAGGTCCGGTTTCGGCCCCAACTCCGACGACGCGTTGCGCCAATGTGCGGGCAAATCGCCGGTCGGCAACTTCGGCACCTGCACGCTGACGCACGCACCGAGTGCGGCAGCCAACGCAGCCACGAACAGCGTGCGTGGAATCCATCGATGGCGGAACGGCGGGAAAGGCATGAGCCTCGGCAGTGTAACGGCTGAACGAAACCGAAAGCGGCGCAGGTTTGTGAAAGCCAAGCGAAAGTCGGCGCTGGCATTCTGCACTTGCCGCCTTTGCAGATGCTTTGGGAATATCAAGCCATCGATGGCGTCGCCGCCCGCCTCTGGAAAGCCAGGGAATGCCGACCGAAGATCGTTTCGCAGACGGCGCTTCGTCGTAAAATGATCCCGTCCACCGCGATGCCGCGGCAGTTCTGCACACCCGTGAACTCGCCCACAACCAAACCACGTCGCCTGTTCTTCGCCTACTCCGGGTGGGACGCGATCGCCGCGCTGATGGTGCTGGGCCACGCCGCGTTTCTCGCGTGGCTGTTCTTCGGCTTTCATTCGACGCCGTGGGCGATCTGGATCCCATGCGCGCTGGTGTATTCGATTTCGATTTCGTGGTCGATCAATTCCACCAGCCACAACTTCATCCACAACCCGTTCTTCAAATGGGCATGGTTGAACCGGACTTTCAGTTTCCTGTTCTCGCTGACCGACGGTTTCAGCCAGGAGTTCTACAAACACGTCCACCTGCGCCATCACGTCGGCAACATGGATCGCGTGGGCGAGAACGGCACCACCATCGATCCGCTGTCGATCTACCGTCACGGCAAGGATGGCAAGCCGGAAAGCGTGTGGACCTACATGTTCTACTCGTATTTCCGTGACGACATCGGCGAGTGCTACACACGCGTCAAGAAGAAGTGGCCGCACCTCGCGCGCCGGATCCGGATCGAGATCGCGACCGTGGTGGCGATTTATCTGGTCTGCCTGATCTACGACTGGCGCGCGTTCGTGTGCCTGGTGCCGTTCTATTACCTCGGCCATTCGCTGTCGTCATTGAACGGCTACTACGAACACCTGAAGGGCGACCCCGAGCAACCGATCGCGTGGGGCGTGTCGACCTACAACAAGTGCTACAACTGGATCTGGCTCTACAACGGCTACCACGCCGAGCACCACTACCGGCCCAAGGTGCATTGGTCGAAGATGGTTCAATTGCGCGATTCGATCCAGGACGAACAGCGCGCCAAGGGCGTGCACGTGATGCACTGGTGCCATGCACTCGGCTTCATGGACCGATCGCCGCCGGCACATACACTCGCCCTACCAATCGGCGCGCCGACCCAGCCACGCGCGGTGCGCTGATTTTCTACAGAACAACGTGATTCAACACGGGTGTTACAACGTCCGCAATCGGACATCCATGTCCGGAAGCGGGCGCGTGCCGCGTAAAGCCAGCCCCGCTTTGCGCCCTGTTTGTTGATATTGCAGGGCTTTTGCAGTTGGCACGCGACTTGCGTCATGCCAGGACATGGATGTCGCCAACCCGATGTTGAAATTGCGCAAGCGCAGGCGACTGCGCTGGGGAATTGCCGCGGCTGCATTGGCGGTGGTGCTGCTGGTGGTGCTGGTATTGCGTCTGGGGCCGGCGCTGCCGACCGCCGATCGCAGCAGCTTGTGGATCGACACCGTGCAGCAAGGCGACATGTTGCACGAAGTACGCGCGACCGGCGTATTGGTGCCGCGTGAGATTCGCTGGCTGGCCGCCGCCACACCCGCCACCGTCGAGAAAATCCTGGTCTGGCCGGGCGCGACGGTGCAACCGGATACGGTGCTGATGCGGCTGTCCAATCCCGAGGTCGAAGACAGCTTGCGCAATGCCAAGGCGCAAGTCGCGGCGGCCAAGGCCGACGTCGCCGCCAAGCGCGCGCAATTGCAGTCGCAAATGCTCGGCGAGCGCTCTGCACTGGCCCAGGCCGAGGCCAACTACGCATCCACCAAGGTCAAGGCCGACGCCAATGCCAAGGCCATGAAGCTGGGCATCATTCCCCGGGTCCAATACGAGCAGGGCCAGATCGCATTGGAACAGTTCCACAAGAACGTCGAGATCGAAAAGCAACGCGTGGCCGCGTTCCACAACAACATGCAGGCGCAGGTGGCTGCGGTGCAAGCCGCGCTCCAACAGCAGTTGAGCAACCTTCAATTGCGCCAGCGCCAGGCTGATGCGCTGGATGTGAAAGCCGGCATTGCCGGGGTGTTGCAGGACGTTGCGGTGCAGGAAGGTGCGCAAGTGGCTGCCGGCACCAACCTCGCACGGGTGGCGCGGCCGGACGTGCTGATCGCGCGCCTGCAGGTACCCGAAGTGCAGGCCAAGGACGTAGCGTTGGGCATGCCGGTCGCCGTCGATACCCACAACGGCGTGGTCGCGGGCTCGGTCGAACGCATCGATCCGGCAGTCGTCAACGGCAGCGTGCAGGTCGATGTCACCCTCACCGGCAAATTGCCGCCCGGCGCGCGTCCCGACCTCTCCGTCGATGGCCGCATCCGCATCGCCAAACTGGACGACGTACTGTCGGTCGGCCGGCCGGCACTGGCCAAAGCCGGCAGCGACATCAGCCTGTTCCGTCTCGATGCCGATGGCGATACCGCCACCAGAGTTCCGGTGCGCATCGGCGCGGTTTCGGTCGACCGCGTGCAGGTGCTGCATGGCCTGAAAGCCGGCGACAAGGTGATCCTGTCCGACACCAGCCAGTGGGACAAATACGATCGCATCAGGGTGAAGTGAATGCATGCTTGAACCCCTCTCCCGCCGGGAGAGGGGCAGGGGTGAGGGTCCGAACAACGCGAAACGCATGAGTCACCGAACCCTCATCCGGCCCTCCGGGCCACCTTCTCCCGAGGGGAGAAGGAAAACCGATCATTCGAGAATGGGCAAATCCATGAACGATACCGCCAACGTCATCACCCTCCGCAACCTGCGCAAGGTGTTCCAGACCGACGAAGTGGAAACCCACGCGTTGAACGACGTACACCTGGAAGTGCGTCGTGGCGAATACGTTTCCATTTCCGGGCCATCCGGCTGCGGCAAGACCACCCTGCTGTCGATCCTGGGCCTGCTCGATACCGCTACCGACGGCAGCTACAGCTTGAACGGCCATGACGCCGCCGCCCTGAAAGCCGCCGCACGCGCGCGCATCCGCAATTCCGAGATCGGTTTCATCTTCCAGGCCTTCAACCTGATCGGCGACCTCACTGTCGAGGAAAACGTGGAACTGCCGCTCACCTACCGCGGCGGCATCGGCGCGGGTGAACGCCATGCACGCGTGCAGGAAGCCCTGGAACGCGTCGGCATGGCGCACCGCATGCGGCATTACCCGGCGCAGCTTTCCGGCGGCCAGCAGCAGCGCGTGGCGGTGGCACGCGCACTGGTCGGCAAACCCGCGATCCTGCTGGCCGACGAGCCGACCGGCAATCTCGACTCGCGCAACGGCGAGGCGGTGATGGCGCTGCTGGACGAACTGCACAAGGCCGGCGCGACCATCTGCATGGTCACCCACGACGCCCGCTACGCGGAACTGGCCCAGCGCAAGATCCGCCTGTTCGACGGCCGCGTGGTCGACGAGGAAACCTTCGAGCGTTTGCGCCACGAAGACGAGCAACGTCTGGATGCACTGATCGGCAAACGACTCGACACGGACGCGAGCGTGGGGGCCGACGCGTGAACTTCATGCTTTCGAAAATCGGGCTTTCGAAAATCTGGCTCGCCGAAATCTGGCGCGCGTGGCGCGCGAGCCTGCGCCGACCGGGTTTCCTGCTGCTGGCGAGTGGCGTGCTGGCGCTGGGCATCGGCGCCAGCGTGGCGGTGTTTGCGCTGATCCAGAACACCTTGTGGCGGCCGTTGCCGCTGCCGCAGGCGTCGCGCGTGGCGGTCATCAGTCGACTGAACAACGGCAAGCAGAGCGCGGGTGGCATCTCGCCGCACGAGTATCAGTATCTGGGCAAGCTCAATGGTGTGACAGCCTTGGGGTTGGTGCATTTCGGCCTGAAGGCGAACTTGGCCGGGGTCGGCGTGCCGACGCAGGTGCCGGCGATCTACATGGATCGCGGCGTGTTGCCTGCGCTTGGCTTGCGGCCTGTGCTGGGGCGCAATTTTTCTGCGGCGGAAGATGCGCCGAACGGCCCGAAGGTAGCCATCATCGGTTACGGCCTGTGGCAGCGTGGCTACGGCGGCGATGTTCATGTGATCGGTCGCAGTGTGCAGATCAGGGGTGTGGCGCACACCATCGTTGGCGTGCTTCCGAAAGCCTTCAACACCGTGCTGGGCCCGGGCGACGTGGTATTGCCGATGGCCATTCCGGCACACAGTCGAAATTACAGCCACACCGGTACCTTGGCGATTGCGCGCTTGGCTCCTGGTGTCAGCGTCGCCGCGGTGTCGGCACAGGCTGATGCGCATGAGCGCACCATGTACCGCGACATGGGCATGCGCGGCAACTGGAAGAAACCACTCTTCGGTGCGGAAGGTGTTGCCGCGGCATTTCAGCAGGAAGCGCAACCCGTGTTGCTGCTGTTTCTGGCTTGCGCCGGGCTGGTGTTGCTGGTCGCGCTGGTCAACTTGGTCAACCTGATGTTGTTGCGCGCGCTGGCACGCAATCATGACACCGCGGTGCGTAGTGCGTTGGGCGCACCGTGGTTGCGATTGATGTTGCCGGCACTCGGCGAAGGTTTGCTGGTGGGCGTGGGTGGCGCGTTGCTGGGCATGGCCTTGGCGACTGTCGGGCTGGCTTTGTTGCAGGGTTTCATCCCCTCCGCGTGGTTGTGGGGTGGCCAGTTGCACGTCGGCGTGATGGCCTGGTTGCTGGCTTTCGTGGTGGGCTTGCTGAGCGCCTTGCTGGCGGCGGTGTTCGCTTTGTGGCGCGGCCGAAGCACTAGCGCGGTGGGCGATCTGCGTGAGGGCGGTCGCAGCGGCATGGGTGTGCGCAGCGGACGCTTCAGCCGCGCGCTGGTGGTGGTGCAGGTGGCGCTGGCAACGCTGGTGCTGTGCGCCGCGGGCGTGTTCGCGCATGCGCTTTATGCTGCCTCGCAGCAGCCATTGGGTTATGCCGACAACAACGTGCTGACTTTCGAGTTGGCACCGGTGCAGGCCGACTATCCGGATACCGCGTCGGTGTTGAATCTGTCGCATCGGCTGGTACGACGCCTGCACGCCATCCCGGGCGTGGCCACGGCGGCGGTCACGACCAGCTTGCCCACCAGCGACGACATGTACGGGTCATACAACAACGGCATGTACCTGCCGGATGACACCCACTTCGTGGCGCAGTTGGATGGCATCGGGCCGGGCTTCTTCAAACTGTTCGGCATGCCGGTGCATGCGGGGCGCAATTTCACCCGAGGCGATGTACGTGGCGGCACGCCGGTGGCCATCGTCAGTCAGGATCTGGCCGACAAGTATTACGGCGGGAAGGCGCTGGGGCAGACGGTACGGATCGGGATGGACAATCATCCGGACGTGCTGGCACGCATCGTCGGTGTGGTGGGCGGCACTTGGCAGCGCGGGCCGCTGCACCCGCGGCAACCGGTGGTGTACCTGCCGCTGGCGCAGATGCCGGAGCCGACGATGGCGATTTTTCGCAAGTTCGAAGCGTTGCGTTTCGCCGTGCGCGGCCATGGCAACCCGGACGACTGGCGCAAAGGCGTGCGCAAAGCCGTCGCCGAGATTGCGCCGAATCAGCCGATTGCCAAGCTGCGCAGCATGCGCAGCATCGTCGAGAAAACCACCGCCGATGCGCGCCTGAACCTGCGCCTGATCGGCGTCTTTGCCGCGCTGGCGCTGATGCTGGCCGCCGCCGGTTTGTACGCGGTGATGGCGGTCGCTGTGGCTGCGCGCGAGCGCGAATTCGGCGTGCGCATGGCATTGGGCGCGGCGCCCGCGCGTTTGCTGCGGCTGGTATTGCGCGGCGGTCTGGGCCAGATCGTGCTGGGATTGGTCATCGGCATCGTGGGCGCGATAGCGGCATCGCATGCCTTGGCCGTTTGGCTGATGGCACTGCTTGGTCGCAGCCATGCTTTTGATCCGGTGGTGGCCTTGAGTGCTTGTGTGGTGCTTGCCTCGGCAGGTTTGCTGGCCTGTCTGTTGCCGGCCTTGCGTGCCGCGCGCGTGCAACCGATGCAGGCATTGCGAGGGGAATGAGTGATGAACGCATGGCTGAGTGAAATCTGGCGGACATGGCGCGCGAGTCTGCGCCGACCCGGCTTCTTGCTGCTGGCGGGTGGCGTGCTGGCGCTCGGCATCAGCGCCACGGTTGCTGTATTCATGTTGATCGAAAGCACGTTGATGCAGCCGCTGCCGGTGCCGCAGCCGGCGCGGCTGGTCGTGGTGGGCCACATGCACGACGGTCAGGTGAGCATGACTTCGCAATTGCAGTACCAGCACCTCGCACCGATCGAAGGTGTGGCTTCGTTCGGGTTGTATCTCTCTGACGTGAAGGCGAACGTCACCGACGCCGCGAGGCCCGAGCAGGTGCCGGCGATCTATGCGGATCGTGGCGTGTTGCCCACCTTGGGGCTGAATCCCGTGGTGGGTCGCAACTTCAATGCAAGCGAGGATCGTCCGGGCGGCGCACCGGTGGTGTTGCTGAGTTACGGCTTCTGGCAGCACCGTTATGCCGGAAATCCCCGGATCATCGGGCATTCGCTCAGCATCGCGGGTGTTGCGCACACCGTCATCGGGGTGCTGCCGCCTGCATTCACGACCGTCGAAGGTCCGGGCGCTGTCGTTCTGCCCTTGGCCTTGCCGGCGGCAAGCCAGGAGGACTCGACCAACTATTACGCGATTGCGCGCCTGTCCGAAGGTGCGAGTGCGACGACTGTGTCGGCGCGTATCAATACGCGCGTGCACGCGATGTACCGGATGCGGGGAGACACGGATCGACAGCACACCCGGTTTGGTGTCGAGAATTTCGCAGTCTGGAAGCACCGTAGCGCACGCTCGATGTTGGTGTTATTTCTCGCCTGCGGACTTTTCGTGTTGCTGATCGCGTTGGTCAATCTGACCAACCTGATGGTGCTGCGCGCGTTGTCGCGCCAGCACGACTTTGCCGTACGCAGCGCGTTGGGTGCGCCACGCGCGCGTTTGATGTTGCCGGCTTTCAGCGAAGGGGTGCTGGTGGGCGCAGGTGGTGCGCTCGTCGGATTGGGGCTGGCAGCCGCAGGGCTCGCGCTGTTGCAACGCTTCATTCCCGCCGCATGGTTGTCGGGCGGCCATGTCGGGATCGGCACCGTGGGATGGGTGCTGGCCTTTGCCATCGGTCTCTTCGGCGCACTGCTGTCGGCTGGCCTCGCCGTGTGGCGCAGTCGCCGTACGGTGACCGTGGACGAGCTGCGCGAGGGCGGTCGCAGTGGCATGGGCACGCGCAGCAGCATGCTGGGACGGTTGCTGGTGGTGGCGCAGGTGGCGCTGGCGACCATCTTGTTGTGTGCGGCGGGCGTGTTCATGCATGCGTTGTACAACGCATCACGACAACCCCTGCACTTTGCCGGCAACGACATCCTCGTTTTTGATCTCGCGCCGGTCGAGGCGAGTTACCCGGATGCCGCCTCGATAACTGCCATGTCGAGGCGCCTGATACGGCGACTTGGCGCGATTCCTGGTGTTACCCACGTCGCTGCGACGACCAACCTGCCCACCAGCGTCGGTGCATTTGGACAATTCAATACCAATATCCACCTGCCGGGGGGCCCATGGGTCAACGTGCAGGATCACGCTGTCAGCCCCGGCTTCTTCAAGGTGTTTTCCCTGCCGGTGCATGCCGGACGCACGTTCACGCTTGACGATCGACGTGGCGGTGAACGGGTGGCGGTGATCAGCCGCAACCTTGCCGACCGGATCGGTGGCGGGCATGCCATCGGCAAGGTGCTGCGGCTGGGGAGCGGGTCCGACCTCGAAAGGTTGCGGGTCGTCGGCGTGGTGGCCGACACCTGGCAAACCGGACCGCTGCAGCCGCCGCAGATGGTGCTGTACCAACCATTCGACCAATGGACGACGTTCAATTTCTTTCGCAAGCTCGAGCCTTTGCGCTTTGCCTTGCGCGGTCATGGCAATCCTGCCAATTGGCGCGTGGGCGTGCGCAAGGCCGTCGCCGAGGTAGCGCCCGGACAACCCATTTCCAATCTGCGTTCGATGCACAGCATCGTGCGAGCGACGATGCGTGACGCGCGGCTCAGCCTGTGGCTGATCGGTCTGTTTGCGGCCTTGGCCCTGACTCTCGCCGCTGCCGGCATGTACGCGGTGATGGCGGTCGCGGTGGCGGCACGTGAACGCGAGTTTGGCGTGCGCATGGCGCTGGGCGCCGCACCGGCGCGCTTGTTGCGGCTGGTGTTGCGCGGCGGTCTGGGTCAGATCGTGTCGGGCCTCGCGATTGGCGTGGCAGCTGCGTTTGCCCTTTCGCGGCTGTTGTCCGCGGTGCTGATGGCACTGCTGGGAAACAGCAACGCGTTGGATTCGGTCACGGTGGTGGCCGTCTGTGTGGTGCTTGCCGCGGCTGGCTTGCTGGCCTGTCTGCTGCCGGCCTTGCGCGCTGCGCGCGTGCAACCGATGCGCGCATTGCGAGGAGAATGAACGATGAACATCTGGCTGAGTGAAATCTTGCGCGCATGGCGCGCGAGCCTGCGCCGCCCCGGTTTCCTGCTGCTGGCGGGTGGCGTGCTGGCGCTCGGCATCGGCGCCAGCGTCGCGGTGTTCACGCTGATCGACCAGGTGTTGATGCAGCCACTGCCACTGCCGGATGCTTCGCGCGTCGTCATGATCGGGCCGCTGGAAGGCGGCCAGATCAGTGCGATTTCGCCGATGCAGTACCAGCACGTCGCGTCGACGCAAGGCGTGGCATCGAGTGGCATGGTGTTTTCCATGCAGAAGGTCAACATCGCCGGTGGCGGGCAGCCGGAGGTGGTGTCGGCCACGTACGTCACGCATGGCGTGTTGCCGAGCCTGGGACTGCGCCCGGTAATCGGCCGCAATTTCACGGCGCGCGAAACGCAGCCCAATGGCCCGCATGTAGTCCTGCTCGGTTACGGACTTTGGCAAAGCCGCTATGGCGGCGATCGCCGTGTGTTGGGCATGACGCTCGACGTCAAGGGCACGGCGTACACCATCATCGGCGTGCTGCCGGCGGCTTTCGCCAAGCTCGACTTCAGCGGCGAGGTGGTGTTGCCGTTCGGCGTGCCGGCCAACACGCGCAATGACAACAGCAATTTCCTGGCCGTCGGGCGGCTGGGAGTCAGCGCCGACACGCGGGCCGTGGCGGCGCAGATCGACACCCGCATGCATGCCATGTACGCAGGCATGCCCGGTTCGGAGGAGCGCCACTTCTGGTTGCATCGGCGCTTCGGCGCGCAGCCGATCACGGTGGCGCAACATGCCGATGCGCGTGCCACGCTGACGCTGTTCATGGCTTGTGCACTGTTCGTGCTGCTGGTGGCGCTGGTCAATCTGGTCAACCTGATGCTGTTGCGTTCGCTGGCACGCATGCACGACCAGGCAGTGCGCGGTGCGCTGGGTGCATCGTCATGGCGGTTGGCCCTGCCGGCACTGGCGGAGGGCCTGCTGGTGGGCGTGCTCGGCGCCGTGGCGGGCACGGCATTGGCGGCATCGGGTCTCGCCGCCTTGCAGGGCACGGTGTCGGCGGACTGGCTGCCGGACGGCGGCGTGCACGTGACATTGGCCATTGGATTGCTGGCGTTGGTGGTCGGCGTGGCCATCGCGGTACTGGCCGCCGCGCTTGGCGTGTGGCGCAGCCGGCATACCGCCGACATCGACGAACTGCGCGAAGGCGGGCGCAGCGGCATGGGCCGCCATAGTGGCCTGCTGGCACGGGGACTGGTGGTGACACAGGTGGTGCTGGCGACGGTACTGTTGTGCGGCGCAGGATTGTTGCTGCACGGCATGTATCGGGCCGCGCGCACGCCGCTGGGCTTTTCCAGCACGCACATGCTGGCCTTCGACATGCAGCCGATCGCCACGCGCTATCCCGACGCCCAATCGGTGGATGCGCTGTCGCAACGACTGGTCCGACGTCTCCAGGCGATTCCCGGCGTGACGCAGGCGGTCGCCACCACCAACCTGCCGACCGGCGGCTTCAGCCAGCAATACCGCCTCGGGGTGCACAAGCCGGGTGGACAGGGATACACGACGCAGTACCGCGGCATCGGCCCCGGTTTTTTCCACCTGTTCGGCATCCCGCTGCTCAAGGGACGGACCTTCACGCGCGACGACGTGCGTGGCGGCGAGGCCGTGGCAGTGGTCAGCCGCAGCCTGGCCGATCATCTGTTCGGCGGGCATGCATTGGGCCAGGCGATCGAAGGTGGCGGCGGCACGCAACGCTGGTCGGTGCGCATCGTCGGAGTAGTCGGCAACACGCTGCAATTCGGTCCGCTGCAACCCGCGACCGGCATGTTGTACGTGCCGCTGGCGCAGATTCCCGACTCTGCGCTGGCCGGGTTCCGTCATTTCTTCCCGATGCGTTTCGTGCTGCACGGTCACGGCAATCCCGACGCATGGCGAGCCGCGGCGCGTGCAGCCGTGGCGCAGGTCGCGCCGAACCAGCCCATCAGCAACTTCCGCACCATGGCCCAGGTCGTGCAATCGACCACGGCCGCAACCCGCCGCACGTTGTGGTTGATCGGCATCTTCGCGGCCCTGGCGCTGCTGCTGGCGGCAGCCGGGATGTACGCGGTAATGGCCGTGACGGTCACCGCGCGCGAACGCGAGTTCGGCGTGCGCATGGCCTTGGGTGCCAACCCGTTGCGTTTGGTGTGGCTGGTGCTGCGCGGCGGACTGGTCCAGATCGTTGTGGGGCTGGTGATTGGCGTCGCCGTCGTGCTGGGTGTCTCGGAGTTGCTGGTGCAGATGCTCGTCGAACTGGTGGGGCGCACCAACACCTTCGATCCGGTGGCGTTGATAAGCGTCTGCATGGTGTTGGCCATTGCCGGGCTTACCGCCTGCCTGCTACCGGCATGGCGCGCCGGCCGCGTGCAGCCGATGCACGCATTGCGAGGGGAATGACGATGATGCTCGTGCGTGAATTTCGTGAAGCATGGCGGCGGCTTTCCAAGCGGCCGGGCTATGCACTGTTGTCGGTGGCGGTGCTGGGCGTGGGCCTTGGCGTGACGCTGTTTTTCTTCGGCATGGTCAATACGGTGATCCTGCAACCGTACCCCTTTCCGCAGGCCAACCGGCTGATGTCGATTGGTGAACCGCTGTCGAATGGCATCGGCGATATCGATAGCGCGCAGTACCTGCAACTGCAAGGCAAGCTCAAGAGCGTCGACGCCATGGGCGCGTATACCTATGTCCGGGTGAACCTGGATCGCGGCACGGGTGCAACGTCGTACATCGCCGGCCGCATGACGGCATCGTTGATGCCGATGCTGGGCGCCAAGCCTTTGCTTGGCCGCGATCTTGTCGCAACCGATGACGCACCCGGTGCGCCACGCGTGGTATTGCTGGGCGAATCGTTGTGGCGACACGCCTTCCACGCCGACCCACACATCATCGGCCAGACCGTGAAGGTGAACGGCGCGTGGGCCACGGTGGTCGGCGTGCTGCCAGCGAGTTTCGCGTTCCCGCCGGTCGCCAGTTTGTGGCTACCGCTGCGCCTCGAGGCCGCCCAGCACTCCAGTATCCGGGCGATCGCCAGACTTGCTCCGGGCGTCCAGTTGAGCCAGGCACGCGCGGAATTGGACACATGGGCCGGCCCGTTGCAGCGCGCCTTGCCACCGGACATGCAGATGAAGCCGCTGGTCGTCGAGCCGATGTCCTACAGTTTCACGCCCACCGACCTGCGGCATTGGGTATGGCTGATCTTCGGCGCCGGCCTGCTGGTACTGCTGCTGGCCTGCATCAATGTCGCCAATCTGCAATTGGTGCAGACGCTCAAACGGCGGCACGAATTGGCGTTGCGCAGCGCGCTCGGCAGCAGCCGCACGCGGCTTGTCACCGGTGCATTGGCCGAAAGCCTGTTGCTGGGCATGGCAGCGCTGGTACCGGCATTTGCGATCACCTGGTGCGCAACCCATTGGATCGACGCAACCTGGCTCGCGGTGCATCCATCCACCATTCCCTACCAGCACGGCATCGACGGCTGGGTAATCGCGTTCGGCGTCCTCATCGCGGTGCTCAGCACCGCCTTGGCGGGAGGGATTCCCGCCTGGCGTGCGGGCCGTGCAAACCTGGGCGATGCATTGCGCGACGGCAGCAAGGGTTCCGGCGGTGGCTTCGCGCGGGTCACGAAAACGCTGGTCATCGCCGAGGTGGCACTCACGGTGGTACTGCTGGTCGGCGCCGGCAGCTTCGTGCGCGCGCTCGAGCATCTGCTGACGCAACCGGCGGTCGGTGCAACACATGCTGCGCAGGTGCTGACGGCACAGGTGTCACTGCCGGCCACCGAATATCGCAAGGACGCACAGCGCATCCATTTCTTCGATGCCGTGGTCGAACACCTGCGCCACGATCCGGGCGTGATCGACGCCACCGCGTCGGATACCGTGCCGAGCGCCGTCCTCGGCAGCCACGAATACGTGTCGCTGCCGGGGCATCCCAAACCGGCACAGGGCTGGCCGCAGGTGCAGATGGGCATCGTCGGTCCGCATTTCCTCGATACCTATGGCGTACGTTTGCTCGAGGGCCGCTTCTTCGGTGCAAGCGATCGGGCCGACAGCGAACCGACGGTGGTGATCGACGCCAAGATGGCCGCCGCGATGTGGCCGCACGAAGATGCGTTGGGCCGCAAACTGGTGTTGTGGCCGGGAAGACCGCAGGCGCGCACGCTGACGGTGGTCGGCGTGGTCCAGACCATGCAACTGGATAGCGGGCTGGAAACGCCGTTGCCTGGCATGCTGCTGCCACTGGACCAGACGGCCAGCCAGGCGCCATTGCACGACGTCGGGTTGGCCGTGCGCGTCCACGCGAACGCCAGCAGCTACACCCGGCACTTGGCCGCGGCGGTGCATGCGGTGGATCCACGAGCGGCCATCTACGACATTCGCACTCAAGCGCGGAGTACCGCAGCAAGCCGTGTCGGGCTGACGGTGTTGACCGACGTGTTCGCCGCAGTGGGCGTGGTGGCGCTGCTGTTGGCCGCGGCCGGACTGTACGGCGTATTGGCGTTCTCGGTGGCGCAACGCACCCGCGAAATCGGCATCCGCCGCGCGATCGGCGCCGACAACGGCGCTATCGTGCGCGAGGTCGGTCGGCAACTGCTCTGGCAGCTTGGCTTGGGACTGGTGATCGGCGTGGCGTTGGCCGTGCCGTGGTCGGCGATGCTGGCCAACCCGGGCTTGGGCACTCGTGCGCATGATCCGACCGTCTTCGTCCCGGTGCTGCTGGTGGTGATCGGCGTGTCCATGCTGGCCGCGTTGGTGCCGCTGATCCGCGCGCTGCGGGTCGATCCGGCCGTCGCGCTGCGCTACGAGTGATGGCTACACTGACGGCATGAAAGACAGCGGGGCACGCAAATCGAATCCAATCGTCTTGCTGGCTGACGATCAACCCGACGTGCGTGAGGCGTTGCGTTTGC
>JBOHYW010000047.1:0-21789 GCA_050738155.1 Rhodanobacteraceae bacterium
TGCATGCAGCGCGTGCCGTGTGTCATGTGCCGTTGGTTGCGTCCGGTGGCGCGGGTGCACCCGAGCATTTTCGCGAGGCGTTCGCGGCGGCCGACGTGGATGGCGCATTGGCTGCGAGCGTGTTCCATTCGGGCACGATAGCCATTCCTGCGTTGAAGCAATGGTTGCGCGGGCAGGGCATATGTGTGCGTCCGCCTGCCGCGCGCAGCGGACATGACGGTGGGAGGGGTTTTCGTGAACGATCGTCTTGATGACGGCAAGCTCGACTGGGCCAAGGGCGGCGGCCTGCTGCCGGCGATCGTGCAGCACTGGTTGAGTGGCGAAGTGCTGATGCTCGGCTACATGAATGCCGAAGCGCTGGCCGCGACCCGAAGCAGCGGTCGCGTGACCTTCTTCAGCCGCGGCAAACAGCGGCTGTGGATGAAGGGCGAAACGTCCGGTCATGTGCTGGCGGTGAAATCGATCTATGCGGATTGCGACCGCGATGCCTTGTTGATCGCGGCAGAGCCGCATGGGCCAACCTGCCACCTGGGTACGTCGAGTTGCTTCGGCGACGAGGCACGGTCACCGTTGGCGTTTCTTGGCGCGCTCGACGTGCTGGTCGCGGCGCGTGCGGAACAGCGCCCGACGGGCAGCTACACCACGCAACTGTTCGATGACGGAGTGCGCCGGATCGCGCAGAAAGTCGGCGAAGAGGGCGTGGAAACTGCGTTGGCCGCCGTCGTACAAGATGATGATGCGTTGCTGGGCGAGTCCGCCGATCTGGTGTACCACCTGACCGTGCTGTTGCGCGCGCGCGGGCTGTCGCTGGCCGATGTTGCGGCAACGCTGGCGCAGCGACATGCAACACCAAATGGATAAACTGTAGGGCGGATCAAGGCGCGAGCGCGAATGCGCGAACGCCGACTGTGCCGCAGGAGCGGCGCGAACGGCGAAGCCGGGCCCGGAGGGCCGGAAGGCAGGATGCCTGGAGTCTTCCGCCGCTTTGCGGCTTGATTCGGCCTACGGGCATTCCGATCAGATTTTGATTTCCTCCGGCACCAGCGCTTGCAGCGCATCTGCCGGCGCGGTCAACGCGGTGTACAACGTGAACTGGTTGCGCGCGCGCTCGAGATTATGTGTGGGATGGGTAATGCGATAGTAGCTGTCGCCATCGAGGTAATCGGTAAGAAAGCGCAGGCCCATGATGGCGGTGATGAGGCGCGCGGCGAACACCAGGTTGTCGCGTTCGAGCGGCGTCAACAATGCACCGCAGCCTTCGAGGTAACCGTGCGCCAACGCCGCAAAGTGTTCCCGCCGCACCCGGACCCGCGCGAGCTCGGTCGAATCTTCCGGGACCGGGCTCAGCATGGTGCGGGCCATGTCGCCGAAGTCGAACAACAGGGTGCCGGGCATCACGGTGTCGAGGTCGATGACGCAGGTCGCGCGACCGTCGTCGCTGAACAGCAGATTGTTCAACTTGCAGTCGTTGTGCGTGATCCGCCACGGCAGGCCCGCATTCTGTAGCACCCGCCAGTGCGCCAGCAGGTTTTCGAAAGCGCGTATGGCAACATCGCATTCGGTGGCCGCGTCGCGCGCGCGGGCCGCCCGATCGGACTGGTGAGCGCTGCGGAATGCTTCGAAACGCGCTTCCGGATCGTGAAAATGCGGAATGACTTCGCCCACGGCGTCACTGCCGAGACTCGCGAGCGCCGCCGCGAACGCACCGAATCCGCGCCCGGCTTGCAGCGCCAGTTCGGGTTGATCGGCGGTGTCGTGGGTGAGGGTGTCGGGCATGTGGCTGTACATGCGCCACCAGGTGGCGTCGGCCAACACCGCGGCCGGTTCGCCCGCCAACGTCGGCACCAGTTCCAGAACGGCGTAGTCGTAGCGGCCGGCGGCGCGCTCGCGACCGAGGTGCGCGGTGACGGCGTGACAGTTGCGCATTACCAGGCCTGGGTCGTGGAACACGTGGGTATTGAGGCATTGCAGTACCCGACGCCGGCCGTCGTCGGTGACCAGCAAGGTGCGATTGATCAGGCCGTTGCCGAGCGGCGCAAAACAAGCGCGCGGGCTCAGGCCCCATGCTTCAGAGAGACCGTTGCGGGTCGCGGGATCCAGCTCGATGCCGTTGTTCACGTGTGCGACCAGAGCGGTGTCGGGTAGATGCAGGCTGCGTGCAGCGCCGCGATCGCGGCCACGACGCGTTCACGGTCACCGGGATAGGTGAGACCCAGCCACGCGTTGTCGGTCGGCAGGACGGAAAGCGCCCGTCCATGCATGCCGAGATGCGCAGCGATCGCATGCGGCAGGAAGTATTCGTCGCGCTCGCCGGCATTGGCCAGAAATTCGCGCAATCCGTATTCCAACTCAGGCAGCAAGGCGGGTGTGAGGCCCCAACAGTTGAGTGACACCACCGCGTCGGGCGACAGCGGTTTGCGGGTGCCATCCGGTGCAGTGCCGGCAAGTGGGCCTTCACGTTTTGCGATGTCGATGAATTCGGTGACATCTTGCAGATGACCGTGGGAATCGACTCGGCATACACCACGGTTGACACCGCCATTGCTGGACAGCGTGGCGGCCAGTCGATAGCCGACCATCGCCGGATCGTCGCTGCGCCCGAAGTGTTCCGCCAGCAAACCGAGCGCTGCATGGCCGTAGTAATCGTCGGCATTGATGACCGCGAACGGGCCGTGCAGCAGCGGCTTGCAACACCACAGCGCGTGGCCGGTGCCAAGCGGTTTGCTGCGCCCCGTTGGTGCCATGCAGCCGGTTGGAACCTTGTCGAAGGTTTGTTCGACAAAATGCAGTTCGGCGCGTCCGCGCAGGCGCGGTGCGAGGCATGCCGTCAGTGGCTCGCGCAGTTCGGCGCGAATGACCATTGCGACCTGCGTGAAACCGGCAGCGAGTGCGTCGTGGATCGCGTACTCGAGCAACCATTCGTCGCTCGGGCCGACACCCGCGATTTGTTTGGCGTCGCCGTAGCGGCTGCCGAGTCCGGCGGCGAGGATGACCAGGGCCGGTGCGGTCGAGCGTGGGTTCATCGGGCGGCGCCTGTGGAGATGGCGGGTGCCGGCGCGAACGGGATTTCCGCTGCCGGCGTGAAGCCGTGTCGCCATTTCGCGAGCTGCGCCGCGATACCGGCGCCGACCGAAATCTGCGGGTCGGATGCCTGATAGCCGTCGCGTTTCTCCCAAACCGCGACCTGTTTCCTGGCCATCGCGAAGGCTTGCTGGACATCATCGGTCTTGTTCAGTGCGTTGACCAGGAACGCGTGCCCGAACCAGGTGAGTTCCGATTGCTCGCCACAACCGAACGAGGAACGGTCGCTGCGCGCGGCGGTGATGATCATGCTGCCCGGCCCCTTGAGCGGCGGGATGAATCCGCCCGAGTAACAGGCGTTGACGACCACGACTTTGTATTTGAACGGATGCTCGGCGAGGATGCCGGGCAGGTCGCTGGCGCCGATCTGGTCCAGTGGCAATGGATCCATGTCCACCAGCAGCGTGTGGTCTTCGCTGCCGTGCGTCGTGAAATACACGAGCAGGATGTCCTGCTTCAGGTCCATTCTGGATGCGACCGCATCCAGTGCGTCCTCGAGGTTTGTCCAACTCGCCAGGGGGCGCGTGCCGAGCGAGGCCGGATTGTTTTCCAGCACGATGACGTGCCCGGCTGCGCCGAGTCGGCGGGTGAACAACCGGTCGAAGTATTCGGCTTCGTTGCGGAACACGTTTTCGCTGCCGTCACCGGCGAACACGATCGCGTACAGGTTCACCTTGCCGGGCGTGCGCGCCTTCAGTTGCGCGATTTGCTTGTCCAGCAAACCGGTCTGCGCGTACATGACCTGTTCGGGGGTCGGCGCGTTTCGCGGCCACCCGGCGTCCGGCAGCAGGTTGGATGTTGCAGCGTTGTCTTCGTGAAAGGCTGTGAAAGAAGCTGGCGGAGGGATGAATCGGTAGCCGTTGTCGAGCGGGGTCGAATGCGCGGCAATGTTGCGATGGAGTTGCCAGTCGCGCAAGCCGGCCAGCGCAAATGCGCCGGCCACGAACGCCGCGATCAACAGCAGGACCAGCCCAAACCGCTTCATGCAAGTTCGATGACGTCGAAATCGGCGACGCAGGCGTGCGTGCTGGATTCCGGGCAATCCTCCGGTGGCCGGCACAACCGTATGGTTTGCATGCCGGCGCCGCGCGCGGCATCGAGTTCGGCCGTGATGTCGGACAGGAACACGATGGCAGGCGGTGACAGTCCGACCGCCTCGGCGATGCGCAGGTACGAGCCGCGCTCGCGTTTGCCGCCGACTTCGGTGTCGAACCAGCCATCGAACAACGGCGCAAGGTCGCCCGCGTCGGTGTATGCGAAAAACAGTTTCTGTGCCGGCACCGAACCCGACGAATACACGTACAACTTCAGGCCTTGAGCTTGCCATGCCCGCAAGCGGCCAGGCACTTCCGGGTAAACATGTGCGCGGTAGGCGCCGGACTCGTAGCCAGCCTTCCAGATCATGCCCTGCAACGCCTTCAGCGGCGTGACCTTGTGGTCGTGGTCTATCCAGCGCAGCAAGGTGTCGATGACGCGCCGCGAACGCGGATCCTCGATACCGGCCTCGCGCGCAGTGGCATCGAGCCAGCGCGCGACTTCTGGGTCATCATGGTGGGTTTCGACGAATCGCGGCAGGTGCTCGTGCGCGTAGGGAAACAACACGTCCTTGACGAACGCGATGGAACTGGTGGTGCCTTCGATGTCGGTGAGGACTGCGCGAACCCCCGTGGCGTGTGCGCTCATTGGCCCAGTCAGTTCTCGAGTCGCGGAAAATGTTCGGCGATGTCCTCGCCGGTGGATTTGGCGACCCAGCCTTCCGGATTGGTGAACAGGCGGATCGCCACGAAATGCGGGTTGGGTCCCATGTCGAACCAGTGGCGGGTACCATCGGGTACGCCAATCAGGTCGCCCTGCTCGCACAGGATGTCGTAAACGCGTTCGCCGATGTGCAAGGTGAACTGGCCTTGTCCGGCGACGAAGAAACGTACCTCGTCCTCGGAATGGGTGTGTTCCGAGAGGAATTTTTGGCGAAGCGCGTCCTTCTGTGGGTGGTCGGCAGCCAACGAGATCACGTCGACCGCCTGGTAACCCTTTTCCTGTTTGAGACGTGCGATGTCGTCGCCGTAGGCGGCGAGCACTTCGTCCTGGCTGGCGCCCGGCGCGATCGGCTTGGATGCCTCCCAGCGCTCGAAGCGCACGCCGACTTCGTCCAGCGCATGCGCGATCATGTCGTGGTCGAACAGGGTGCCGATCGGGCGCGCGGGGTCGCGCTGGTCGTAGACGCGCAAGCGGCTCATGGATTGGTACCTCCAAGGCGTTTCAGGTCGAGCTCGCAGGCCAGCAGGAACTCCAGCGCCTCGAGATGGCGCCTGGCCTCGGCCATGTCGTGGCCCCAAGTGTAAAGCCCGTGGCCCTCGATGAGATAGGCGCTCAGCGGTTTGCCGGCATCGAGCCAGGCGGCGACCCCGGTTTCGATGTCGTGCATGTCCTGCGAATTGGGGAACACCGGCACTTCCAGATCGCTGTCGTGGCTGGTGTAGCCAGTGATGGCCTTCTGCAATTCCCACCCGTGCAGGGTGATCTTGCCCTGCGCCGCAAACAGTCGCGAGGCGACGGTCTGGTTGCGCGAATGGGTGTGCAGCACCGCGCCGGTTTCCGATTGGCGCCGGTAGATCTGCAGGTGCAGGGCGGTTTCGGCGGATGGACGCAAGCCAGGGTCGAGCGGGTGGCCATCCAGGTCGATCGCCATCACGTCGGCGGCTGTCAAGACGCCCTTGTCGCGGCCGGAAATCGTGACCGCAATGCGGGTGTCGTCGATCCGCATCGAGAAGTTGCTGCTGGTAGCAGGCGTCCAGCCGCGCGCCGCCAGCTCGCTGCCGACGTGGGCGATTTCCACACCGCAGGCATGCAGGCGTTCGGAGAGTTGTGCGTCGGAAAGCAGCATCGATCGGGGAGGCTGGTTCAGGCGGCTGAATGTAACACGAGCCTCGTGCAGAAAAATCGCGCCGATGCTTGCGCGCGCGGTAACATGCGCGCAGTGCCCGCGAATTTTCCGTCGATAAGGAGTACCGAAATGACTGAAGAGAACCCGCCGAGCCGCCGCCGCTTTCTCAAGCTGGCGGGCGGTACCGCTGCCGCCGTGGCGCTGCTGACCGCGTTGCCGCGCCGCGCGCTTGCCGCGCTGCCGCACTTGAGCGCCGCGACCAATGCAACCGCCAAGGCGCTGCATTATGTCGACGACGACACCAAGGCGCCGCCTCCGCACAAGGCCGGCCAGGATTGCTCGAAGTGCGTGCACTTCCAAGGCAAGCCCGGCGAGACATGGGGGCCGTGCGCGATCTTCCCCGGCTTCGACGTGAACGCCAAGGGATGGTGCGCGGGATTCCAGGCCAAGGGCTGATGAAGCTCTGACCGTCGCGCTGATCTGTAGGCCGGATCAAGTGTGGCGTCCCACAGGAATCTTTATACCGTCATTCCGGGGCATCGCCAGCTTCATTGGCGATGAACCCGGAATCTGCTGTTGTTTTACAACAATTGAAAGCAGATTCCGGATCTCACCCACTTCGTGGGTTCGTCCGGAATGACGAAATGTATTTCCGGGACAGCACACTGGCCGCGTCAGCGGCGGGTCCGGCATTCGTGCTCCGCACTCACGCCTTGATCCGCCCTGCACCGCATCGTGTACAGACGCGCGCTGCAGGAAAAGAGAGTGGGGATGCGGCACACGTTTAAAAGTTGCTGCCCGGATACGACAAGCGGAGGAGCTGACTACGCTTGCCGCACCGGGCAACGGTCCGGGGTCCACTGCCAATGGGAAATCCCGCGGAGGACGCATCATAGCGCGGGCGTTCGCTGCGGCCAAGGACGCGATCTCAGTTTTTGTTGGTCAAAAATATCCTGCTGAAATACAGATACTTGCTGCGTTAATGTTTCGTTGCTTCGAGATTTCAAACGCATACGTATGCGTATGGTTTGGACGGGAAAGCAGGGGGCGAGGCCGCTTTTACCCCTTGTGCAGTCGGCTGTGGCGGAAGCTGTAGCCGAAGTAGATCATGAACCCCAGCAGCGTCCACAACCCCATCAGCGTCCAGTTGTACCAGTTTTCCCAGTACAGCAACATCAGGCAGCTCAGCACGCCCAGCGTGCAGGTGACGCCCGCCCAAGGCACCCTGAAGGTGCGCGGCAGGTCCGGACGGGTGCGGCGCAGGATGAACACGCCCGCGCAGACCGCGATGAAGGCGAGCAGGGTACCCATCGACACCAGGTCGCCCAATATGTCCAGCGGGAACACTGCCGCGAGCAGCGCGATGCCCGCGCCGGTGATCAGGGTATTGATGTGCGGGGTGCGATAGCGCGGGTGCAGCCGCGAGAACACCGGTGGCAGCATGCCGTCCTGGCTCATCATCATGAAGATGCGCGGCTGCGCAATGATCATCACCAGCACCACCGAGGACAACCCCAGCAACGCGCCGATTTCCACCAACCAGCGCAACCAGTTGAGCTGCGGGTGCGCGGCCACTGCGGTGACGACCGGTTCCGCCGTGTCGAGTTGCGGGAACGGGATCAATCCAGTCAAGACCGCCGCCATGGCCACGTACAACACGGTGCAGATCGCCAGTGACGCCAGCGTGCCGATCGGCAGGTCGCGTTGCGGATTCTTGGCTTCCTGGGCGGCGGTGGACGTGGCCTCGAATCCGATGTAGGCGAAGAACACCAATGTCGCCGCGCGCATCACGCCGCCGAAGCCGTATTTCTCGGGTCCCTGCGCCGGCGGGATGAACGGATGCCACAGTTGCGGATTCACGTAATGCCAGCCAGCGACGATCACGATCACGATCAGCGTGACCTTGAGGATGACGATGGCGGTGTTCACGCCGCTCGATTCGCGGATGCCGACATAGCAGAGCCAGGTCAACAACAACACCAGCACGACCGCCGGCAGGTTGAACAGCGCGCCGGTGATCACGAGGTGTTTGTCGACGAACGCGATCGGCGCGTGGGTGAGCGCATCCGGCAGGTGGAAGCCCATGTGCTCGACCAGGCTGCGGAAATAGCCGGTCCAACTCACCGCCACCGCCGATGCCGACACGCCGTACTCCAGCACCATGTTCCAGCCGATGAACCACGCCACCAGCTCGCCCAGCGTGGCGTAGGCATACGAATAGGAGCTGCCGGACATCGGGATCAGGGTCGCGAATTCGGCATAGCACAGGGCAGTGAAGCTGCAGCAGACCGCGGCGATCACGAACGAGAGCACGATCGCGGGGCCGGCATGTTCCGCCGCGGCCACGCCCGTGATCACGAATATGCCGCCGCCGATCACCGCCCCGATACCGAGCGCGGTCAGTCCCCAAGGTCCCAGCGTGCGGCGTAGTTGAACACCGTCCTTGCCGCGATCGGACGAGTCATCGACGGATTTGCGTGCGAGCAGTTGGTTCAGCATGCCGGAGCCCGCGCGCAGCATTCGGGCTGGGTGGCGACAAGCATTTTGATCATCCGGGTCCCCCTTGCGATGGCGCATGGATGCACGCCGACGACGCGCAATCCGGCAAACATACCCAAGCCTTGGCGCGCGTACAAGCACCAATTCATCACGATGCGCGGAAACGCGGTGTGCGGATTGCGCCACGGACAGCGTTTCAAGCGGTGCACTGTTGCGGGTTTCCGCGGTTGCGTCGAACGCATCCTGTTACCAATGGCAGGGGTGTTGGTCTTGCCCCCATTCGTCTCGCCACGCGAAGAGCGATTCAAGCATTGCGGGAGGCAGTCACGCCCTGCCGGAAAACTCGCCCGTGACCGTGTTGACCCACACCTTCTCACCGGTCGTGATGTACTCGGGTACCTGGATTTCGACACCGGTATCGAGTTTGGCGGGCTTGCTGCGCTTGGTGGCGGACGCACCTTTGAGTTCGGGCGCGGTGTCGGTGACGGTCAACGCGACGCTGGTCGGCACTTGCAGCGCGACCGGCGCATCGTCGATCAGTTGCACGTAGTAACCGTCCACGCCTTCCACGATCCAGGCCGCGCTGTCGCCGACCACATCGGGATCGAGTGGATAGGGCGTGTAGTCCTCGGCGTCGAGGAACACGAACGCCTCGCCATCCTTGTAGGAATAATTCACCGCGCGGCGCAACAGTTCCATTTCCTTCAAATCATCGTCGGCGCGCAGGCTCAGGTCGAACTTGCGCCCGCCCGGAATCGAATACAGCGTGAAGCGGAACGTGACGTTGCCGCCGCGTGCGGTCGGCGAGCTGCGCTGGATGTCGCGCACCTGATAGACGGTGCCTTCGTGTTCGACCACGTTGCCTTTCTTGGTGTCGGAAGCTTTCATGGGGGCGGGACTCGGGACTCGGGAATCGGTAAAGCGAAAGCCGTCATTCCGGGGCCGCCGCGGTTTTAGCGCAGTGGAACCCGGAATCCATTTTGATTTTCGTCAGGAATAGCAAGATCAAAATGGATTCTGGATCGCGGCTTTGCCGCGTCCGGAATGACGACAAGGATTATTTCGGTGCCAACCTCACCGCGCCATCAAGGCGGATGGTTTCACCGTTGAGGTAGCGATTGCCGAGAATGAATCCGACTGTTTGCGCGAATTCTTCCGGTTGACCGAGCCTTGAAGGGAAGGGGATCGACGCCGACAACGATTCCTGCACCTGCGGCGGCATGTCGTGCACCATCGGTGTCCAGAAGATGCCGGGGGCGATGGTCATGACGCGTATGCCGAAGCGCGACAGCTCGCGCGCCATCGGCAAGGTCATGCCGACCACGCCGCCTTTCGATGCCGAATACGCGGCTTGGCCTATCTGGCCCTCGTAGGCTGCGACCGAGGCGGTGTTGACGATCACGCCGCGCTCACCATCCTCGCCCGCGTCGTTAGACTGCATCAACGCGGCGCCGGCCTTGGCAACATTGAAGCTGCCGACCAGGTTCACCATCACGGTGCCGGCGAAGGTCTTGAGCGGCATCGGACCTTCGCGACCGAGCACGCGACCGGCGCCGAGGATGCCGGCGCAGTTCATCACCACGTTCAGCCCACCCATTGCCTCGCGTGCCGCGGCGATGCTGGCGACCACGCCGTCCTCGTTGGTGACGTCGGTCTTGATGAAGCGCGCAGCTTGCCCAAGTTCCTGCGCAGCGGCCGCACCCTTTTCGTCATTGACGTCGAACAGCGCAACCTTGCCGCCGTGGGCGACGAGGTGTTGCGCGACGGCGTGGCCGAGTCCGGACGCGCCGCCGGTGACAATGGCCTTGACCTCGGCGAGTTGCATGAGCGTGCTTCCTGATTGGCAAACGTGCGATTGTAATGGAGCAACAAAGGCATTCGACACGGATCAGATCTGATCAAAGCGGATCAAAGCTTGCCTGTCCGTCATGGCCTTGCGTGGGCAAGGACCCGAGCCAATGTGCGCTCCCGGATGCTGCTGCGAACGCTTTGGCTCTATCCGTGTCCATCCGCGCTTATCCGTGTCGAATGCTTTTCGCCCGAACAGGAAAAGCACCCGCATCACAACGCGCGGATGAACCACCGATCGCAGCCGTGGTGGCCAGTAGCGCCCATGGGTGCGTTGATCGGTTCGAAACCATTCTTGCGATACAACGCTTGCGCCGCGTCCATGCCGGTCAGCGTTTCGAGGTAGCAGCGCTTGAAACCGAATGCCTGTGCCGCTTCGAGGCAGCGCATGATCATTGCGTGGCCGGCGCCGAGCCCGCGTGCCTCGGGCAGGAAATACATCTTGCGCAGTTCGCAGATGTCGGGTTCGCCATGTTCCAGCGGTGCCACGCCACCGCCACCCAGGACGTGTCCATCGGCTTCCAGTACGAAGTAGGCGCTGCGAGGCTGCGCGTAGGTCGCACACATCGCGTCGACTTCGGCATCGTGGATCGCGAAGCCCGCACCGTCCGCGCCAAATTCCGGCATTACGCTGCGGATAACTGCCGCGACGGCAGCGTCGTCACGCGGCTCGATGGGACGGATGGCAAATGGTTGCGGCATAGTGGGTTCCGTTGCGGGCATGGGTGGACCATCAAAGAGACGGGTAGGCCGGATCAAGGCGCGAAGCGACGGATCCGGCAGACACAATTCGAGGGTGCCGGCTCTGGCCTGCGGTCTCGATCCGGCCTACGGTGCTTCGGCCTTGAGCTGGATGCTGCATCGTTCGCTTGCTCGTCAACCCATGCGCGCGCGCGTCACGCGGCTGCTGGTCGGCTTGCCCAATTGCTGCGCCAGCCACCATCCGGTCTCGACCAGCTTGTCGAGGTCGATGCCGGTTTCGATGCCCATGCCCTGCAGCATGTAAGTGACGTCCTCGCTGGCGACATTGCCGGTTGCGCCTTTCGCGTACGGGCAGCCGCCGGTGCCGGAAACCGAGCTGTCGACGATGCGTACCCCTTCTTCCAGACATACCAGGATGTTGGCCAATGCCTGGTCGTAGGTATCATGGAAGTGCACCGCCAATGCCTTCATCGGAACTTCCTGCGCGACGGCGTGCAGCATCTGGCGCGCCTTGACCGGTGTGCCGACACCGATGGTGTCGCCCAGCGAGATTTCGTCGCAGCCCAACTCATACAGGCGTTTCGACACGCGCACCACGTCGGACACCGGCACCTCACCTTGGTAAGGGCAGCCGAGCACGGTGGAAACATAGCCGCGCACACGCACGCCTTCGGCACGCGCGCGTTCCAGCACCGGCCGGAAACGTTCGATCGATTCGTCGATCGAGGCGTTGATGTTTTTCTGGTTGAAGGCTTCGCTCGCCGCCGTGAACACCGCGATGCTGGTAACCCCTGCAGCGCGCGCGCGGTCGTAGCCCTGCATGTTCGGCACCAGCGCCGGGTAATCCACGCCGGGCTTGCGGGTGATGCCGGCATACACCTCTTCGGCGTCGGCGAGTTGCGGCACCCATTTCGGGCTGACGAAACTGGTCGCCTCGATGGTTTGCAGGCCGCACGCCGACAGCCGGTCGATCAGTTCGATCTTCACCGACGTGGGGATGACGGTTTTCTCGTTTTGCAAACCATCGCGGGCGCCGACTTCGACGATGCGGACGTGGTTGGGGAGCATGCGGATACGATTCCAGAGGACGCGGTCGGCTCATTGTCGCAGGGAGAGCCGCGAATCATGACGAGCAGCGCCGTCGATTTCGGATTCAACCGGTGTCCGAAACGAGATGATGTCATCGGCGACAGATTGCAAGGCTGACGTCACACGCTACGCGTCGCCACCACCGGCGGCACGTTGGAAGCGCGCCGTGCCGGCGCGAACACTGCAAGTTGTCCCAGCGCCATGATCACCGCGACGCCCGCGATGACATACCACACCGGCATGCGGTCCATCGCGAACATCTTCAGCAGCGCGAGGTTGATGGCGATTGCCAACACCACGCCAACGATGCAGCCGCCACCGGCGATCAGGAGGTTTTCCGCCTGAAAATAGCGCAGTATGTCGATCTTGCGTGCACCCAGCGCGCGGCGGATGCCGATCTGCTTGTGGCGCTGACGCACCCAAAAGCTGGTGAGGCCGGTCATGCCGATCCCGGTGACCAGGAGCAGGATCACGCAGATCACCGACAGTACCTGCACCATGAACAGGTCCAGCGCGTAACCCCAACTGCGGATCTGCGCAAAGGTGCGAATACCGACTGGCAAGTAGCGTCCACCGGTCGGGATCACGCGCATCGGATTGACCTTGAACAGTGCCTTGCGGGCCTCGCGCATCGCCTCGTGCATCCGTCCGGGCTTGGTGCGCACGGCGTACATGGGATCCATGCTGTCCGTACGCGCCGGGATCAGTACCGAGTCGTAGGCGTACGAATCGCCGCCATCGGCAGCCGAAGTCAGCATTTGCGCGACGATACCGACGATCGTGCTGGGCTTGGTTGTACCGTCGACATAGATCGGCTGGCCGAGCGCATTCCCGTGCGGAAACAATCTGCGCGCGAGTGCCCGAGTCACGATCACGACGGGTGGTGCGGGTTTGCTGCCCGGGATCCTACGTTGCACGTCGGTGCGGGTGAAATTGCGCCCCGCGACCAGTCGCAATCCGAGCGTCGGCAACATTTGCTGATCGCCCGCAAAGAAGTTGGCCTGTGTCACCGGATGCGGCTGCCCGGGTTTGAGCGCAACCCCGAATATCCATGGCGACCGCAGCAACGGCAGCGACACCGCCGGCGTCGCGTACTGGACGTCGGGCAGGTCACGCAGCGCAGCCAGGTCGGTCAACTGCATTGAATCGAGCTTGTCCGACGCAGCCGGCGTGTTGCCGGACGGTGCGTTGACGTAACTTTGGGTGATCAGGAACAAGTTGTTTTCGACCAGCCCGGTCGGGCGGTGGATGCGTTCGACCTTCTGACCGACAATGAAAATGATGTTGCACACGATCGCCAACGTCAGCGCAATCTGCAGGCTGATCAGGAACACGCCGGCCTTGTGCTTGCGCAGTGCGGCGAGGATGGGGGGGAAGTTCATTTCGATTTCTCTTTGCTCGTCATTTCCACGCAAGCCGAAATACGGCACCTTGTCTTGTCGTCATTCCGGACGCCGCACAGCGGCGATCCGGAATCCAGCTCTTTTGTCACCAACCAAAAGCTGGATTCCGGGTTCTGCCCGCGATGAACCTGCGGACAGCCCCGGAATGACGACGTATTTTTTGATGCCGGTTCATTGCGATACCTCAATTCGACTTGATCTGCCACGCCGGCTGCACATGCGCGGCGCGCCAGGTCGGATACAGTGCCGCCAACAGGGTCGCGACAATCGCGACCACGATGGTGAGCACCAGAACACTCGCGTTGACGTGCGGCATCGCCGACGCCCACGCACGCGGAAACCGGTGCTGCAGCCACAACGTCCCCAGCCAGGTCAGGAACAGCCCGACGACTCCGCCCGCCACACCAATCACGGCACCTTCGGTCAGAAACTGCGCGTAGATCGCGTGGCGCGGCGCACCCAACGCACGGCGCACGCCAATCTCTCCGGACTTGCGCAGGAACTTGGCCAGCATCAACCCGATCGTGTCCACCAGACACACGATCAGCAGACCCACACCGACGAATTTCAGGATCTGGAGCGGGCCCGCCCCCACACCCAGGTACTTCATCCACGCCATCAGGTCGCGCAGGCGCACATTGGGTGGCCAACTGAAACGTTGGCGCGCGAAGGCTTGCAGATAATCCTTGTAGTTCCGTACCGCCGCGGGCGTGTCCAGCTCGGCCATGTAACTGACCCACCCGCAATTCGAATGGACGAGCCCCGCAAAACCGGGCTGGTCAGGCGTTGCGAGACACCAACTGCTGCCGTTGACCGACAACCCCGCGGCGACCGCGGTGCTGAATGGCAGGAACAAGTCGGTGGGTTGCAACATGAACCCGCCATTCGCCGGAAAATCGAAATACACCGGCTGCGCGTGCCAGTCACCCAATACGCCCACCACACGGAAATCGCGCTTGCCAATACCAAACGTCTTGCCGACGCTGTCGCGGCCGCCAAACAACTTGGCGTTGAGGCGCTGGCTGATCACGGCCACCTGCGCGCGGGCCTTGCCATCCACATCGCTCCAGCCGCTGCCGTACTTGAACGGCACGTCCAGCATCGGGAAGAACTCGCTGGTTACACCGAAGCCGGAAACATTGAACGGATGCTCACCCTGTCGTGACGGAATCACCGTTGTCGTGAGCCAGTAATTCGCGGACTGGTATTTCGCGCGGTGGTCGCGCAGCAGTGCCACCACAGTTGCGTAATCGAGTAGATTGGGTGGCTCATTGCCGTGCGTGTCGCCAGCGCGTTCGCGCGCCGCCGGGCCCCACATGTCGACAGTCGGGAAATAAATCTGCGCTGATTTCTGCGGAATCGGATCGCGCGACATCGAATGTTCCAGCGTCCATGTGGTCATCGCCAGCGCGACGCCCACGCCGATGCTGAGTATCATCAGCGCGGTTAGCCCGGGCGAGCGCTTCAAGCTGCGCCACGCGAGGTCGAGGTAATAGCCGAACATGCTTCAAGCCTCCTGCTGATACGCCCAAACACCGGTTTCCGAGTCGCGGACACCCCGCACCATCACGTGAAGCGGGAGCAAGTACGATGCCAATCAGTGCAGGGGCCGTTTTGTCAGCGTTTTGAATGAGTTGGCTGACAGCGTTGCGACGCGAAGGTGTCCGCGGACAGTACGCGGACACGTGCGGACAGGGAAACGCGCGCCGGATTGCGTGCTGCTCACCTCCTTCGCTTGCGAAGGGGGTCGGCGCGTCAGCGCCGGGGGGATGTTGCCCGGCGGAAGCAAAAGCCATCCCCCTCTCGCGCTGCGCGCGCGTTCGCTTCGCTCCGCCCTTCCTGCGGAAGGGGGAAGAAAAGCGAGGTAATTGGATTGCCCCGTTCACTTGCGGAAGCGGGCCGGCGCGTCAGCGCCGGGGTATTGCTCGACGGTAGCAAAGGTCATCCACCTGGCTGCGCTTCGCTCGCGTTCGCTTCACTTCGCCCTTCATTCCGAAGGTGAAACCCACGAATCACTCGTCGGCGAAATGCACCAGCACGGTATCGGCTTCCACGAAATCGTCCTTGGCAGCGGACAAGCTTTCGATGGTGCCGGCGCGCGGTGCCTTCAATGAAAGCTCCATCTTCATCGCTTCCATCACCAGCAATTCCTGGCCGGCTTCGACCTTGTCGCCGGCCTTGGCTTTGACCAGCACGATGCGGCCCGGCATCGGTGCCACGATCTGGTTGCCGGCAGTGCTGTCGCTGGTTTCCCACGCGAACGCCGGCGCCTGCTCGAAGCGCCAGCGCGCGCCCGCGTCGTCGTGCAGCAACACGCGGGCAGGATCGGCGCGTATGTCGATGCGCCGCGATTCACCGTCGAAGCGTGCACTCAAGGTTTTGCCGTTCCAACGTGCGCCGGTCACTTCGCATACCGCGTCGCCGAATCGCAGTTGGTAATCGCCGGCGTGCCCATGGGCCGCGACTTCATAGCGGGTGTCGTTCACCGAGAAGGCGACGATCCGTTTGCCGGCATGGCCGATGCGCCACGCGTCGGCGATGTTCCATGGCGAATGCGGGTCGACGTCGTCGTTTTTGGCGCGTCCGTCGGCTTGCAGCAGTATCGCGATGGCCGCCGCGAACACGGCATCCGACGTGGGTTGCGCGTCTCCCGCGATGAATTCGTCCAGATGGCGATCGAGATAACCGGTGTCGATGCGGCCCTCGACGACAGCGGGATGGCGCACCAAGCGTTCCAGGAATGCGACGTTGGATTTCGGCCCGATGATTTCGCTTGCCGCCAGCGCCTCGCGCATCCTTTGCAGCGCTGATGGGCGGTCCACGTCCCACACGATCAGCTTGGCGATCATCGGGTCGTAGAAGATCGTGACGGTGTCGCCCTCGATCACGCCGCCGTCCAAGCGCACATGCGCCGAAGGCTCCGGCAGTTGCAGCCGGGTGAGTTTGCCCGAGCTGGGCAGGAAGCCGTGATCGGGGTCTTCGGCGTACAGGCGTACTTCGATCGCGTGGCCGTGCGATGCCGGGACACCATCCTTGCCCAGCAGCGCCGGCAATGTCTCGCCGTCGGCGATCCGCAATTGCCACTCGACCAGATCCACGCCGTGGGTCATTTCGGTGACCGGGTGTTCGACCTGCAGGCGGGTATTCATTTCCATGAAATGGAAATCGCCTACAGGGCCGACAATGAATTCCACGGTGCCGGCGCCGACGTAATTCACCGCTTTCGCAGCCGCGACGGCGGCGGCGCCCATGGCCGCGCGGCGTTCGGCATCGAGGAATGGCGAGGGCGATTCTTCCAGCACTTTCTGGTAACGGCGCTGCGCGGAACATTCGCGTTCGTCGAGATGGATGACATTGCCGTGCCGGTCGCCGAATACCTGGAACTCGATGTGACGCGGATGCTCGATGTAGCGTTCCAGCAGCATCGTGGCGTCGCCGAACGAAGCCTGCGCCACGCGTTGCGCGGTCGCCAGCGCATCGGGAAACTCGGCGTCGCTGCGCACGATCTGCATGCCCTTGCCGCCACCGCCCGCGGACGGTTTCAGGATCAACGGGTAACCGATCTCGTGCGCCTGGTCGGCGAGGAACGTGGCGTCCTGATTGTCGCCGCTGTAACCGGGCACCAGCGGCACGCCATGCTTGGCCATCAGGTTTTTGGCGGCCGATTTCGAACCCATCGCTTCGATGCTTTCCGGATCGGGCCCGATGAACAGGATGCCGGCATCGACACAGGCGCGCGAGAACGTGGTGTTTTCGGAAAGGAACCCGTAGCCCGGATGGATCGCCTGTGCGCCGGTTTTTTTCGCGACCTCGATGATCGCATCAATGCGCAGGTAAGACTCGTCGGGACGTGGACCTCCGATCGGCCAGGCCTCGTCGGCCTGCCTGACGTGCTGCGCATCCTTGTCGGCTTCCGAATACACCACGATGGTGCGGATACCGAGCCGGCGGCAGGTGCGGATCACGCGACAGGCGATTTCGCCGCGGTTGGCGATCAGGATTTTTTTGAACATTTTTTGGACACAGATAAGAGCGGATCAAAGCGGGTGGAATGCAGTAGCCCCGAAGATCCGGCGCTTGAATTGAGGGTGCGGACCGAAGTTCATCAATAGCCCGACACGGATGCCAGTTACCTTCAGATAGTTGACGAGTTGGACCTCGTGGGCAGGCGCCAACCGCGAAACGGCCTTGACCTCCACGATCAGCCGATCATCCACGAGTAGATCTGCACGGAACTCGCCTACGGTATGTTCACGAAAGTCCACGCGCAAGGGTGCTTGTTGCACGACGGCGACGCCGGTTCCGCGGAGTGCGAGTGCGAGCGAGTTTTCGTACACGCTCTCCAGAAATCCATGCCCAAGTTCGTTGTACACGGCATAGAAGGTGCCACTCACGCGTTCTGTCAGATCTGCTTCTGCCAGCGTTGTATCCGTGTTCATCCGAGTTTATCCGTGTCAAACGATGGTTGCCCTCGCCGACGCGCAGCGCGTGACACTACTCACCCTCCCAGTAATCGCGTGCGTCTTCGCGACGGGCGAGATGACGAAACCCCGCGTGATGCCCGTCGGCGTCATCGGGTAGATCCTCAAACACGCCGAATTTGCCGGAGTCGGGATAATCGCAAACCTCGATCGGCGCCAGGTTGCTCACCGACAGATAACGCATTTCGATGTCGCCGGTATTGATGATCTGGTGCGCGGTCTCCAGGCCACCGGTGGGGCAGGCGATGAAATCCCCGGCGCGCAACGGATGGCGCGAATCGCCGTAACGCAATTCACCCGTGCCCTCGAGGATGAAGAACATCTCCTCTTCCGCACGATGGCTGTGGAACGGGCAGTTGCATTTGCCCGGCGCGACCACCGTCAGGTTGTAGCCGAGCTTGCGTGCACCGATGCGGCTGGCGATTTCCGCCCAACGGATGTCGTATCGATCGGCATTGACGCCGGAGGGCGCGCGATCGGCGGCTACTGTGCGCACTTCGAGATCGGCGAGGTTGATGACGGGCGGCCGAGCCACGGGTTCATTCCGGGGCATGGCAAACCGCCTCGATGTTGTGGCCGTCGGGGTCCAGTACGAACGCCGCATAGTAATGCTCGTGGTAGTGCGGCCTCACCCCTGGCTTGCCGTTGTCACGCCCGCCAACCATGAGCGCGGCTTGGTGGAAAGCATCGACGTCGGCCCGCGTCTTGGCCGTGAACGCGATATGGAAGCGTCCGCGCAAGGTGCCTTCGCCGTCGCCGACCCAGAAATACGGTTTGCCATGTTCGCCGAAGCCGGCGTGCGAAGTTCCGCCGGTTTGTTCGGCGGTGACTTCCATCACCAATCCGATACCCAGCGGTTCCAGTGCAGCCGTGTAGAACTTTTTACTGTTGAGGAAGTTGGAAACGGGAAAACCGATGTGGTCGAGCATGGCTACTCCTTCGCCCATTGCGGGAGGCGTTTGTCGAGAAACGCGGTAAGCCCCTGTTGACCTTCCGGTGATACGCGCAGGCGCGCAATCAGTTCGGCATTTTCGACGTCGATGCGTGCGGCGGATTCGGGCGTCATGCCATCGGTGCGCAACGCCAGTTGTTTCGCCTCGTGCTGGGCGACCGGTCCACCCTTGGCGAGGACGTGCAGTTGGCGGTCGACGGCTTCGTCGAGCTGATCGGCCACGACGCATTGGTGCAGCAGGCCGATGCGTGCGGCCTCGCTGGCGTCGAAGATTTCCGCGCTGACGAACAGCCGCCGTGCCTGGCGCGGGCCGATCGCCTGCACCACGTACGGTGCAATGGTGGCGGGCACGAGCCCGAGTTTCACTTCGGAAAGTGCGAACTTGGCGCCCTCCACGCCGATCGCGATGTCGCAGCAGGCGATCAACCCCACACCGCCGCCATAGGCCGAACCGTTGACGCGCGCGAGCGTCGGTTTCGGAAAAAATTGAAGGGAACGCAGCAATTTGGCCAGCCGCAGCGCGTCGTCGCGGTTTTCCTGCTCGCCGGCTTGCGCCATGCCGCGCATCCAGTTGAGGTCGGCACCGGCGGAAAAGGTCGCGCCGCTGCCAGTCAGCACCAGCGCGCGCACGTTGGTGTCGGCCGCCAGCGATTCCAGCGCGGCGGTCAGTTCGGCGATCAGGCTGTCATCGAACGCGTTGTGGATCTGGGGGCGATTCAGGGTCAGGGTTGCCTTGGCGCCGTCACGTTCCAGCAGGATCGTTTCCGCCATCGTTGGTTATCCCGAATCAAAGCAGGAAGGATAACGGGTTCGGGTGTGCGAGCTTGAACAATCCAATTACCCGCAGCGTGCAGATCGGATCGAGACGCTTCCGCCGTTCGGGCTGCTCCTACAGGCAGCGGGTAGGGCGGATCAAGGCGAGAGCGCGAAAGCCGGAAGACTCCAGGCATCCTGCCTTCCGGCCTTCCTGCCTTCCGGCCCCGGCTTCGCCGTTCGGGCTGCTCCTACAGGCAGCGGGTAGGGCGGATCAAGGCGAGAGCGCGAAAGCGCGAACGCCGGAAGACTTCAGGCATCCTGCCTTCCGGCCCTACGAGCCCGGCTACGCCGTTCGCGCCGCTCCTGCGGCGCAGTCACCGCTGGCGCGGCTTGATCCGGCCTACTTGTAGCCCCACCAACGCGCAAGGCAACCGGGTTGCCTTTACAAATGAGAACGATTAGCATTTGCTGTGAACGAGCCGGACGAACCCGGACACCGGAACGTAGACGATGCGCAAGTGGTGGTTGGCAACCGTGGTGATGTTGGCAGGCGGTCTCGCCGTCGCGATGGGCGCGCGCGCCAAATCCCTGCCGGAATTCCACTTGCTGCTGCAGAGTCACAAATTCCAGCCGGCGACGCTCAAGGTACCCGCCAACACCAAGTTCAAGGTGCTGGTGACCAATCGCAACCCGACGCCATCGGAATTCGAAAGTACCGATTTCAACCGCGAGAAGATCGTGCTGCAGAATTCGACGATCACCGTCTTCATCGGGCCGTTGAAAAAAGGCACCTACAAGTTTTACGACGATTTTCACCAAGCCACCACGGGCGTGTTGATCGTGGAGTGATTCGCTGGAGTGATTCATGCTTGGCATTGCATTGCTGGTATTCCGTGAGGTTCTCGAAGCGGCGTTGATCGTGACCGTGGTTGCCGCGGCGACGCGCGGCGTACCCAAACGCGGCGTGTTCATCGGTGGCGGCATCGCACTGGGCGTGCTCGGCGCGATCGTCGTGGCCGTGTGCATGGGTTTCATCGAAGGTTCGCTGGGCGGCGTGGGGCAAGAGGTTTTCGAAGCCGCCGTGCTGCTGACCGCAGTGGTGATGATCGGCTGGCACGTCACCTGGATGTCCAGCCACGGCAAGGAGATGGTCCAGCAGATGAAGCAGGTGACCGACTCGGTCAAGGCCGGGTCGAGTTCGGTCGCCATCCTGTTGGCGGTGGTCGCGTTGGCGGTGCTGCGTGAAGGTTCCGAGATCGTGCTGTTCCTGTACGGCATGGCGGCCGGTGGCGCGGGTGGTTTGAGCTTCGTGTCCGGCGTGCCGATAGGGCTCGCTGCGGGTGTCGCGGTCGGCTTCGCGTTGTATTTCGGGTTGCTGGGAATACCGATTCGTTATTTCTTCACCGCCACCAACTGGATGCTGGTGGTTCTGGCGTCGGGCCTGGCGTCGACGGCTGCCGGTTTCCTGATCCAGGCCAACCTGCTGCCGGCCTGGGGCAATCAGTTGTGGGATACCTCGTGGTTGCTGACCAATGGCTCGATCGTGGGGCAGGCAGTGCACATCCTGACCGGTTACGAGGCACGTCCGGCCGGCATGCAACTGGTGTTCTGGATCGCCACGTTCGTGGTGCTCGTCGTGGGCATGCGGTTGGTGTCGCTGCGGATGGTCGCGCAGAAAAAGCGGGCACGGCCCGTTGCAGGGTCGAATGTTTCGACGACGGACGCGACGCCAGCGCGCGGCATTTGAGCCAGGGCACGCGGATTTGAATGGGCCGCATCGTTCGATGCTGCAAAGAGGATTGCGCCTCAACTGTTGATGGCAAGTGTTTGCATGCGATTGTCTGAACTTCCCCAAACAGCCCACGCCGTGGTGCAGTCGGTCGAAGACGTACACCCCTCCGATCCCATTGCGCGGCGCCTGCGCGACCTCGGCTTCGTGGCGGGCGAACCGGTGCGCATCGTGGCGCACGGCCCGGTCGGCGGCGACCCGCTGTTGGTCCAGATCGGTCATACGCGTTTTGCGCTGCGGCGGCGCGAGGCTTCGCGCATCGAAGTGCGTGCGGGGACGGAAGCATGAGCGCGTCCAGCTTGCGC
>JBOHYW010000048.1:0-21268 GCA_050738155.1 Rhodanobacteraceae bacterium
TGCCAGGCCACATGAACGTGCTGCTGGCCGAGGCTGGCGTGCCCTACGACCTGATCGCGGACATGGACGATATCAATCCCGAGTTCCCCAACACCGACGTGGCGCTGGTGATCGGCGCCAATGACGTGGTCAACACGGTCGCGCGCACCGACAAGGGTTCGCCGATCTATGGCATGCCGATCCTGGATGTCTCCAATGCCAAGAACGTCATTGTGATCAAGCGTGGCCGCGGCAAGGGCTTTGCCGGTATCGAGAACGCGTTGTTCTACGCCGACAATACGCGCATGTTGTATGGCGATGGTCAGGCGATGGCGGCCGAGCTGGTGGCGGGGCTGAAGACCCTCGATGCGTGATTTGTGCGATCGTCCCTGATCGCTGCTTCGATCAATGATCGTGCACACGCGGACGTAACGCAGGCACGAAACACCAGAACGGCCTTCCATGGCCTGACTTTTCACAACAGCGGCTTTGAACGGTGTGCAATGTCAGGAAGCGGCTGGACGGCGCGACAGCCGTGCCGCCAGCAACGCCGCGATGACGGCGGCGGCGGCGTAGACAAGAATCGCCTTCGCGTCCAGCCCCAGTTCGGCGACTTGCAGGGTCAGGCCGATGCCGCCGGTGCGGAACGCCCCGCCGAACGAAAATCCGGTGGCGCCGGCGATCCGCGCGACCGCGACCAGGCACACCGCATAAAACCCCGCCAGCAGCACCGCCAGCACCGCGATCGCAACCGCCCAGCGCGCATAAAGACAGCCGCACAGCTTCAGCACCCAGATCAACGGCAGAGCCAGCAGCAGGATCAGCCAGCACGGCCGTATGCCAAATACCATCGCGCCAAACGCCGAGACCGCACCGGCAGCGAGCGTGCACATCAGCCACCCGAAAGCGGACGTCAATGCTGCAAACACGGCGGCGAGGTCGGCACGCGAAGCACCTGCGTCGGTGGAGGGGAATGTTGGGGCGGAATCGTCCACGCGGGTTCGTTGGAATGACCGATCGCCGATGATAAACCACCGGCGCGACCGCCGGTGAGGCCTGTCTCGCATGTGCACCACGGTACTTGCGATCGCCGTGGCTGACCTCCATCAATGTTGCACGTGGCGTCGCCTTGTTATGCTGGTCGGTGCACACCAGCGCACACACCTTCGCCAACCACGATACCCCATGTCCGGATTCAGCGCCTCGAGCGAGCCATTCACCCTGCAACGCGATTGCCACGCGGTCCATGTGCCGTATGGCGACGTCGTGAATCTGCCAGCCGGGCAGACCGGCTACATCACCCAATCGCTGGGTGGCAGCTTCACGGTATACGTCGAGGGCAGCCTGTTCCGTGTCGACGGCCAGGACGCGGATGCGCTCGGCAAGCCGCCGCCGGAACCGCTCAAGGTTCCCGAAGACGCCAATGATGAGGATGTCGAGCGCGTGGTATGGGAGCAACTGAAAACCGTTTTCGATCCGGAGATCCCGATCAACGTGGTGGACTTGGGGCTGGTCTACGACTTGAGCATGGAGCACACGGACGATGGTCAGCGCAAGGTATACGTGAAGCTCACCCTCACCGCACCGGGTTGTGGCATGGGCGACATCCTGGTCGAAGACGCGCGCAGCAAGCTCGAGGTGGTTCCGACCATTGCCGAGGCGCAGATCGATCTGGTATTCGATCCACCCTGGAACCAGACGATGATGTCGGACGAAGCCAAGTTGCAGACCGGCATGATGTAGCGTCAGGCGCGAGGCTCGGCGCTTTCGCATGGCTTCCGCAATCGTGCAGCGTACGTTGTTGCGGGTCGGCGACAACGAACCAGATCGGAATTGGTTGACCGCGAACCTGTCTTGCCGCTGAACGCGTTGCTGCGGCGCAGCGTGACGCACGGTTTACATTTGTTTACGTTGTTCGCGCCTGACGACGTGAGGGCGTCAATCGGGCAATCCGTACCGTGCCATTCGGCGCGTCGTATGCAAGATATCAAGCAGGGTCTGGCGGCTTCATGGGTCGCCAGGTGGGGAGTATGCATCTGCGGATTTGCGTCGCGCCGCCGCGCGCTCGCAACGCACGGCTGTGCATCATTTCCCACCTGACAGGAGTCTGTGATGCCAAGCAATCTTCGATTGAAGGCCCTCGTGGTTGCCATGGGCCTGGCCGCCGGTTCGGCGGCATTCGCTGCAACTCCCTCCGCTGTTCTCGCCAATACCTCCGTCGTCAAGCTGGCCACGCAATTGCGTGCCGGCGACTCGGTGGTCGGCCCGATGGCGTTGACCCAGTCGTTGCGTGTGACGATGTCGCTGAAGTGGCGCAACGAAGCGCAACTGAAAGCATTCATTGCCAGCCCGCACCACAAGAACCTGACCCACGCCGAGTTCATGGCCAAGTACGGCCCGACTCAGGCGCAGGTGAACCAGGTCAAGGCGTTCATGCGCCAACAAGGGTTCGGCAACATCCAGGTGACGCCCGACAACCTGCTGGTTTCCGGCGAAGCGCCGGTCTCGGCCGTGCAGTCGGCGTTCCATACCCACATGGTGCGCGTGCACACGCGCAAGGGCCGCATGGCATTCGCCAACTCGACCGAAGCCCGCATCCCCAATTCGTTGAAGGGGCTCGTGCACGAAATCCTGGGCTTGCAAACCGTGCACCGGTTCCACACGCTGCCCAACCACACCGAAGCTACCGGTAGCGCGACCGGCCACAACCCGACCGAGTTCGCGTCGATCTACAACGCCGGCAGCACCGCCACGGCATCCACCATCAATGTCGGCATCATCACCCAGGGCAGCATGAGCAACGTGCTGAACGATTTCCAGTCATTCCTGAGCCAGAACGGCTACGGCAACATTCCGATGAACGTGGTCAAGGTCGACGGGGGCGGCACCGATACCAGTGGCGACGGTGAATGGGACCTGGACAGCCAGGACATCGTCGGCATTTCCGGCGGCGTGAAGGCGCTGTATCTGTATGACATACCCCAATTGTCGACCCAGGATCTGGTCGACGACTTCAGCCGCGCCACCACCGACAATACGGTGCGGGTCGTCAACGTGTCGATCGGCGGTTGCGAAATCGGTTCGGAAACCAACGGTGCCGCCACCGGCGACAACGTTTTCCAGGAAGCCGATGCCGAAGGCATGACCTTCTCGGTGTCCTCGGGCGATTCCGGTGCCGACGAGTGCGGCAACGGCGGCATCACCCCGAGCTGGCCGGCCGACTCGCAGTACGTGGTGGCCGTTGGCGGTACCGAGCTGTACACCTCGGGCACCACCTGGGATGAGGAGACGGTCTGGAACAACCTCAACCAGGGTGAAGGCGCGACCGGCGGCAGTCCCTCGACCTTCGAGGCGCAGCCGAGCTGGCAGAACGGCGTGGGCCAGAACGCCGGCAGCCAGTATCGTGGCGTTCCCGACGTCGCGTTCGACGCCAGCCCCGTTTCGGGCGCCGTGGTGATCGTCGACGGCAGCAACGAGCAAATTGGCGGCACCAGCCTTGCCTCGCCGCTGTTCGTCGGTGTGTGGGCACGCACCCTGGCCGCGAATCCGAACCTCGGCTTTGCGGCGCCGCTGATCTATCAGGATGCGGCGTCGCATTATGCGAGCGACTTCCACGACGTGACCTCGGGCAACAACAGTGGCGAAACCGCCGCCCCCGGTTGGGATTACACCACCGGCTTCGGTTCGATCAATATCGCGAACTTCGTGGCGAACGTCGCCGGAGGTGGTGGGGTAAGCCCGCCGCCGCCACCGCCACCGCCACCGCCGCCACCGCCACCGCCACCGCCACCGGGTGGGACGTTCTCGAACGGTCGCAATTACGCGATTCCGGACAACGGCACGGCGACCAGCAGGATCAGTGTGACGGGCGAGCCGGGTGCGGCACCGTCGGATCTCCTGGTGCACGTGAACATCACGCACAACTGGTCGGGTGATCTCGAGATCGTGTTGTATGCGCCGAACGGGTCGTACGCGGTCCTGCAATACCCGGACTACGGCGACGACGGCAACATCAACACCACGTACGACGTCAACGCGTCCTCGGTGCAGGGCAACGGCACATGGAAACTCAGGGTGATCGACAATGATCCGTGGTACGGAGACTACGGCACCTTGAAAGGTTGGAGCATGACGTTCTGAGTGTTGTCGTTGCAATGCGAATCGTCAGACGTGGCACCTGATGGTTCGATGGCAATGTCGGCCCGGTCGTTCGCGACCGGGCCTTTTTGCAACCGGCCATGGCATGACCAGCCGCGGTGGGGGTCGCCGGGCCGGCTCGCGCAGCGCCATCGCCGTTGCGAATCGGCGCAAGGCCCGTTTTGCAAGTTTCAGGTCGGTTCGAAGCGGTTGGCGGCGCGGTTCTTGCGCACCTGCGCCGGATCCCACACCCGGCCATTCATCGCGATCCACACACCGGCGCCGAGCGTCTGCACCGCACCCACCGCGCAACCGATGTTGAACACCGCATCCGAGCCCTGGAAACGGGCGGGATTCAAGGCACCGGTCAGCACGATGGTCTTGTCGGGAATGCCGGCCAGCGCGCGCGCGGTCTCGACCATGCTGTCGGTGCCGTGGGTAATGAGGATGTGACTGTGTGACTGCTGTTCCACCGCCTGCCGGATGCCAGCGCGATCGGCGTCGGTCAGGTCGAGACTGTCTTTCCGCAACACCGGCACCACCTCGAATTCGAACGCGACCCCCAGTTGCGAGAGGATTGCTCCGATCTGCGGCGCGCCGATCTGGTAATCGGACTTGGCGTCGAAGTACACCTTGTCGATGGTGCCGCCGGTGGTGATGACGGTCAGGTGTTGCATGCTGGCGGTTCCTGGCGGGCAGCGGGGAACTGTCGATTATCGCAGCGTGTCCAACCTCAAGTCACTGGGAGCGACCAGCGAAAACCGGGAAAACCGGGGTCAGAATGCACTTTCGGATGCAGGCTCGTACCGAGAATCACACGAATCTCGCACGAAAGTGCACTCTGACCCCGGTTTGTATTCCCGGTCCGCCAACGCCCCCATGCGCGAGCCGCCAAGCCGTGGCATAATCCGCTGTCTTTTGGGCCGACCAGCCGTTGGGGGGTCGCCCGTTCCGCCACACGAGAGTCCCGCATGTTGTCATTGATTACAGCCGCCGCTGCCGCGGCGTCCTCTGCGCCGAAGAGTGCGCCGAATCCTTTGTTCGAATTCGCACCGCTGATCGTTCTGGTCATCATTTTCTATTTTTTGCTGATTCGCCCGCAATCCAAGCGTGCCAAGGAGCAAAAGAAGATGATCGCGGACCTTGCCAAGGGCGACGAAGTGGTCGCCGCCGGCATCGTGGGGCGCGTCGATAACGTTGGCGAGCATTTCGTCACGCTCGAAGTCGCCGACAACGTGCATATCCGCGTCCAGAAAGGCGCGGTTTCCAGCGTGCTGCCGAAAGGCACGCTGAAGTCGCTGTGAGCCGGCGCCCCGGCGTGCAACCCTCCGCATTCACCTTGTCCGTTTCGTTGCCATGAACGATTTTCCCCGCTGGAGATACTGGGTCGTCGGGCTCGCGATGGTGCTCGGCCTGTTGTACGCCGCGCCGAACGTGTACCGTCCGCAGCCGGCCGTGCAGATTTCGGCAAACCGCGACGCCAAGATCGACGCCAGCCTGAAACAAAAGGTCGTGAACGACCTGGAGAAGACCAAGATCCCGTACCAGAGCATTGCGATCGACAAGGATCGCATGCTGGTGCGGTTCGCCAATACCCAGGTTCAGTTGCGAGGCTCCGATTCGCTGCGCATCGCACTGGGTGACGATTACACGGTCGCCCTCAACCTCGCCACCACGGTACCGCATTGGATGCAGGCGATCGGTGCGCACGCGATGCCGCTGGGTCTCGACCTGCAGGGTGGCGTGCACTTTCTGCTGTCGGTCGATCAGAACGCCGTACTGCAAAAGCAGCAACAGCGCTATCTCGATGACGTCCGTTCGACGTTGCGTGACAAGCAGATTCCGCATGATGCGGTGTCGCTGAGTGGCGACGGCGTGCAGGCGGTGTTCAAATCTGCCGACGCCCGCGACAGTGCCCTCAGTGCCGTCAGGACGGGCACCACCGACCTCGACTTCGCCGAAAGCCGTACCCCGGGCGGCGGTTACACCTTCGAGGCCACCATCAAGCCGGACGTGCTGCAGAAGCTCGCACAGGCCACCCTCACGCAGAACGTCACCACGTTGCGCAATCGCGTCAATGCGCTGGGCGTATCCGAGCCGCTGATCCAGCAGCAGGGCCAGAACCACATCGTGGTGGAACTGCCGGGCGTGCAGGACACCGCCGAGGCCAAGCGCGCGCTCGGCGCCACCGCGACGCTGGAGTACCACGCCAACGATCCGAACGTGAACCCCACCGAGGCCGCGCAGACCGGCAACGTGCCGCCCGACGATCGCCTGTATTACATGAAGAATGGCACCCCGGTGGTGCTGAAGAAACGCGTGATCGTCAGCGGTGACGAACTGGTCGACGCGTCATCCGGTTATGACCAGCAAACGGGTCAGCCCGACGTCAACGTGACGCTCAATTCCACCGGTGCGCGCAAGATGCTGGATTTCACCACCCAGAACGTCGGCAAGCGCATGGGCGTGGTGTACATCGAAACCACCCCGGTGGTGAAGTTGGTGGATGGCAAGGAAGTGCATACCTCCAAGACCACCGAGACGGTGCTGAACGACGCGGTGATCCAGGGCGTGTTCGGCAAGAAATTCCAGACCACGGGGTTGACCCAGAAGGAAGCGCAGACTCTGTCGCTGATGTTGCGTTCGGGTTCACTGGCGGCGCCGATGAATATCGTCGACCAGCACGTGATCGGCCCGAGCCTCGGTCAGGACAACATCCGAAAGGGCGATCGCGCGATCGTGCTGGGGCTGGCGCTGGTGCTGCTCGCCGCCGCGCTGTATTACCGGCTGTTCGGGATCGTCGCCGACATCGCACTGGTGTTCAACCTGTTCCTGCTCGTCGCGGTGATGTCGATCGTCGGTGTGACGCTGACGATGCCGGGCATCGCGGGCATCATCCTGGCGCTCGGCATGGCGATCGATGCGAACGTGTTGATCTGCGAGCGCATCCGCGAGGAATTGCGCAACGGATCGACGCCGCACGCCTCGATTCGTACCGGTTACGAAAAGTCGTTTTCGGTCATCGTGGACGCCCACGTCACCCACTTGATTGCAGCCGTGGCCCTGATGACGGTGGGCTCGGGTGCGATCAAGGGCTTTGGCGTGACCTTGTGCATCGGCATCCTGATCTCGTTGTTTACCTCGATCACCATGACCCACGCGATCACCGCGTTGATTCATGGCCGCCGCAGGAAGCTCAAGACGCTTTGGGTATGAGTTTTTCCCCCTTCCTTCGGGATGGGGATTCAAGAAGAGAAATCGGTATTCCATGGAAATCTTCCGCCACGATCTGAACGTCAACTTCCTTGGCATGCGCAAGGTCAGCATAGTCATTTCGGCGATCTTGCTGATCGTGTCGGTCTGGGCCATCACCGTGCGTGGCCTCAATTACGGCCTCGATTTCACCGGTGGTGTACTGATCCAGGTGACCTACGAGCAGCCGGTGGATGTTGGCGACGTGCGTTCCGCGCTGGTGAAGGCCGGCTTCGAACATGCGGTGGTGCAGAGCGTCGGCGGCACCCGTGAAATTTCGATCCGCCTGCAGCTACCCAAGCATCAAACCAAGAAGGAAAGCCCGAACGAGGTTGCGGGAGCGATTTCCAAGAAGGTGCTGGCCGCGCTGCAAGTCGGGCATGCGAATGCCAAGCTTGCCCAGGCGCCCGATTTCGTCGGACCGGAAGTCGGGAAACAGTTGAAGCAAAGCGGCATCTATGCGGTAATCGTGGTGATCATCGGCATCATGCTGTACTTGGGGATGCGTTTCGAAAAGCGCTTCGCCGTTGCCGCGGTCGCCAGCGAGATCCACGATACGGTGATCACGCTCGGCATCATTGCGCTGGTGCAGCGCGAGTTCGACATGACCGTGCTGGCATCGATCCTGGCGGTGGTCGGTTACTCGATCAACGACAAGGTGGTGGTGTTCGACCGTGTTCGCGAACTGTTCCGCCTGACCCGCAAATCGAAGACCCAGGACATCCTCAACCGCGCGATCAACAACACCCTGTCGCGTACCATCATCACCTCGGGCTTCACTGCGATTGCGATGGCTTCGCTGTACCTGTTCGGCGGCACCGCCGTGCACGGGTTTGCCATCACCATGCTGATCGGCATCCTGGTCGGCACGTTGTCGTCGATCTTCTTCGCCAGCCCGCTGCTGTTGTGGCTGGGCGTATCGAAGCAGGATTTGATGCCGGTGACGAAGGACAATCCGGAGCTGGCCCGCCGGCCGTAGGGTGGGTCAGCCGTGCAGCGGCGTAAACCCACCGCGAGCCTCCGCGCAGTGAAGGCGGGTTATGCGCCTGCGGCGCTAGCCGCCCTACGTACTGAGGCCACCGCCCAGGAAAGCTCCTGTAGGGTGGGTTAGCCACGCAGCGGTGTAACCCACCGCAAGTCTCCGCGTAGTGAAGGTGGGTTACGCGCCTGCGGCGCTAACCCACCCTACGCGTCGTCATACGTGGACAATGCTCCGCTCAGCGTAGCGCCAGAAAATCGGGGCTCACCGCCATTCGCACCGCGTCCAGGCGGGGGCGTGCTTTCGACAGCGCCGCCACCACCGCATCGCGGGTCGATTCTGATTGCGCGATTTCTTCAGGTTGCACCGATGCGTTGACGGTCGCCAGCGCGCGCAGGCGTTGCACGCGTGCATCCAGGGCATCGCGCGCCTGCGCCACGGCGTCATCCACCACACTGCTGGTTCCGGTCGCTGCCAGCATGTCGGCTTGTTCCAGCATCGGTGGCACCAGTTGGGTCAGGTAGCGGCGATAGCGCGAGATATCCAGGTTGCGTTCGCGCGCACGCGCCAAGGCTTGCGCGGATGGCGTGTATGCGCGTGGCGCAAGCTTTGAATCGACGCACACCGTCAGCGGCGTGGGCGGAAGGAAGCGCTGCACGTCCAGGCGCACGTCGGCGACGCACTCGATGACGTATACCGCTTCCAGCAACACGCTGCGCGGCGCCAGTGCCGGATCGATCAGGAATGCCGCGTTGCCGAACTCGCCCGCCAGCAGCAGGTCGAAGGCGCCGGCGACCAGCGGATGATCCATACGCAACAGGTCGAGCTCTTCGCGGGCGAGTGCGGTCTGGCGAGCAAACGTCGCCCGGCGCGGGCCATCCGCGAAACCGGAAAGCGCGTCGGTCGACAACCATTCGGGATCGAGCACGAAGCTGCCATCGTCCAGATCTTCGGTCTGGATGCCGAACGGCTCGAAGCAGTTCTGGATCAACGCGTGGATCTGCGCGTCGCGGTCGGACGCCTGCATGGCAGCGTGCAATGCGCCACCGCTGGAATGCCGCGCGGCGAGTTCCAGCAGGCGATCACGACCGCTGGCGAGGGTGCGCGAGAGCTCGGCGTGCGCTTCGGCGGTGGCGGCGATCAAGCCGTCCAGTTCCGGATCATCGGACTCGCTGTTTGCAGCGTGTGTGCGCGCCGCGGCAACCGTGGATGCCCCGAAGCGGCGCAGCAGTTCACGGCCGTCGGCGGGACACTCGCTCAGCACGCGGGTGCCGCAGGCATGCCAACGCGCCACTGCTTCCTGTGCGGTGCCGGGCAGCGGCGGAACGTGCAAGGTGATGATCTGGCGCTGACCGATGCGGTCGAGTCGCCCAATGCGCTGCTCGATGAGGTCAGGGTCGAGTGGCAGGTCCCACAACACCAGACGGTGCGCGAACTGGAAGTTGCGGCCTTCCGAACCGATTTCCGAACACAGCAGCACGCGCGCGCCATCGGCTTGCGCGAACCACGCGGCTGCGCGATCGCGTTGCAGCAGGGTCATCCCTTCATGGAAGCAGGCGACCGCCGTGCCGGTGCGTGTACGCAGCGCGGCATCGATGGCTTCCACCTTGACGCGTGTCATCGCAATCAGCAGGAATTTGTCGTCGGGATATTCGGCAAGCAGCTCGACCAGCCATCCGATGCGCGGATCGTCGGCATAATCGATCGTGCGGTTTTGCGTGGCCTGGTCGTCCATGTCATCGTTGAACTCGGCCAGCAAGGCCTGCCGGGCCTGGTCAGCAAGCGGTGCGTTCGGGCCGGTTTCGGCAGCAAGCTGGCGTCCCGCGAATCCGCCAACCGTGGCACGCTGGTTGCGGTACATCACGCGGCCGGTGCCGTGCCGATCGATCAACGCAGAAAGCAGGGCCTGGGCACGCTCGGGATAAGCGTCGAGCAATGCATGCAGGCCGGCATCGTGCGGAAAGCGTTCACGCAGATACGCGCTGTCCGCTTCCGACAATGGCACGCGTTCCGCGATTCGTGCGGCGATTGGTGACAGTTCGGCGTAGCGTTCGGCTTCTGCGAGGTAACGGTCGAGGTCGTCGAAGCGCGCCGGGTCGAGCAGGCGCAGACGAGCAAAATGCCCGCGTCTTCCGAGTTGTTCAGGGGTGGCGGTGAGCAGAATCGTGCTGGGCGTCGCACGCGCCAACGCTTCTACCAGCGCGTAATCCGCGCTGACACTTTCCGGGGTCCATTCCAGATGGTGCGCCTCGTCCACCACCAGCATGTCCCAACCGGCAGCGCCGCATTGACGGGCGCGCTGCGGCGATTGCACCAACCAATCCAGTGACGCGATCACGAGTTGCTCGTCCTCGAACGGGTTGTGCCCGGGATCGGCGGCGGCGATGGCCGTGCAACGCTCCTCATCGATGATCGCGAACGCGAGCTGGAAGCGTCGCCGCATTTCGACGAACCATTGCACCGTCAGTGCGTCCGGCAGCAGGATCAACACGCGCGCGGCACGTCCGGTGGCCAGCATGCGCGCGATCAGCATGCCTGCCTCGATGGTCTTGCCGAGGCCGGGTTCGTCGGCCAGCAACGCGCGTGGGTGTTCGCGTTCCATGCAGGCTGCCACCACGCCGAGCTGGTGCGGCAGCAGATCGACGCGTGCGGACAGAATGCCCCAGGCTTCGGAGCGGCGAGCCAGCGCACACGCGAGCAATGCCTGTTTGCGCAATTCGTAGTGATGCGGTTTGTCGATGCGCGCCGAGATCAAACGCGCGTCCGCCTGCGACAGCGACTGTTCGTCGTCGAGCTGCCCTTCGCCCAGTTCGCGACGCTCGCCTGAATACACCAGCAAACCGTCCTGCAAGTCGATGCGTTCGATCACGAGTGCGACGCCGTGGCCCGTGATGCGCTGCCCGACCCGGAACGTCGCGCGCGTGAGTGGCGCGCCTTGCGCCGCATAGTTGCGTACCACGCCGGCCTTGGCGAACAGCACCTGGACGGCACGATCGTCGCAACGCAGCACAGTGCCGAGCCCGAGTTCGAGCTCCGCCTCGGAGATCCAGCGTTGGCCCGGAATGTAATTCATTGCGACTTCGTGAGCAGGGGAGCCGCGTATTATCGCGCGGCGCGGTGTTTCGCACACGCATCGTCGTGTGACATGGATGCCTTTCGCTGTAGGAGCGAGCGTGCTCGCGACGGGGCAAGCGGTAGGCCGGTTCAAGGAGCGTAGCGACGACTGCGCCGCAGGAGCGGCGCGAACGGCGCAGCCGGGCCCGAAGGGCCGGAGGGCAGGATGCCCGGAGTCTACCGGCAATAGGTGTTTCGAGATGCCGGCTCCGGCCTTCGGCCTTGAGCCGGCCTACGCGGTGTTGTTGTCGAGCGTCACGTTTCCGACCACTGCCTCAGCAAGTTGTGATAAATGCCGGTGAGTTGTTTGACGGTGCCGGCGTCGGCAGCGGTCGTGGTGAGTTGTTGGATCGAAGAATCCAGTTGCAAAAGGGTGCGCCGTTGCGCCTCGTCGCGGACCAGGCTCTGGATCCAGAAAAACGCCGCGACCCGCGCGCCGTGGCTGACGGGTTCCACCCGGTGCAGGCTGCTGGCGGGGTACACGACGCCGTCGCCGGCCGGCAGCTTGACTTCATGTTCGCCGTAGGTGTCTGCGACGATCAACTCGCCGCCGTCGTAACTGTCGGGATCGGCAAGGAACACGGTGCAGGCGATGTCGCTGCGCAGTTGCGCGCCGTCATCCATGGCCATTACCGCGCCATCGACGTGCGCGCCGTAGCTGCCGCCGCCCGCGTAGCGATTGAAGCGTGGCGGCAGGATCTTGACCGGTAGGGTGGCGGCATGGAACAGCGGATGACGTGCACAGGCTGCCAGTACTTCGCGACCCAGTTCCGCCCGCAGCGGCGAGGCATCCGGCAGTTGCTGGTTGCGTTTGACTCGCGCGCCTTGCGGACCGACGGTCTCGCGTCCGTCGGTCCATTCGGCCGCATCCAGTCGCGCGCGCATCCGTGCGATCGTGGTGGCGTCGAGCAGGTTCGCGATGTGCAGCAGCATCAGGGTCTGCTATCGCCCTGCCACGCGAGCCGCGTTGCTTCCGCAGTGGTTGCCAGACGAGGCGCGCGCCGCAGCGCCATGGTGGTTCCATGGTCAAGGCGTGCACCGAAGGATGGCGGCCACTGCGGAGCAACCCTCCGGGCCGTGGCCATTTGCCCACATGGCTGCGTCATCGGTCGTCTATGTGTCGACATACATTTTCCTCACTCTTCCTTGCCCTGCGGGCAAATGGCCAACGGCGCGGCCACGTGGCAGGGCGATAGCAGACCCTGGTCAGAAATGGATGCTCAACGTCAACAGTGCCGAACGTGGCGTGGCGGGAGTGTAACGATACCCGCTCTTGTTGATGGCGGCGACGTAGTGCTTGTCGAACAGATTGTAGACATTCAATTGCAGGCTGGCATGCCGATTGATGCCGTAGCTGGCCATGGCGTCGAACACCCAATACGCCTCGGTGTATTCGGGCGTGCCCACCGCGCCGTCGTGGCCGCGTTGCATTTCGCCGGAGTAGCGCGCGCCCCCGCCGAGGGTGATGTGGTGCGGCAGGCGCCAGGTGGACCACGCGGTGAACGCGCTCCTCGGCGTATAGGCCAGTGTGCCGGAGCCGTTGGTCGCGGGCGCGGAGGACGTGGTGGAACTGCTGACGATGCCACCGCTCGCGCTGGTGTTCATCACGGTGTAGCCGGCGGTGACTGCCCAGTGCGGCGTGATCTGGCCGACCGCGCCGAGTTCGATGCCCTGCACGCGCTCATGGCCGATCTGGTAATACTGCAGGTCCACCGGATCCTGCACCACGAGGTTGCTGACCTCGGTGCGGTACAGCGCAGCGTTGAGTCGAAGCTGGCTGTCCAGCACGTCCCACTTGGTGCCGACTTCCAGCGTGCGCGCCTTCTGCGGGTCGAAGATCGGGTTGTCCGGATTGTTCGCCGAGGCACTGAACGCCAGGCTGTTGCCGCCGGGTGGTTCACTAGCCGTCGCGAAGTCGGCGTACACGCTGCCGCTGGCGGTGGGCTTGTAAACCAGTCCCAGCTTGTAACTCGAAAGATTGCCGCGCTTGTCGGCGTCGAGACCGGGCACCGGCGTGCCGGCGGGCAGGCTGCCGCAGGCAGGTGCGCGGCGGCCGCCACAGGCGACCTCGCTGTCGAAGTCGGTGCTGTAGTGGTCCAGGCGCGCGCCGGCCGTGAGCAGCCAGCGCTCGCCGAATTTCATGGTGTCGAAGGCGTAGACCCCCGCGGTGTCGGTACGGCCGCGGCTCCAGGTGCCAGTGTCGCCCACGACCAGGCCGGTGGCGGTGCCGGGGTCGGGGTCGTACAGGTTGGCCGGCGTCCACGCGCTGTCGTCGAGTGCGCCGAGGCCGCCGGTGGCGATCTCCTCGCGTGTCAGATCGACCCCGAAGCTCAGGTTGTGCTGCACGGCGCCGGTGTCGAAATTGACCGTGACGTTGGTCTGGTTGGTGAGGATGCGGTTGGTCTGGTCCTTGAAGTTCGGGTTGCTGCGGGCGATCGTCCAGGTGGATGGGTCGTTCGGATCGGGCGTCAACAGGCGCGCGGCATTGCCCATGAACGAAGTCAACAAATAATCCTGATGGGTGCGGCCCCAACGCAGGGTGTCGTGCAGTGCAACGCCGTCCGAAAAATCGTGGTGCACGATCAGCGTGGCCATGTCGGCCTTGACGTGGTCGTGGTCGGCGTCGGTGCCGTAGAAATTGGAGGGATCGACAATGGGTGCGTCGGAGAGGAATGGCCGTGTCGGATCGGGACTCGAGTAACCCGGCAGGCCGACCGTGGGCACACCGCCGTCGGGAATGTTGTTCTGGGTGACGTGCAGGAAGTCGAGGTACACGCGGGTGGGGGTACCGAGTCCGAAAGCCAGCGACGGCGCCACGCCCCAGCGGTCGTTCTTCACGTTGTCACGGCCCGGCACGCCGCTGTGCTGGTCCATCAGGTTGAGGCGGAATGCGGCGTGCTCGCCGATCACCTGATTCCAGTCGGCCGTGCCGCGTTTCTGGTTCCAACTGCCGTAGCCCAGCGACGCCGACACGCCGTTGTGCAGCAGCGGTTGCTTGCTGACCATGTTGATCGCGCCGGTCGGTGTGGTGCGCCCGAAGATGGTGCCGTCCGGGCCTTTGACCACCTCGACCTGCTCGGTGTCGAACACGTCGCGCGAAATCGAACCCAGGTCGCGCACGCCGTCCACGAAGATGCTGCCGGCGGCATCGAAGCCACGCATGTACACGGCGTCGCCGGTCGAGGTGCTGCCGTTCTCGCCGACGTAGAAGGTGCCGACGCCGGGGCTGTTGTGCAGCGCCTCGGTGAGTGTGGTGGCGCCTTGCTGGCGGATGACTTGGCTGCTGATGACGTCGACGGTTTGCGGCGTGTCCAGCAACGGTTGGGTGAATTTGGGCGATGCGACATCATCGATCTTGTAGCGGCTGCGGTGACCCTTCACCTCGACCGTCGGTAGTTGGGTAGGTGCCGCACCACCCGCCGCGATCGCGCCGGCCAATGGTGTCGGCGCGGTTGCCGCGATCGCCGGTAGTCCGAGTGCCAGGCCGGTCATCAAGGTGGACAGGGCAAGTGGGCGTGAGGCGCGCCGTGGCGACGCATGTTTGCGGCTCTTGATGTACGACATCGTTGTATTGGGCCTTTGGTTTGTCGGCTACCGGGGCCGTCTGCCGGGTCGATGCGCAAGCGATCGGCTCGTGCACGGTTGCCGCGGAAGAACCGTGGTGATGTGTTGCAAGCGAACGTGTGTTGGCGAGCGCGCGGCCAATACTAAAGTAAACGAGAATGATTCGCAATAACTATCGCAATGGAAAAGTGCTGCTTGCAGACGAGCAAGCAATTGGCATATCAACGGGGATTGGCGAAGCACGCAGGGGCACGGTGCGCGTCTCCGAACGGCCGTTGTGTGTGTCGTCGTAGGCCGGATCAAGGCGCGTGGCGCCGACTGCGCCGCAGGAGCGGCGCGAACGGCGGCGAAGCCGGGCCCGAAGGGCCGGGACAGGATGCCTGGAGTCTTCCACCGCAGGAGTGGCGCCAATGCGACTTGTTCCGAATCTTGCCGGTTCCGTCGCTACGCGCCTTGATCCGGCCTACCCCTCTCCTCGCGTAGGCCGGCTCAAGGCCGAAGGCCGAAGGCCGGAGCCGGCATTGCCGCACGAGAGATGGTGGCGATCAGTCGCTGCATTCGATGTCGGTTTCGTCCTTGCACCCATTGCCGGTAGACTCCGGGCATCCTGCCCTCCGGCCCTTCGGGCCCGGCTACGCCGTTCGCGCCGCTCCTGCGGCGCAGTCGTCGCTACGCTCCTTGAACCAGCCTACTGCTGTTGGCGACGAACGGGAGCGATGAAATCACATGATTTTGCCCGGAGGATGCCCTGTGGCGCACACAAAAAAGCGCCGCACTTGCGTGCGGCGCTGAAGCGTTGCGGCGGGCTGCCGAACGCGGCAGGTCAGGTGGGTATCCCTACCAGATCTTCACCAGCTTCTTGCCTGTATGCATCATCTTGTCACTGGGCTTGCACTGGAACGCCTGCGCGAATTGCGGCATGTTGGTAGCCGAAGCGAAAGCCCGGATCTTGGCCGGCGCGTGCGGGTCGACGTTCAACATCAGCTCGGCGGTCTTGTCGCGGGCGGTGCCTTCCCAGACGCGTGCGGAGCTGAGGAAGAAGCGCTGGTTTTCGGTCATGCCGTCGATCTTTTCGTCGGCTTCCTTGGGGTTCTGCTTCAGCGCGGTCTGCAGAGCGGTGTAGGCGATGTTGAGGCCGCCCAAGTCACCGATGTCCTCGCCCAGCGTCAGCTTGCCGTTCACGTGCAGGTCCGGCTTGCCGGCGATCGGCGTGTAGCTGTCGTACTGTTTCACCAGCGCAGCGGTGCGTTCGTCGAACTGTTTCTTGTCCTGCTTGGTCCACCAGTTGACCCGGTTGCCGTGGCCATCGAATTGGCTGCCCTGGTCATCGAAGCCGTGGCTGGATTCGTGTCCGATCACGAAGCCGATGCCGCCATAATTCACCGCATCGTCGCCCTTGGCGTAGAAGAACGGCGGTTGCAGGATCGCGGCCGGGAAGTTGATGGTGTTGGTCGACGGGTCGTAATAGGCGTTGATGGTCTGCGGCGTCATGAACCACTGTTTGCGATCGGTCTTCTTGCCGATCTTGCTGATGTTGTAGTGGTAGTTGTATTTGGACGCCGCTTCCAGATTGGCATACCAGTGTCCCGATTCGATGGTCAGGCCCGACCAGTCACGCCATTCGCCCTTGTCGGGGTAGCCGATCTTGGGCAGGAACAGCGCCCATTTTTCCAGCGCCTTCTTCTTGGTCGCCTCGCTCATCCAGTCCAGGTTTTCGATGTGCTCTTTCAATGCCGCCCGGACATTGGTGACCAGTTGCTCGGCACGCGCCTTGGCTTCCGGCGGAAAGTATTTGGCCACGTACAGTTCGCCCAAGCCCATGCCCATGGCGCCGTTGACCGAGCCGATCACGCGCTTCCAGCGTGCCTGCTGCTCGGGCTGACCGCGCAGGGTCTTGCCGTAGAAGTCGAACTGGTTGTCCTGGAATGCCTTGCTCAAGGCGGTCGAGGAATTGTTGACCAGGTGGAATTTCAGGTAGGCCTGCCATTGCGAAACCGGCGCGTGCGCCAGCAGCTTGTCGAATTCAGCCGCGAACTTCGGCTGCGACAACGAGAAGCCCTTGCCGATGTCGACACCCTGGGCCTTGAAGAACTTCTCCCAGCTGAAATGCGGGGTGATCTTGTCGGCTTCGGCCACCGTGACGAAGTGATACTCGTTGTCGAGGTTGCGCAACTCGGTCGGCGAGAACGATGCCTTGGCCAGCTCGGTTTCGAATTTCAATACCGTGTCGGCCTGCTTGTTCGCGTCGGTCGCGGACGTGCCCACCAGCTCCAGCGACTTGGCGATGTATTTCACGTAGGCGGCGCGGATGTCCTTGTACTTCGGTGACAGGTAGTAGTCGCGGGTCGGCAGGCCAAGTCCGCCCTGGAAAACGTAACCGATCTGTTGGGTGGCATCCGTGAAGTCGGCACGCGCGCCGAAACGGAAGACGTAGCCGTCGCCGTTGTTGTAACTGGTGTCGATGAAATTGACGATGTCGGCCGGGGTCTTCAGCGCGTCGATCGCAGCCAGTTGCGGCTTGATGGGGGTGTAGCCCAGCTTGTTGATGGCCGCGGCGTCCATGCCGGCGGCGTACAGATTGCCGAGCTTTTGCTGCAGCTTGCTGCCGGTGTCATTGGTGGCATGCTGGGCGGCGGTCTCGAGAAGCTGTTTCTGCTCCTGCAAGCTCTTCTTGTGCAGGATTCCGAACGCGCCCCAACGGCTCTGGTCGGCGGGAATCGGGTTGGCCTTGTTCCACTTCGCGTTCACGTAATTGGCGAAGTCATCGCAAGGGTCGTATTGATCGTCGAGCGTGAAGGCGATCGGCTGGTCAGGCGTGATGGCAACGGTCGAGGCCGGTACCGGCGCGCTGGCCGCAGAGGCGGGCGCAGACGTTTCCGCCGGTGCCGAAGTGGTGTGATTCTGAGCTTGGTTGCTGCAACCAGAAACAGCCAGCGCTGTGCCAACGGCCAGCGCGATCGGGGTCATCAGATATTTGTGCATGGAGTCTCCCTCTGCGTCGCGAAACGGATTACCGGTACGCGGCGTGCGCACCCGTGGAACCCGTGATTGTGAACCAACGCGGGGCTGCGGGCCGTAGGCCGAAGGTCATGGTCGGGCCGGGAGTCGCGCAAAAAACGCCAGCGACAGCCCGGCCTTGCCGAATGACTTCAACGCGGTTTCGTCCACTGCCGGTTGTCGCGATTGCGACGGTTCTTGCGCGGACGCGTCGCGGCGTGTGCGGCATCGGCCTGCGTGGCATGCGCATGGCGTGGATGCGCGTGTTTCGCGGGCCGCGGCGATTTCGGGTCCGCCGAGGCTTGCGCGCGGTTGCGCCGCGCCTGCTGAGGCGGGCGTTGCTTGCCGGCGCGTCGTGCCGGTTTGCGCGACGGTGGTGCGCCGGCGCGGTCCAGGCGCAGCGACCAAGTCGGCTCGAAACCTTCCACGGATTCGATCGCAAGCTCTTGTTTCAACAGCTTGCGAATGTCGCGCAGCAGGCCCTCTTCCTCACGGCTGACCAGCGACATGGCGAGTCCTTCGGCACCAGCACGGCCGGTGCGGCCGATGCGGTGAATGTAGTCTTGAGCGACCATCGGCAGGTCGTAATTCACCACCGCCGGCAATTGGTCGATATCCAGGCCACGCGCGGCGATGTCGGTCGCGACCAGCACGGTGGTGCGGCCGTTCTTGAAATCGGCCAGTGCGCGGGTGCGCTGGCCCTGGCTCTTGTTGCCGTGGATCGCGGCAACCCGGAAACCGTGTTGTTCCAGGTGTCGGCACAATTTGTCCGAACCGTGTTTGGTGCGTGCGAAGACCAGCGTCTGGCGGCGGCTGTCGGCGGCCAACACGTGCAGCAGCAAGTCGCGTTTCTTGTCCGCGTCGACCGGGTGTACGCGGTGGGTGACGCCGGCCGCGACTGCGTTCGGCACGGCCATCTGCGCTTCGCGCGGGGTGCGCATGAATTGCGCGGCCAGCGATTTGATCTCGGGTGCGAACGTCGCCGAGAACAACATCGTCTGGCGCTGCGTCGGCAGTGCGCCGAGGATCTGCTTCAATGCCGGCAGGAAGCCCATGTCGAGCATGCGATCGGCTTCGTCGAGCACCAGCATGTCGATGCCGGAAAGGTCGACGTTGCGGCGCTGCATGTGATCGATCAGGCGCCCCGGCGTGGCGACGATGATGTCCATGCCGCGACGCAGGGTCTGGATCTGGCCACCCATGCCGACGCCGCCGAACACCGCGCAGGTGCGCACGCGGACGTGCTTGCCGTAGGCGCGGAAGCTGTCGTGGACCTGTGCGGCGAGTTCGCGTGTCGGCGTCAGCACCAGCACGCGCGGACGGCGCACCTGGTTGCGTTGCACGGGTTCGGGTTCAACCGCGAACCGCTGCAACAGCGGCAACGCGAACGCGGCGGTCTTGCCGGTGCCGGTCTGCGCGCCGGCGAGCAGATCGTGGCCGTCCAGCACCAACGGAATCGCGGCGACCTGGATCGGGGTAGGGGTGGCGTAACCTTGTTCGACAAGGGCACGCAGCAGCGCGGGCGCGAGCCCGAGCGATTCGAACGTCATGAGAAAACTCCTCGTGTGACCCGGAGCGTTCCCAAGAACCGCGCTGCGAGTAGGTGCAACTTGTGTACGGCGAACGCGGATGCGCTGCCGGGTGTGCGCGACGTGCGAGTGGCAGGGAATCGGACCCGGGCCGGAGGGCCGTCAGGTCATGTCGATCCACAAGGGAAGTTCGGGGTGCGACGCGTCAAACGGCGCGTAGTGTAGCGGGTTTCGGCGTATGCCGCATCAGCTTTCTTCAGCCGCAGGCAGTGCGATGCCGGCCAAGGTGCGATAACGCGCGCCACTCGTCTGCAGATCACTTGCGATCAGCCCGAGCGATTCGAACACCAGCGCGCGCGGGGCTGGCGGCAAGTTGCCGAATGCACAGCCGGGCCGCAGCCGGGCCAACGTCACATGCGCCTTGAATGCACGCGGTTCGGGATCGAAGCCCGCCTTGTGCGCGAGTGCTTCGCATTGTCGAGCGAGCGCCTGCAACGCGTCGGGCGCAGCGAGTTCCAGCACCAGCATGCGCGGCCGTGCGCGGTTGGGCCAGATGCCATAACGGTGGCCTTCGAGCACGGGCAGCGTACGGGCCAGCGTCGGCAGCATGTGCTTGAGGTACGCCACCTGGGCGTTGCTTGCGTCGCCAAGGAAACGCAAGGTCAGGTGCAGCGATGCGGTATCCAGCCAACGCACGCAACCGGCAGCGCCGGCCGTCGCACCGGCAAACGATTCCCGGCACCGCCGCAGGGTGTCGCGGCAGGCGGCAGCGGGGAGCAACGCGAGAAAACAGCGTGTACCGCCGGAATCCGCGTTGGCCGGCGTGGCCGTCACCGGACCGCGGCATCCGGCTGGACGATATGTGTCCGCGCTACCGGTTCGATGTCGGGGAGTCGTTCGGGACCGACCGCGCCGCCCGAGACGATGAAGGCCATCGCCTGGTCCATCGACCAGTCGGTCATGATCAGGCGTTCGGTCGGCACCAGTTCCAGATAGCCACCAGTCGGGTTGGGCGTGGTCGGCACGTATACGGCGGCGACTTCACGGCCGGATTCATCGCGAAATGTGCGCGTGACGAAGCCGACCGACTTCAGCGCGGGCGAGGGGAAATCGATCAACACCACGCGTTGGGTTCCGCCCGGCTTGTTGCGCATCAGCGTCATCAGTTTCTTGACGCCGCCGTAGATGGTGTGCACCAACGGAATGCGTTCGAGTAGGTTGTCGATGGTGCCGAGGATGCGGCGGCCGAGCACCTTGGTGGAAAGCCAGCCAAGCAGGTACAACGCGGCGACGGTCAGCACGAAAGCTAGGATCGACACGATCCAGTCGCGGTGCAGTGCGTGTGCCGCGGCGGGCAAGCCAAGCCCGATCAACTCGATGATACCGGTCACCAGCGGCGCACCGACGCCAGCCAGCAAGGTGAACACGAACTTGAACACGACCCAGGTAATCCACACCGGGATGAAGGCCAGAAGGCCCGTGATCAAGTAGCGCTTGACGTGGAGGGCGGGCATGGACACGGTGGAAACCCCATTTTGGGAGCATTGTAGTGGAGCCGCGCGCGGAGACCGGTGTGATTTTTTCCGTGCGGTGGCGAATCATGGGGAAACAGGCAGGAAAAATCGGGCATGGCGGATCGGGAACGACAACGGCGTTTCGAAACCTTGTTGCGCGAACACCGGCGGATCGTGTTCAAGATCGCGGCTGCGTACGCGCA
>JBOHYW010000049.1:0-21220 GCA_050738155.1 Rhodanobacteraceae bacterium
GCCCGGAAGATCGCGAACTTGCATCGGAGGACAGCACGTGGAACGTGGTTTCGACCCTGCGCTTGACACCGGATGCAAAACCCATCGTGACGCGCGGCATCATCGCAACTCGCCGCATGATCGGCAACTACCAGCAGGAGATCATGAAACCTGCGCCTGGTTCCGATGCGCACGATTTTCGCCGCATGGCCTATCTGCACTATTTCCGGGTGCAGGGCTGCTGGCAATACGTGTCGATGGACACGCGGTTCCCGGTCGGGATCATGCCCGCCAAGGGTTGCGAAAAGGCACACGATGGCAAGCTGACGCTGGAGTTCGACAGCATTCCGTTCGTCGGGCTGGGCGACAAGGTCGAAGGGCGCAGCATCAATTCCAATCTTGTCATCGTGCGCGATGGCCCCGATCACGAATACATCCGCCAGTACTGGACCCGCGCCGACGGCACCGGCCAGCGCTGGCTTGCGGTGCAATACGAATACATGCGGCGCGATTGAGCACGCCGTCACCAAGCCGATGTAGTGGCGTCCGCAGGGATTCGCCCTTTCGCGCAACGGCCGACGCGCGCGCCGCGCGCACGCGCTGAAACGAATTACACCGCAACTGATCGCGCGGCACGACCGGCCAATGGGCCTCGAGACTGTGATCGAAGTGGACACCAACGCGTCGATCGATTCCTGCCCTGCTTCAGCGCGTTCGGAAGGCGCCGAAGGACTAATCGTCCAAGGCGGTGTGCACAACGCGATCGGCACGATCTCGCGTCCCGACGAACAACCAGCCCGCACCGCGATACGAGTCGACAACGACCCACGCCGCGGCGGTCAGCACCCAGGAGGTGGTGAACTCGCGCCACTGCGAAGCCGTGATGGTGCCCGACAGCATCAGCGGCGGCCACACCAGGAACGTGAACAGACCCATCTGCAACGCCGACAGTATCGCCGCCGGTTTCGCAAGGATTCCAGCGATCATGGCCAGCCCCGCCGCGAGATAGGCGCCACCGGTGAAGTACGCCCAGTCCACATGCCACGGCAGCCAGGCCGGGACCAGCGGCGCGGTGAGATCGAGATAAAAGAAATGCGACAGGCCGAACGCGATCATCGCCAGGCCGTAGAGCACCCGCGCCGCGCGCAGGCCCGTTTCACCACTGAAGAAACCGAGATAACGCCGGTCCCAACGTGCTGCCAGCCGGACGTACAACACCCATGCGCCCGCCACGATCACCGCGTTCTCGCCGTTGCTCTGCCAGGAACCTTCCGTGGTCGGCGCGAGCAAGATGAAGCGCAGCTTGAACACGACCATCCAGAGCAGCAGATAAAAAAACAGCAAGCGTGCCGCCGACTCGGCCGTGCGGCGCCACAGCAGGCCCGCGCCGCATGCAAGCGAAATCGCGGCGCATAGGTAGATCAGCACTTCGCGTGCGGGAAACGCCTTGGGTACCGGCTGCCAGATCTGGACGAAGTCGCCCTGAACCCAACCGAGAATGCCGACGCCGACCATGGTCAGCGCAAACACCACCTGCCCCACGCTTGCGATACGCATCGACACTCTCCCAACGCGGCGCGTCGAGCATAATCACGCGCCCCGCCACGAACAATAGGCTGGAAGCTGGCGCGCTTGCATTGTGCATCGCCTGCCTGATCTTTATCTGAGACGCGCGCCGGCGGGAGCGTAGAAAGGGGCATGCCCGTTTCTGCCGGATGCCTGCTGCATTGACTCGACGTGCCTGGACCGATCCCGCGTGGGATCGGTCCCGCCTTGGCTCACAGAAACATGCCGCCCGAAGCCTCGATGCGCTGACCGTTGATCCAGCGACCGCCGGGGCCGAGCAACGCGGCCGCGGCTGCGCCAATGTCTTCCGGCAGGCCGGCGCGGCCCAATGCGGTGTTGGCGGCGACGAAGCCGTTGAGCTGGGCGTTGTCGCGTACCGCACCGCCGCCGAAGTCCGTTTCGATGGCGCCCGGCGCCAGCACGTTCACGGCGATCCCGCGCGCGCCCAATTCTTTGGCCTGATAGCGGGTCAGCACCTCGATGGCGCCCTTCATCGCCGCGTAGGCGGAATAGCCGGGCAAGGCGAAGCGCGCCAAACCGCTCGAGATGTTGAGGATGCGACCGCCATCTGCGATCAGCGGCAGCAGCTTCTGGGTGAGGAAGAACGGGCCCTTCAGGTGCACGTTCATCAGCAGGTCGAATTGCACCTCGTCGACTTCGACGAACGGCGCGTGCACGCCGACGCCGGCGTTGTTGACCAGATAATCGAACCGCTCGCGTTGCCAGTGCGTGCGCAAAGCCTCGGCAAACTGCGCGGCGAAAGCATCGAAGCTTGCGCTGTCGCCGACGTCCAGTTGCAACGCGAACGCGCGACGGCCGGCGGCTTCGATCGCGGCGACGACGGCGTCAGCCTCCTCGCGCCGGCTGCGATACGTGAGGATCACGTCGGTGCCTTGTGCGGCCAGCTTCAGCGCCATGTCGCGACCTAGGCCGCGGCTGCCGCCGGTGATCATGGCAATGGGGGTGGAAGTGTTCATGGCGTTCTCCTTTCGTATGGATGGGACGAACGCCAATCTATTGGTTGCGCTGTTTGCGATAAATAAGCAAAAATTGATTTGAATGTTCGCATTTGGTGAACAATAATCCTCGCCATGAACCAGCTCGACGCCATGCAAGCCTTTGTCCGGGTGGCCGAACTCTCCAGTTTCACCCGTGCCGCCGACAGCCTGGGCCTGCCCAAGGCCAGCGCCTCGACCGCGGTGCGAAAGCTGGAAACATTGCTCGGCACGCAGTTGCTGCACCGGACCACGCGACGCGTGCACCTCACCGCCGACGGCCAGGCGTTCTACGAACGCTGCAAGGATCTGCTGGACGACATGGACGAACTGCAGTCGATGTTCCAGCGCGCCCATGCACTGCGCGGGCGTCTGCGCGTGGACATGTCCAGTGGCCTCGCGCGCCATTTCGTGTTGCCGCGGCTGCCGGAATTTCTCGACCAGCATCCGCAACTCGAAATCGAACTCAGCGGCACCGACCGCATCGTCGACGTGGTGCGCGAAGGTTTCGATTGCGTGCTGCGCGTCGGCACGGTCGAGGACAGTACGCTGGCGGCGCGCAGGCTCGGTGCACTGCCGGTGGTCACCTGCGCCAGTCCTGCCTACATCGCACGCTACGGCACGCCGAAAAAACTGGAAGACCTCGACGCGCACCGGCTGGTGCATTACGTCTCGACGCTGGGCGCGCGCTCGCCGGGTTTCGAATATCCGACGAATGACGGCTATCGCACCCGACCCATGCCCGGCGCGGTGACCGTCAACAGCGCTGAAGCCTATGTCGGCGCCTGTCTCGCCGGGCTCGGCCTGATCCAGGCCCCGCGTACCGGCGTCGCTCCGCTGCTGGACGACGGCAGTTTGATCGAAGTGCTGCCGCAACTCGCCGCCGAACCGATGCCCGTCACCCTGCTCTATCCGCAGCGCCGCAACCTGCCACACCGCGTGCGCGCCTTCATGGATTGGGTAGCGGAATTGCTGGCGCCGTCGTTGGTTCGGTAGTGAGCGCTGCGAGCGCGTGCTGACTTGCCGCGGCGTGATTCAGGTGGGAAGATCGCGGCAGGGAAGCAAAATTTTGTCTTTTGTAATCACATGGACTCGCCCCCGCGCATTCAGGCATCGAAGTGCCAGTGGTGGTGAGATAGAACTCCCATCACATCGGACGCGAGGACGAGCCCATGAACGAGATTACTGCGCTAGCGATTGATTTGGCCAAGAACGTGTTTCAGGTTGCCGGCGAGAATGCGCGCGGCGAAGTGATGCTGGAGAAGCGTCTGAAGTCACGGCAGGCGATGCACAAGTTCATTGCCGGTCTGGAGCCGCCGCTGACGGTGGCGGTGGAGACCGGTCCGGGTGCACAGGCGTGGGCACGGGAGATTCAGGCGCGCGGGATTGCGGTGAAGATCCTGCCGGCGCAGCACACGGCGGTGCACCGCAGCGGCAACAAGAACGATGCCCGGGATGCGCAGGCGATCTTGCGAGCCCTGCACGATCGTCATGTGCACCCGGTGCCGGTGAAGACCCCGGAGCAATTGGCGATGCAAGCGCTGCACCGGGTCCGGCGTGGCTGGAAGCGGCGGCGGACGGCGATCGGCAATCAGGTCCGCGGTCTGTTGCTCGAGCACGGCGTGGTCATGGGGCAAGGCGATGCCGCCTTGGTGCGCATGGTGGATCGGAGTCTGGAGGATGCCACATTGCCGATTCCGGACCGCTTGCGCGAACTCATCGCCGACCTGATGGGCGAGTGGTACGGCCATCGGGATCGGCTCGCCAAACTGGATGCCGAGCTGGCGCGCTTGAGCCGGACCGATCCGGTGGCCCGGCATCTGTGCCAGGTCCGCGGCATTGGCAAGATCGGCGCCACCGCCATGGCCTGCAAGGGCCTCGATCCCGATCGCTTCGCCGATGGCCGCCAGTTTGCCGCTTACTTCGGCATCACCCCCAGCCAGCACAGCAGTGGCCAGAAAGTGCGCTTGGGCAAGATGAGCCGGCGGGGTGATACCTACCTGCGCAATGCCCTGCTCGAAGGGGCGCATGCCGTCCTCAATCAAATCCGAAGCGATGCCCGTGATCCCTACAGTCGCCGCCTCCAGCGCTGGATGCAGCGTTGCGGGCAAAAGGGTGCCGCCGTGCGCCTGGCCAACCACAACCTGCGTGTGATTTGGCTATTGCTCAAACACCCGGACACCCCTTTCCAGAGCAATCCGGCTCGGGAACTTGACACTGTGAACGAGGTGCACTGAACCCACCGACACTGTCCGATTTTCCTTTGCGCGCGACCGCTGCTTGAACGCTCGAACCACCAGGTCAGACCGTCGCGGAACCAGGCCTGCCAACCTACCGGCTCTTGAAGCCTCTTTGTAATCGGCCTTCCCGCGAGCTCACCCGATGCCGGCCCGTGGCCCCAAGTGGCCACCTTTGACGAGGCCTCATACATAAATGCAGCCCGTGCTTCGAACCAAACAACGGTTGACACAAGGGGCGAGTCCATACATAGGTTGGGCTGAGCGCAGCGATGCCCAACGAAAACACGTTGGGGTTCGCAAAACGCGCTCACCCCAACCTACAAAACATGGATGTTTGTAGACCACCCCGCTCTTCATCGCGCGCCCGATCGCCAACCAGCCCACTCCGCGGTATGAGCCGGCCGCCGCACTTGCACCCGCCGCGATCGCGGACGACATCAGGAACGCCGACCACGCACCGGTGCCGTGTGGATGGGTGGCAAGCGGCGGCAACCAGACCAGCAGCGTGATCACCCACAGCATCGCTGCTTCCAGCGTCACCGCCAGGCGCGGCCACACCGCGAACAGGATGCCGGCTGCAGCGGCAAGATTGCCCGCGCCGGTCAGGTACGCCCCAGCCGTGCCACCACGGCAGCCAGGCCGGCACGAAACCGGCGGTAGCGTCGGCGTAGAAGAAGTGGGACAACCCGATGGTTGGCAACGCCAGCCTGCGTAGGTTGGGGTGAGCGCTTTATGCGAACCCCAACATCATTCTTGCCGCTCACCAATGGACGCCGCGACATCTGGATCGGTGGCCCAATCCGCGCTGAGCATTCCGTTTCGGATGTAACGGTGGATGGACGACCACGGCCAATCGCTGGCCTTCGCAGTGTGTCCGTGCTGCACGGGATTGATATGGATGTAATCCATGTGCCGGGCGAGATCGTCATCGTCGCGGATCAGGTGCTCCCAGAAGCGTCGTTGCCAGATGCCACGCTCGCCTTTGTTGGCTCGCGAAGCATTGATATTTTCGTTTCGGGCGATTCGGCGGGAGAAGCCGGCCTTGATCAAAGCCCACCGCATCGGAAAATCGGCGTCACTTGGCGGCAAGGTCCATATCGAGTGGATATGGTCGGGCAAGACCACCCACGCGACGATTTCGAAGGGATGCCGTTGTCGAACCTGGCGAACGACATCGCGCAGGATGTCCACGCGCTCGACCAGCAAGCTGCTCGAACGATTCGCCAGATTGACGGTAAAGAAATAGATGCCGCCCTGGATGAGGGCTCGTCGGTAATCCATGACCGTTCGTGATTGGTGTCTGTTGGGGTTCGCGAAAAACCGCTCAACCTACAGCAGCCGTGTTGTTGGGGTTCGCAAAGAACGCTCACCCCAACCTGCGAATCGGGAATGTTTGTAGACTACCCCGTCCTTCATCACGCCCGATCGTCAACCAGCCCACGCCGCGGTAGGAGCCGGCCACCGCGCTTGCGCCCGCTGCGATCGCGGACGACATCAGGAATGCCGACCACGCGCCGGTGTCGTGTGGATGGGTGACGAGCGGCGGCAACCAGACCAGCAGCGTGATCACCCACAGCATCGCTGCTTCCAGCGTCGCGGCGAGACGCGGCCACACCGCAAACAGGATGCCCAGCGCCGCGGCGATGTTGCCCGCGCCGGTCAGGTACGCCCAACCGTGCCGCCAAGGCAGCCAGGCCGGCACGAAACCGGCGGTAACATCGGCATAGAAGAAGTGGGACAACCCGATGGTCGGCAACGCCAGCACCAAAAGCAGGCGCGCGTTGCGCACACCTATTCGGCCGGAGAACAATCTTCCGTCCGGATTCGCCAGCGAAGCAAATACCGCCCAGGCGCCGGCCAGGATTACGGCGATCTCGCCCGCGCCAAGCCATACGGCTTCCATCCATGGCGCATAGAAGATCGCCGGAAACTTCAGCAGCACCATCCACACCAGCGCGAACACCGACATCACGCCTGCGGAATATTTTGCGATACGCGCAACCAGGATGCCGATGCCGGTCACCAATTCGACCAGCGCCGTCAGGTACATGAAGAAATCGTGCGCTGGCAGATGTGCGATCGGGATGCGCTGCCAGGTACCCGCGAAATCGCCAAACACCAACCCGCGGATGCCCAGCGCGATCATCACCGCCGCCAGCAATACGCGACCGATGCCGAGGCCACGCGCGTTGGCGCCACCCGCGCCTACCGCAAGGCATTCCAGCAACCATGCGCGCGGACCGGCACGTCTGCCACCCACATCAGTCACTGCGTTCATGACCATCCTCTCGCGGATGTGCTTCGCGCACGGCGGTGCAAGCGTAGCCGTCTGCGTGAGGCTGGACAACGACCACTTTCCCGGTCCGGCACCGGACCACTTGCCATGCTTGCTGCGGCCTCATGCCAGTGGGAAGATCACGGCAGGCCGAATGCTGCGCGCAGCAACGGAAACGCCCAGATTCATTCAAGCCGGATACCGTTCGGTTGCACGGCCAGGCACCATGGTGGGAAAACAAAATACCAAATAACAAGAGTACGCAACAACAGGATCTGGGTGTCGGCATCGCACTTGGCCTGGCAATCGGTACGGGATTGGGCGTAGCCACGGGCCATGTGGCAGTTGGTACCGGCATTGGCATTGCCGTCGGGGTTGCGCTCGGGGTCGCGCGGTCTCGCAGCAAATGGTCAGGTACCCGTGGCCGGCATCCGACTGGCAAGGATGCTTCAAGCTCCTCCTGACCGTTCGTCCAGGCGTGCGTGTATCGGCGTCGCTTCATTCGAGCGCCTGATATTCATTCCTTGAGGGAGAAGGCCAATGCGGGACCTGCGCATCGTCACCTGCACCGTATTGGCACTGATCGCCTTTGCAGGGAACTCGCTGCTGTGCCGCGCGGCGCTTGCGCACACGCACATCGATGCTGCCAGTTTCACCACGGTGCGACTGCTGTCGGGCGCCCTGGTGTTGTTCTGCCTTGTTCGGCTGCGCGGCGGTAGTCGCACCGGTCGCGGCAACTGGTTATCTGCACTCGCGCTGTTCGCCTACGCCGCCGGCTTTTCCTTTTCGTACCTGCATCTCACCGCCGCGGTGGGCGCGTTGCTGCTGTTCGGTGCGGTGCAGATCACCATGATCGGCTTCGGCATCTGGTCGGGCGAGCGGTTGCGGATACTTCAAACTACCGGCCTTGTGCTCGCTTGCGCGGGACTGATCGGACTGTTGCTGCCCGGACTCGCCGCGCCGCCGTTGATCGGCGCGCTGTTGATGCTCGGCGCGGGCGTGGCGTGGGGCATCTATTCCCTGCGCGGGAAACGTGGTGGCGATCCATTGAAAGTCACTACGGGAAATTTCGCGCGAGCCGCTCCCTTGGCGGTGGTTCTGAGCGTGATTCTATGGGGTCGTATCTCGCCGGATCCGGCCGGAATCGGTTATGCGCTGCTGTCCGGCGCGTTGACGTCAGGCGTGGGCTACGCCATCTGGTACACCGCGTTGCCGTTCCTGAAATCCACCACGGCCGCGACCGTGCAATTGAGCGTCCCGATCTTGGCGGCTGCGGGCGGGGTTTTCTTTCTGGGTGAGCCGTTGACGGTGCGCTTGCTGATCGCGTCGGTAGCGATCATCGGCGGCATCGCACTGGTGATCCTGACGGGCAGGCGGAAAAACCCGGGGCCTGCCGTGGCCAGTCAATAGAAACCCCGTGCCACGCCATGGCCCGCAATGACGGATTGTCATTGCGGGACGAGCGCGCCCGTTTACCCGGCTTCGTACTACTTGATCAAGGCACTTCAATAGTGCCAGGCGTCGAGCTTGGCGCCGCGCGCTGCATGCTTGGTGAGGTAGGCGTCGATGCCCCGGATCAGTTCGGCGCCGCGCGGACCCCAGCAGTGCGGCTTCATGGGCTGGAATACAACCGTCGCCTCGGCCTTGGGATCGTGCGTCTGTTTCAGGAAGGCATCCATTTTGCGCACGCCCATGTTGAGGTAGTAAGTGTCCATGTCGCCGACGTAAATGTGCAGTTTGCCGGCGAGGTCGGGACCGATCGTTGACCAGTGCGTCTCGAGGTAATAACGCAGGTCGTAATGCTGCTTCCAGTATTCGGCCACATCGTGATCGATGACGCCTGTGCGCTTTCCAGATGCGCTTCGGATAACCGTCATCGCCCACCGGGCCGAAGGTGGCCTCCCAGATGTCCCATTGCCCGCCCGAGCGCGAGTGATCGCCCACCGCCAGCTCGTAGTGGTTCTCGTCCTTCATCATCGAAGTGATGTTGCCATCGATCTTGCGCGTGTCGGGACGCTCGACGCGCACCCAGCCGAACTGTTTGTAGTAGGCGTTCTTGTCGTCGTAGATATCGACGATCTGGTGGTAACGGAAATCCAGCGAGTCGGGGCACAGCGCGAAGCTGCCGCCATAGAACGTGGGGTGGAACACCTGCAGCGCCACCGCGATCCAGCCACCGGTCGAACCGCCGGTGAGGATGCGCGCCCATGGCTTGTCGATCACGCGGAAACGCGATTCGATGGCAGGAACCAGTTCCTTCTGGATGGCATCGCCATAGGGCCCGTTGTTGGCCGAATTCACCGCGTAGGAATCGTCGTAATAGGGCGAGGGATGTTGCAGCGTCACCACGATCACGCGCGGCGTGCCGTCGGCCAGCCAGTACTTGTGGAAGTCGTGGTTCTTGCGGTCGAAACCCATCGGTGCGCGCAGCGTGAAATGACCCTCGTCATACACGATCGGGTAGTGCACATGCGGATGCTTGTCGTAGCCACGCGGCAGCAACACCGTCGCGCCAAGGTAGATCGGCTGCCCCCACCACCGGCTCAGGATCGCGCTCTTGAACTTGATGTGCTTCACGTAGCGCGTGTCGGTCGGCTGCTGCACCGGTGGAATCACCTGGTCGGCCACCAGCCGGATCGGCTGGCTGGAGCGCGGATCGAAATGCACCTTGACCGGCTTGCCATACAGGTTGCCCGGCGAACGCTTCCAGTCCTGTCCTTCCCAGTGATCCATGTGCAGCCACACCGTGTGCCCGTCGGCGCGCGGAAAGCGGGTGTAGATGTTGACGAACGCCTGCATCCAGTAATCGCCGGCCGGCAGGTTCGCCAGGCTGGCGATCGGCGCACCAAAATCGCCGCTGTCGATCACGGCCGCCTGGCCGGGCTTGAGTGCATGCACGTCATGGCCGAACAGCGGCACCCCGGTGGGCGCAGTCTGCTGGATGGGTGGCTTGTCGTCGGTGCGGCTGATGGCCACGTACACGCGACCGGTGACCGGGCCGGCATGGGCCGCGTGCGTGAAGCTGATCTCGATGCGTGGGCCGTGGCTGGTCGCGGCGTCCACAGCCGACGCTGCAAACGGCAAGACCAGGCAAGCGACCAGCAGCGCGCGCAATCGACTTTTCATGCGGATTCGCCTTGGTGAGTGGGTCATGGGCGCTTGTAGATCACGCCGCCTTTCATCACGAACGGCACGTGCTCGATCGCGGCGATGTCCTTGGTCGGATCACCCTTGACGGCGATGATGTCGGCGTCGAGGCCGGGCTTCAGCTGACCGAACTTGTCCTGCTGGCGCAGGATTTTCGCGTCCACCGCGGTCGCGGCCAGCAGCGCCTGCGCGGGGCGCATGCCGTCTTTCACCATCCACTCGATTTCCTTGTAGTTGGTGCCGTGTTTGTACACGCCGACGTCGCTGCCGCAGCCGATGGTGACACCCGCCTGCATCGCCAATTTGAACGCGTTCTGCGAGGCCTTCATTTCATCGGTGGGCGGGTCTCCGGGTTTCCAACCATGGAAATATTCGGCGTACGCGACCACGGCTTCCAGCGTCGGCAAGTAGGCGACGTGGTGTTTGGCCATCATCTCGAACACTTTCCGGGTGCCGTAGAACCCGTGTTCGATGGTGTCAACGCCAGCCAGGATCGAGCGGCGCATGCCTTCGGCGGTGACCGAATGCACCGACACCGGCAGGCCGAGCGAATGGGCGGCTTCGACGCCCTTGTTCAGTTCTTCCTGCGTGAAGGTCGGCACCGAACCGTGTGATTTGCCGCAGTGATAATCGGCGTAAATCTTGATCCAGTCGGCGCCATGACCAGCCTGGTCGCGTACCGCCGCGATCATTTCCGGCACGCCGGCAACGGGAATGCCGCCCTGCGGCAACACCATGTCGCGGCGAAAGCCCATCGGCCCGGGACCGTAGCAATCTTTCGCGACCGTGGCGCGCGTCGCGACGAACAAATGCGGGCCCGGAATCAGGCCTTCGTTGATCGCGCGTTGCACGTCCACGTCGGCGTAACCGGCGCCCTCGGTGCCGAGGTCGCGCAGCGCGGTGAATCCCGCCATCAGCGTGTTGCGCACGTGGATGACTGCCTCGATGGTGCGGTACGGCAGCGGCTCCTTCAGCACCTGGTCGTTCCACAGGGTTTCGTTGTACGGGTGCAGGAAGATGTGCGAGTGCGCATCGATCAAGCCCGGCAGCAGCGTGGTGCCGGGCAAGTCGATTTCCTTCGCATCCGCGGGCACCTTGATCGAGTTGCGCGGCCCGACCGCGGCGATCTTGCCGCCTTTCACCAGCACCGCCCAGCCGACATGCGTAGCCTCGCTGCGCGCGTCGAACACGCGGTCGGCCGTGAGCAGATACGCACCATCAGGTGCAGTGGCGACACGCGGTTGTTGCGCGACGGCTGCCGCAACGACGCCGAGCAGCAGGACCAGCGCGACCATGATCTTTCGCGTTGCCATGACCAACCCCTCCAGGATGCAATCCGGACGCCGAGAGTACACCCGCAGCCCGCGTCTTGCGGCTACCCTGCCCCGCGAGTAAAGTCGCGGCTGCGCTTGTGAACTTTCATCGACTGCCGACCTTCGGGGATGCGACCATGAAGAGGTTCCTGTTGGCGTTTGGGGTGCTGGTTTCGTGCACGGCCATGGCGGCGAACTCGCCGTCGGCAAGCCAGCACGCGCTCGATCACGGCAAGTTTCTGGTCGGCTACGGTGGCTGCAACGACTGCCATACACCCGGCTGGGCCGAGCACGCTGGGCACGCGCCGAAGGCCATGCTGCTTACGGGCAGCGGGATGAATTTCCAGGGCCCGTGGGGCACGACCTACGCGCCGAATCTGCGCCTGTACGTGCAAAAACTCACCGCGAAAAAATGGATCGCCAAGATGCGCTCGTTGAAGGCGCGGCCAGCGATGCCGTTCTGGACATTCCGTTACCTGAGCGACAAGGATCTGGCCGACATGTACGCCTACATCCATTCGCTTGGTCCCGCCGGCGAACCCGCCCACGACTACGTGCCACCCGGACAAGCCGCACCGCTGCCGTACTTCAAGCTGAAGCTGCCGCCACCGCCGGTGCAGCCGGCATCGCATTGACGCTAACTTTCACGTAGCGCGTTCATGCAGCAGCGCCGGCCCCGACCTTTGGGTGTGAGCCGGCCACGTCAACCCGCCGCCTGCGTTGATGATCCGTCATCGGCAAGACGATGCGCGGCGTTGACCAGCCCGACGTGCGAGAACACCTGCGGGAAATTGCCCAGCAACCGCTTTCCGGCCGGGTCGTATTCCTCCGACAGCAGGCCCACGTCGTTGCGCACGTCGAGCAGGCGTTGGAACATTTCAAGTGCTTCCTGCCTGCGGCCAAGCATGGCCAGGTTTTCGACCATCCAGAACGAGCAGACCAGGAATGAACCTTCTGCCGGCAACTCGCCATCATCGTCGCAATAGCGCCAGATGAAGCCGTCGCGGCACAGTTGCTTCTGGATCGCATCGATCGTACCCAACATGCGCGGATCGTCGACTGGCAGGAATCCCACGATCGGGATACGCAACGCCACCGCGTCCAACGCGCGACTTCCGTAACGCTGCAGAAAGGTATTGCGCCCGACATCGAACCCGTTTTCGCACACGTGCGCGTGGATCCGGTCAGCCAGCGCACGCCAGCGTGCGGCGTCGCCCTCGAAGGTGGAATCCTCGATCAACCGCGCGACCCGATCCGCCGCGACCCACACCATCACCTGGGAATGCGTGTAAGTACCAATATGCTTGCCGAGTTCCCACAGCCCGGTACCCGCGTGCTGCCAATGGTGTTCGAGATACTCGAGCATGCCCAATTGCTGATCGAAATCGTCCTGCTGCATGTGCAAGCCATGCTGGTGCGCCACATGCATGCCATTGATCACTTCGCCATAGCCGTCCATCTGGATCTGCCGCCAAGCCTGGTTGCCCAGCAATACCGGTCGGCTGTCCTGGAAACCGGACAAGTGCTCGAGTTCCTGCTGGGCAATGCGGCGCGCGCCATCGACCCGATACAACGGCTGCAGGCGCGCCGGGTCGCCCGCGGTGGTATCGACCAGCCAGTCGCGCCACTTGCGTGCTTCTTCGTGGTAGCCCGAGTGCAGCATCGCGTAAATCGTGAATGTCGCATCGCGTAGCCACGTATAGCGATAGTCATAGTTCTTGGTGCCGCCGGGAACCTCTGGCAACCCGAGCGTCGGTGCGGCGATGATCCCGCCGGTGCGATCATCACTCAACGACTTCAGCGTCAGCAACGAGCGCAGCACGGCGTCGTGCCAGGGATGTGATCGCGTGTACTGGCGGCTCCATTCGCGCCAGAATTTATCGGTCTGCCGCAGCGCACGCCGAGCATCCCGGTGCCGCGGCGGTGCCTGCCAGGCGTCGTACCAGGTCAACACGAACGTCACCCGTTCGCCTTTGCCGACGCTGAAGTCCGCGCACCAGGCATCGTCCTTCCGCGTAAGACCCAGGGAGGTACGCAACTGCAGTGCATTCGGCCCTGCAACGACCTCGGCACCATATTCACGACGCATGGATCGCGGCCGGACGCGGCCATAGTCGAAGCGAAACTTGGCCGACATTCGCATTGGCACGCGGCCGCCGCGTCCTTCGACGACCCGCACCACATCGATCACATCACCACCGTCGCGAGCCATCGCGAGGCAATCGATCAGCGCGACTTCGCCCTCGCCGGTGCTGAAAACGGTTTCCAGCACCATGGTCCCGTCACGGTACGCGCGATGCGCCGAGCACGATTCGGATTGCGGCGCGATCGACCAATGTCCGTTTTCGCGACTTCCGACCAGCGCCGCACACACGGCCGACGAATCGAAACGCGGCAGGCACAGCCAATCGATGCAGCCATCACGGCCAACCAGCGCGGCCGTGCGCATGTTCGCGATCAATGCGTAGTCTTCGATCCGTCGACGCATGCAGCATCGTCCCCCGACACGCGTCAAGGCAATGCGAAGGCCGTGGTTGTAGCGCCGCACGCTGCCGGCTCAGTTCAGGTATCTGCCAGCATCGACAGTTCGGTGTCGCCGAAACCGGCGGCGCGTCGCGCGGCGAGATTGAACGGACCTTTCAGGCCACCGGGCACGTACTCGGCCAGCAGCGCGCGAAACATCGCGTCGGGCTCACGCCCTTCCCTTTCGCAGCAGTACCGGAACCAGCGGGTGCCCGCGGCGACGTGCGGGACTTCTTCACGCAGGATGACTTCCAGGATGTCCGTGGTGGCATCGTCGCCCACCGTCCGCAGCCGCGTGATCATGCCGGGCGTGACATCCAGCCCACGCGCTTCCAGCACGCGTGGCACCAGCGCCATGCGCGCAAGGCACGAGTGCGCAGTCTTGACCGCCATTTCCCAGAGGCCGTTGTGGGCGTCGAAATCACCATAGGCGCGGCCCAGTTGCGCGAGGCGCGCAGACAACATGCTGAAGTGGCGCGCTTCGTCGTGGGCGACCGATGCCCACTCGCAATAGTAATCGTCGGGCATATCACGAAAGCGGTAAACCGCATCCCATGCAAGATTGATGGCGTTGAATTCGATGTGCGCGACCGCATGCACCAGCGCCGCGCGGCCCTCTTCGCTACCGAGGCCGCGCTTGGGTAAATCGCGCGGGTGCACCAAGCGCGGGCGTGGCGGTCGGCCCGGTGTTCCGATCGGGAGCGGTGCCGCGCCATCGTCGTTGAGGGACAGGCGCCCGGACTGCACGGCATCGAACGCCTGCCGCGTCAGCGCAATTTTTTCCGCAGGCGTCGCGCAATCGAGGCAACACCGCGCCGCTTCGAACAATCCGCTCATGCCACCTCGCCCGATCCCAATTCAATCGAGCCCTTGTCCATCGCGACCTGCAGCGATGGCGGGCGATACGCGGGTTGTTCGTACCACTTCATCCATACCGACGGGTCGATGGTTTCGTTGATGCCGCCGCCCAGCACGCGCTCGTATTTCTGCTTGAAGAACTTGTAGAGGCCGTACATGAAATCCGCGTAGGACTTGTTCGGCATGTCGAGTTCTGCGCCGGGCGCGGGCGTGCAAGGTTCGTTGAAAGCGAGTCCGACACCCGCGGCCTTGGCCTGCATCCACGCCAGGGTGATCTCGGGCAACGTATCCGGGCTGTGCCCGGCACCGTCGGTCTTCTCGCCGCCGCCGACATCGGAATGCGCGCCGATGAACCAGCGTTGCTCGACCTCGAGCTGCTCCGGTTTCCAGGGAACGGATGCCTGCCCCTGCTGTGCCGAATTCGCGGGCGGCGTCCATTTGGCCGGCTTGAAGTCAGCGCGATGTTCATCCAGCGCCAAAGCCTGAAACGCATACTGCACGATCTTGCTCAGGTCCGTGTCGTGGAAACTGTAATGCGCACGCGCGAATGGAAACCACGATGCGACGCCGGGAATGCCGAGTGCGCCGACGGTTTCCCACACACCGACGAAGCGGATCAGCACCTCGCGCGAATGCGCGGCGCGGAACGCCTGCATTTTCGGATCGTTCGGGTGCAGGTTGTTGCGATACAGATCGTAGACCGTGTCGACCGCGGCCTTGGTCACCTTGCCGTCCGCATCGGGTTTCAGCAGCCCGCATTTGCGGATCAGGCCGCCCAGGCTGCGCGCGGCGTAAGCACCGCGACTGAACCCGAACAGCCAGATTTCGTCGCCCTCGCGCCAGCTTTGCGCGAGCCACTGGAAGCCTTCCTCGACATTGCCGGACAGTCCCAGCCCGAATGCACCGCCAAGCATGTGCCCGATGCCGGGTTTGACGCCGACGCCGGCGATGTATTTGGTAATTTGCTCGTGGCCTTCGGTGTCCGTGGGCGCGATGAGCTTCCACAGCCGGTCGACGTTGGTGCGGGTCTTGGCCTTGTTCCAGGTTCCGTCGAACAACGCGATCAGGCGGCGTGGCATTCCGGGCTCCCCAGTCGTAGGGCGGAAGAGATTGCAGTAGGCCGGATCAAGCCGCAAAGCGGCGACTGCGCCGCAGGAGCGGCGCGAACGGCGTAGCCGGGTCCGAAGGGCCGGAAGGCAGGATGCCTGGAGTCTTCCGGCATTCGCGCCTTCGCGCTCAAACCTTGATCCGCCCTACAAAAACATCACGCGCTGCGTCGCTGCGCCTTGGCCTCATCCGAGCGCGCGAATTCGAGCTGACGCAAATACTCGGGTTCGACGCCGGTGACGTAGTGACCGGAAAAACACGAATCATCGAAGTGCCGCAAATGTTCGTTGCCCTCGGCAACCGAATCGATCAGGTCGGGCAAGTCTTGATAGACCAACCAATCGGCGCCGATGGTTTCGCGGATTTCCTCGACGGTGCGGTCGTGTGCAACCAGTTCCCCCGGCGCCGGCATGTCGATGCCGTACACGTTGGGATAGCGCACCGGCGGCGCGGCCGAGGCGAAATACACCTTGTTCGCGCCGGCTTCGCGCGCCATCTGCACGATTTGCCGCGAGGTGGTGCCGCGCACGATGGAATCGTCCACCAGCAACACATTCTTGTTGCGGAATTCCAGCGGAATCGGATTCAGCTTGCGCCGCACCGAACGCACCCGCTGGCCCTGCCCCGGCATGATGAAGGTACGGCCGATGTAGCGGTTCTTGACGAAGCCTTCGCGGAACGGCACACCCAGCGCCGTCGCGAGCGTGGAACCCGCGGTGCGCGAGGTGTCGGGAATGGGAATGACCGAATCGATGTCGTGATCCGGGCGCTCGCGCAGGATTTTCGCCGCCAGCTTCTCGCCCATGCGCAGGCGCGCCTTGTACACCGACACGTCCTCGATCATCGAATCGGGCCGCGCCAGGTACACGTATTCGAAAATGCACGGCGCGTGCACCGCGCCTTCCGCGCAACGGCGTGACGACAACTTGCCGTCCAAACTCACGAACACCGCTTCGCCCGGCGCCACGTCACGCACGCGCTTGAAACCAAGGATGTCGAACGCGACCGATTCCGACGCGCAGGCGTATTCCTTGCCTTCCGGCGTGTCGCGCTCGCCCAGCACCAGCGGACGGATGCCGTGCGGATCGCGGAACGCCAGCATGCCGTAGCCGAGGATCAACGCTACGCAGGCATAGCCGCCCTTGGCGCGCGCATGCATCGCCGCGACCGCCTTGAACAGTTCGTCCGGTTCCAGCGTGTGGTGATCCTGGATCTGCAGCTCGTGCGCAAGAATGTTGAGCAGGATTTCCGAATCGGAATCGGTGTTGATGTGGCGGCGATCGTTTTCGAACATTTCGCGCCGCAGCGACTCGGTGTTGATGAGGTTGCCGTTGTGCGCGAACGCAATGCCGTACGGTGAATTGACGTAGAACGGCTGGGCTTCCTCGAAATTCTCGGCACCCGCGGTCGGGTAGCGGCAGTGGCCGATGCCGGCGTGGCCTTTCAGTTCCTGCATGTCACGCGTCGAGAACACGTCGCGCACCAGCCCCGGCCCGCGCCGCATGTGCAGCTTGCCGTTGTCGTAGGTTGCGATGCCGGCGGCGTCCTGCCCGCGGTGTTGCAAAACGGTCAACGCGTCGTACAACGCGGTGGCGACTTCGGTCTTGCCGACGATGCCGATGATTCCGCACATGGCGAAGTTCTCGAGAGATTGTGGGGCGGCGCCGCGGGCCACCCTTCACGAAGCGTTATTGTCCCACATCGCCGCGTGCGCGATCGAGAGCATGCGCACGACTTGACGTGCTGCGTGCAGCAGCCGGGCGTCCGCCACTGCTCGACGCAGGCCCGGACGGCACCAGTTGCCGCAACCCCGATATGGGTGCGCGCGGCAGCGCAGGCAAGGCCCTGCCGCCGGCCTGGAGATAGCGTGTAACGTCCGCCGGCAACGCGTCGGCCAGCCAACCGGCACCGATCTCGAACGTCGGCAGCAGCCACGACTGCCGCCAGCCCGCCGACTCACGCGGCAGCGGGGTAAAACCCAGCATCAACACCACGAAGGTCACCAGCAACCACCCGCGCACGAGCCCGAACAGCATGCCGAGCAGGCGGTCACCACCACGTAATCCGCCGACAATCAGCAATCGGCGTGCCACGAAGCCGACCAGCGCGCCGACGATCAACACCCCGACGAAGCACGTGACGTAGCCCGCGATGATGCGGGCAGCGGGTTCGTGAAGCATCCCGATGTAAAAATCCGCCACGCGCGCGCCAAACGCCCACGACACCCAGAACGCCGCCACCCAGCAAACCAGCGACAACACCTCGCTGACGAAGCCACGCAGCAGCCCGAACAGTGTCGATAGCGCCAGTACGGCGAGGATCAGGATGTCGGCGGCGTTCATCGTCATCGGGAATCCGACGGTGCACCATTCGAAGCTGCTGTTGTGAAAAGTCAGGCCATGGATGGCCGCTCTGATGTTCTCGGGTTCAAGGCCGACGGAAGCTGCGGACCACCATCGATGCAGCGATCAGGGATCGATCGCACCACTACTCGGTAACGATGATTCCTTTGATCTTCAACTTCTGGGCGATCTGGCCACGCGCCGCGTCCGCGGCATCGCGTTTCGCGAATGGACCCGCCCGCACCCGCCACAGCGTGCCCTTGGCGGTTTTCACGCTGTCGACATAGCCATCGAACCCCTGGTTGCGCAGACGGTCGCGCAGCATGTTGGCTTGGTCCTCGACACTGAACGCCGCCAATTGCACCGCCCACGCCCCGGCCTTGCCAGCCGGCAGCGCGGATGCGGGCGCGTCAGCGGTCTGGTTCCCCGCGTCGGCATCCACGGTCATCGAGGCAACCGGTTCGAAGCCCTGCAGTTTCAGACGCGCGGCCTCCGCCGCGGCGTGGCTGGAAAACGGCCCGACCCGCACCCGCAACACCGGTTTGCCCTGGAAGCTTTCCGGTGCCGCCTTCGCCGCGAATCCGTGTTGCTTTGCCACCGCCACCAGCTTGTTGGCGCTGCCGTGGTCTGCATAGATGCCGAGGTTCACCGTGTAACCCGTGTCCGCTGCGGCGCCAGCACCACCCGCGACTGGCGGCGCGGGCTTGGCGGGCGTGGAAGGTTCTGGCGCCGACGCCTTCGATGAAGGTTCCGGCACGGCTTCGGCAACCTTGCCGGCCGGGGTATGCGCGGATGCTTCCGGCGCCGTGCTGGCCACCGGCGCAGAACCGGCGGGCGCCGTATCGGCCGGTACAGGAACCGGCGTGCTGCCGACAAGACTTTGCTGCCGGGCCTTCTGATCTTCGAGATTCAGCGTCGCGACGTGATCGGGGTCGATCGCCGCCGCCGTGCTGGAACCTGCGCTGGCGCCATTGGGGCCTACCTGCAGCACCCGCGTCTGCAACGCACTGTCGGGTGCCGGTGGAATCTTGACGCCCACCGTTTTCGACCCCGCGGGCGAACCGCTCGGCAACAGCATCGGCACGAAGATCACCGCCAGCGCGATCAGTACCGCCGCGCCAAGCAAACGTTTGGTCAAACCTGAATCCATAAATACAGCACCTTGAAAACGAATCGACGCGTTGAGCGACGCGCACTCGAATGCCTGAATTTAGCGGAGTGCGTTTTGCAGTGCACGTTGAGCGTGCGCCGAGCAATGCCCGTTGATCGGCGCGATTCTACCAACGCACCTTGAGCGCCGTATGTCCAGCGCATCCGTTCGTACACGTTAGGGGCACGCCCGCAACACCGGCGCCACCACATGGAAACTGCCGAAGGCAAGAATGCGGTCATCCGGCGATGCCTTGGCGCATGCTGCAGCCAAGGCGGCGGGAATATCGGCGTGGCCGGTGCATATCGCCATCGGCAGCGCTGCACGCACGCGTTCCAGCAACTGCGCGGTCGTCGCACCACGCGGCGACTCGTCCTGCAGTCCGGCCAGGTACCAGCGTTCAATCCGCGCGCCGAGTGCAGCCACCACCGCTTCGATGTTCTTGTCCACCAACGCCCCGAACACCGCGCGCGTGACCCCGGCCACCGGATGCCGGTCCAGCCACAATGCCAGCGCACGCGCGGCCTGCGGGTTGTGGCCGACATCGATGACGAGGTCGGGTCGGGTCGCGAGATGCTGCAGGCGCCCGGCGAGAAACGGCTGGTCTCCCGTCGCGCGATTCGACCTGGCAATCGCCGCGACATCCCAATACACGCGCTCTCCAAGCGCGTGCAACGCCGCAATCGCGGTTGCCGCATTGTGATACTGGAACGCGCCCTCCAGCGCGAGTTCGCCCTGCAGCGACACGTCACCAATGCTGCCGTTCGCGGGCGCGAGATAGCGCGGCTGCGACGGATCGCGGTGCCACCATTCGAGTGAGCCCGCTTGCGGCAGCCAGCCGAAATCGCGACCCAATATTTCAGGCTTGGCGCCGATCGAACGGGCGTATTCGAGCAACGATTGCGGCGGATCGGTTTCACCGATGATCGCCGGCTTGCCTGCGCGAAAAATACCGGCTTTCTCGCGACCGATGGATTCACGATCGGGCCCGAGATATTCCATGTGATCGAGGTCGACCGTCACCACCATCGCGCAATCGGCGTCGATGATGTTGACCGCATCCAGCCGGCCACCCAATCCGACCTCAAGCAATGCGACATCCAGATCCGCGCGCGCGAACACATCGAAAGCCGCCAGCGTGCCGAACTCGAAGTACGTCAATGGCGTTTCGGCGCGCGCCGTTTCGATGCGTTCGAACGCCCCGATCAAATCCGCATCGTCGGTCTCCGCGCCATCGACACGCACGCGCTCGTTGTAGCGCAGGATGTGCGGCGACGTGTAAGCGCCGACGCGCATGCCACCGGCGCGCAGCATGGCTTCCAAGAACGCCACGGTCGAACCCTTGCCGTTGGTGCCGCCAACCGTGATCACCAGCGGCGCGGGGCGGCGCGTGCCCATGCGTTGCCACACCTCGCGCACGCGCTCGAGACCGAGGTCGATGCCGCGCGCGTGGATTTGCTGCTGGTATGTCAGCCAGTCATCAAGGGTCTTGGGCATCCCATCATTGTCGCATTGACGCGCGGAACCTTGCTCCACTCGCTGGCCATCCCGGCGAAAACCATATCCAACAAATTCGTCATTCCGGACAAGCCCGCACAGCGGGCGTAATCCGGAATCCATTTTTTCGCACAACAATACGAAACATTTTGACGATGGTTTCGCTCGTCTCCGCGACGAGCGGGTCGCCTGCACGCAGGCTCCTACCGAAGCCGCTTCGCAGGAGCC
>JBOHYW010000050.1:0-21181 GCA_050738155.1 Rhodanobacteraceae bacterium
GCCCCGGAATGACTGTAAACGTGACTTACTGAGATATAGCGCTAATCAGGTCCCCGCATGGGACGGTGCCGCGATGGCGGTATCGCGCTCCGTCGTGACGCATGCTCGCACACGCAGCAGTTGCCGCGATCACGTTCAGGTAAAGGTTGCAACCACCTGTGATACCCGCCGATGATCGAGTGTCGCCACGCGCGTGGAATCCGGCGCGCGTTTTTACGCACTCTTCGAGGGTTTTGCCGTGCCAACCACACCCCCCAAAACCGGTGGCGACGACCACCGCCTGAAGCGCCACGTCGGCATGATCGGCTTGCTGTTCACCGCGGTCGGTTCGATCATCGGTTCCGGCTGGCTGTTCGGCGCCATGTACGCGGCCCAGCAAGCCGGCCCGGCGTCGGTCCTGTCGTGGACCTTCGGCGCCATCATGATCGGGTTCATCGGCCTGACCTACTCGGAACTGGGCACGATGTTCCCGGTATCGGGCGGCGTGGTGCGATTCCCGCACTTCGCGTTCGGATCGTTCGCCAGCTACACCACCGGCTGGATCACCTGGCTCGCCGCCGCCTCCACCGCGCCGATCGAGGTGTTGGCCGCCTTGCAGTACGGATCCAACTACGTGCCGTGGCTGCAGCACCTCGAAGACGGGGTGGCGGTGCTCACCACACCGGGATATGCCGTCGCGGCTGCGATGATGTTCCTGTTCAGCCTGATCAACGTGATCGGCATCCGCTGGTTCGCGCGGCTCAACAACGCGCTGGTGTGGTGGAAGCTCGGGATCATCGTGCTGGTGATCGTGGCGTTCCTCTCGGCCGACTTCGAGATGGGTCACTTCACGCACGCGCAGCAAGGCGGTTTCCTGCCGATGGGCTGGCACGGCGTGTTCGCCTCGATCGCCACCGCCGGCATCGTGTTTTCCTATCTCGGTTTCCGCCAAGGCGTGGAGCTGGCTGGCGAGACCGACAACCCGCAGCGCAATGTACCGATCGCGGTGCTCGGCTCGCTGCTGATTTGCGGCGTCATCTACATCCTGTTGCAGATCGCCTTCATCGGCGCACTACCGTCGGCAGCGCTGGCCAACGGCTGGGAGCACATCAGCACTTCGTTCAGCGGCGGCATCGAGGGACGCGCGCTCGCGTTCGGGCCACTGGCAACGCTGGCGATGACGCTGGGCATGACCTGGCTGGCACTGCTGCTGTACATCGACGCGTTCGTGTCGCCGGCCGACACGGGGCTCATCTACACCACGGTCACGGCGCGGCTTTCCTATGCGATGGGCCGCAACGGCAACGCACCGCCCGCGCTGGCCAAGGTCAGCGAGCGCGGCGTGCCGTGGGTCAGCGTGATCCTGGCGTTCATCGTCGGATTGATCTTCTTCCTGCCCTTCCCCGGCTGGCAGAAACTGGTCGGCTTCGTGACGTCGGCGACGGTGCTGTCGTTCGGCTCTGGTCCGCTGACCATGATGGCATTGCGCAAGGAACTGCCCGGCCACGAACGCCCGTTCCGACTCGCCGGCGGCTGGATCATTCCGTATCTGGCGTTCCTTTCGTCCAACCTGATCGTGTTCTGGTCAGGCTGGGATGTGGTATGGAAGCTGATGCTGGCGGTGGTGCTGGGATTGCTGCTGCTGGTCATCCATGAAACATGGCGCGGCAAGCACACCCCGAAACTCGATTTCCTGGCCGGCTTCTGGGTACTGCCGTGGCTGGGCGGCCTGGCGTTGATCAGTTGGCTGGGCCGTTATCCCGAACTCGACAAGCACGCCGGCAACCTCGGCCTGCTCGGCATGGGATCGGGGCTGATCGTGATCGCCATTTTCTCGGCGCTGATCATGTGGCTGGCGCATGCGTTCCGGCTGCGCGGCGAGGCGGTGTTGGAGAAGGTCAACGCATCCTGGAGCGAAGACAGCGACGGCAACGCCGCACCGGAGTAGCATCGCACTGACCTTCGCGACAGGGATCCAGCCCCGGCTGCCGCAACGCCGCGGATTCGGCGAGGCGCAGCCCATATCCATCGTCATTCCGGGGCGATCACCGGCTGTATCGGTGATCGAACCCGGAATCCGCTCTCCACCCACCACCTTCAAAGCAGATTCCGGGTTCTGTCCGCGAACAGCGCGGACAGCCCCGGAATGACAACGGGCCTCCCCCGTGCGCGGGGCTGGCCAAGACAGCGCCGGTCGGATTGCTCGCTGATCTGCGCGACAGGGACCAGCGTCGGTTCTTGCTGAAACACCCCGGATTCGACAACGCGGCGGCGGCATTGTGCGAAAATCGGCCACCTTGTCGTCGCCACGTCCATGCCCTCCATCTCGCGCGCCCACTGGCAACTCCACTTCTGCGTGTTGCTGTGGGGCTTTACCGCCATCCTCGGCAAGCTGATCACGCTGACCGCGCTGCAACTGGTGTGGTGGCGAATGCTGCTGGTGGCGGTTGCGTTGCTGCTGATACCGAAGGTATGGCGCGAACTCGTGACGATGACGCCGCGCCGGATCGCCGCGTATGCCGGCATCGGCGTACTGGTCGCGCTGCACTGGCTGACCTTCTATTCGGCGGTGAAACTCGCCAATGCTTCGGTGGCCGCGACCTGTATTGCGCTGGCACCAATATTTTTGTCAGTGGTGGAACCGGCGATCACCGGACGCAGGTTCGAAGCGCGCGAACTGCTGCTGGGCGTCGCGGTGGTACCCGGCGTGGCGCTGGTGGTCGGCGGCGTCCCCGCAGACATGCGCATCGGCGTTGCGGTGGGCGTGTTGTCGGCGGTGTTCTGCGCCGGTTTCGGCGCACTCAACAAACGCATGGCCGAGGGAGCCGGCGCACTCACGGTCACTTGCCTTGAACTCGGCGCAGGTACCTTGTTCCTGACCCTGGTCACTGCGCTCTGGCATGGCGAGGGCACCTTCGTGGTCCCCGACCTCCACGACGCCGCATTGTTGCTGGTCCTCGCGATCGTATGCACGCTGTTGCCGTTCGCGCTGGCGATGAGGGTGCTGCGCAAGCTGTCCGCCTACACCGTGCAACTGACTACCAATCTCGAACCGGTGTACGCGATCGTCCTCGCCGCGATCGTGCTCGGCGAACAGCACCAACTGGACGCGTGGTTTTACCTCGGCGTCGCAATCATCCTCGGCGCGGTGTTCGTACATCCGCTGCTGACGCGCCGCCCGCTGCGCAAACCGCCCGCGGCGGTGCTGGGCACGGCGGAGTCGAAAGCAATAGAGTAGGCGCATGCAGATGTCACCGCCTTCGGTCCGCGTCATGCCGAGTCCCGGCCGGGACGGCCTGCGCGAGGTCGATGTCCTGCGCATGGGCACGGGCGAGTACACGTCGAGCAGCGACCACGTCATCGCCGAAACGCCGATCGCGCTGGTCTACAACGGCGCGTCCTTTGCGGTCATGATGGCAACGCCGTGCGATCTTGAAGACTTCGCGCTGGGTTTCGCGCTATGCGAAGGCATCGTCGCCGGTCCCGACGAATTCGAGCTGGTGGATATCCTGCGCACGACCCGCGGTGTTTCATTGCAGGGGCTGATTCCATCGGCGCGCTTCGAAGCGCTGCAACAACGCCGGCGCGCGCTGGCCGGTCGCAGTGGCTGCGGCCTGTGCGGCGTGGAATCGTTGGAGGATGCGGTGCACCCGGCACCGCACGTCACTTCGGACGTACGCGTACAACGCGCGGCGATCGTCGCCGGCATGCGTGCACTGGCGCACGGCCAACCGCTCAACGCGCTCACCGGTGGCGCGCACGCCGCGGGGTTCGTCTCAGCGGGCGCCACGATCACGGTCCGCGAAGATGTTGGCCGCCACAACGCCGTCGACAAACTGGTCGGGGCACTGGCAGCCGATGCGCCCACCCGCGTATCGCTGGGCACCATCACCGCAAACGGGTTTCTCGCGATAACCTCGCGCGCGTCGTGGGAAATCGTGCACAAGGCCGCGCATGCAGGGATCGCGATCGTTGCCGCGATTTCGGCGCCGACCGCATTGGCGATCGAAGCCGCCGACGACGCCGGCATCACCCTGATCGCCTTCGCCCGCGACGAGACGATGAATGTCTATGCCCACGCCGCGCGAGTCGACTGACCCGGCGCGGCGCGATTTTTGCGCAGCAGGCAGGTTGGGCTGAGCGGCTTCTCGCGAAGCCCAACGGGCAGCCTGTGGCTGCGTGAACCCCGATTTTATCGAACGGGCCGTGTGGGGCTTCATCCGCGTAAAACGCGGATTCAGCCCAACCTGCAAGGCTTGCTGATCCGACGCGGCGTGGTTTTTGCCGCAGACTCCCTCAGGTACGTTCCGCCTTCTTGGCGTGCTTCTCCGCGCGCTTTTCCTTCAGCGACTTTTGCGGCTGCTTCTTGCCTTCCTTCTTCTTCTCGACGCCTTTCATGTCATGCTCCTCTTGGCAATGGACCCACGGCGCAAAGATGCGCCAGTTCAGCGGGATTGGCAAGAGGGTATCGCGCCTCCTACACAGGATCGTTTTCGAAAAATTCCAACCCACCGCGCCATCGAACCGACACTTCAAGAATCTACAATACCGATGAAGCTGCCTCGCCCATCATTCCGGGCACTTTCACCGCAGGAGCCTGCCATGCCTTCGTCCGCAAAAAATACCGTCGCCAGCGTGATTCCCTCGCTGCGCTACCGCGACGCGACCGCCATGATCGAATGGTTGTGCAACGCGTTCGGCTTCGAGAAACAAGCGGTGTACGCCGACGGTGATGTCGTGCAACATGCACAACTCGTGTTCGGAAACGGAATGATCATGCTGGGTTCGGCCGACAACGGCAGCGCGTGGGGCAAGCGTATCGCACAGCCTGACGAAATCGGCGGCCGCGAGACGCAAGCCTGCTACGTGGTCGTCGCCGACTGCGCGGCCCACTACGTGCAGGCCAAAGCCGCAGGCGCCGAAATCGTGGACGAGTTCGAAACCAAGGATTACGGCGGCAGTGGCTACAGTTGCCGCGACCCGGAAGGCCATCTGTGGTCGTTCGGCGATTATGATCCGTGGACGGAACACGCTGCGTGAAAGCATCCGATGCACCCATTGCCGACGAACTGGCCGGCCAGCGCGACACCCGCGTCAAGGTCGGCATCGGCGGCTGGAACTTTGCGCCGTGGCGCGACAATTTCTATCCGAAAGGATTGCCGCAGCGGCGCGAACTGGAATACGCCAGCCGGCAACTGGCCGCGATCGAAATCAACAGCACCTTCTATCGCGCGCAGACACCGAAGGTCTACGCCAAATGGCGCGACGAAACGCCAGCGGGTTTCGTTTTCTCGTTGAAGGCGCCACGTCAGATTGCCGAACATCGCAAGCTGGCGTCTGCCGGCGCGGCAATCCGCGGCTTTGTTTTCGGCGGGTTGGCGGAATTCGCCGACCGCCTCGGGCCGATCGTCTGGCAGTTTCCGCCTTCGCGACGGTTCGAGCATGACGATTTCGCGGCATTCCTGGACCTGTTGCCACGCGAAGTAAACGGGCAGCCGCTGCGGCACGCGCTGGAAGTGCGGCACGCAAGTTTCCTGTGCATCGAATTTCTGGAACTGGCGCGTGCGCACCGCGCCGCCTGCGTGTTCACCGATTCCACCGAGTACCCTAATTTCGCCGATCTCACCGGCGATTTCGTGTATGCGCGATTGATGCGCAGCCGTGAATGCGAATCCAACGGTTATCCCGCGAACGAACTCGACGCATGGGCCGGGCGCGTGCGCAGTTGGGCCGAAGGCGGCGAACCGGATGACTTGCCGCGCGTGTCGCCCGAACGTGCGCCGCCCGCGCGGCGCGACGTATTCCTCCATTTCATCAGCGCCGCCAAGGCGCGCAATCCCGCAGCGGCGATGGCCCTGCAGCAACGTATCGCATGAAATTTCCGATTGTCGTTCTCTTTACTGCGGGGTTGTTGACTGGTTGTGCCAGTTCACCGCCGCGTAAGTCCGTCGCGCACGCGGCCGCAGCAACACCTGCGCCACTATCGGCACCCGCGCCGGTGGTGCCAACACCCGCGCCCAAGCCGCGGCCTGGGCCGCCGATCACTACCGCACCCGCGCTGGCAGCCAGCATCGATGCGTACATCACGCAGCCGCAATTCGCGCGCGCCGACTGGGGCATCGCGGTACGCTCGCTGGATACCGGCAAAATCCTGTACCAGCACGATGCCGACCATCTGTTCGTGCCGGCATCCAACGCCAAGCTGTTCACCGCGGCACTGGCACTGACGACGCTCGGCGGTGACACCCACATCGCCACCACGCTGTATGCCACGTCCACCCGCGTCAGCGCGGGCGGAACCTTGCGCGGCGACTTGATCCTGTACGGCCGCGGCGATCCGTCACTTGGACTGAAGGACGTTTCACCCGACTGGGCCGAGCGCTTGGCCGCTGCACTCGCCGAACGCGGTGTCAAACGCGTGCGCGGCGACCTGATCGCCGATGCCACCTATTTTTCCGGCACGCCGGTCGGCAGCGGCTGGGAAGCCGACGACCTGCAAACCTGGTATGGCGCAGTGCCTTCCGCGCTCACCGTGCAAGGCAATTCGATCAAGGTGGACGTTGCCAGCGACGGCCGCCGTTGCTGCGCGGTCACGGTGACGCCGGACGCGGCGGATGTGCACGTCGACAACCTGACCGCCCACGACGATGGCGTCGGCGATCCACCGTTCGGTTTGTACCGCCCGGTCGGCTCGTCCACGTTGTACGCCATCGGTCAACTGCCGCCGCACGTCCACCGGCACCGTTACGTGCTGTCGATGCCCGATCCCGCACTCGCCGCCGGCAACCTGCTGCGCGCCGCGCTGCGGCGGCAAGGCATCACGTTGAGCGGCAAGCTGCGAGTGTTGCACTGGCCGGAATCCGATCCCGCATTGACGCGCCACGGTACGCAAGCCATCGCCACGATTCAATCGCCGCCGATCGCACAACTCGTCGACCACATGCTGAAAAATTCCGACAACCTGTATGCGCAATCGCTGCTGCTGCAGGTCGGCGTGGCCGCGGCGCAACGGCACGATTGCGACCTGCCGCGCCTGCCCGACACCAGCGCCGGATGGGGTCTTTGCGCAATGCGTGGCCTGCTGGTGAAAGCCGGCATCCCGACCAGCGCGGTACTGCTGACCGAAGGCAGCGGCCTCACCCGCCGCGACCTCGTCACGCCGAACGCGCTCGTGCAATGGCTAACCTGGGCGATGACGCAACCGTGGGCCGCGGATCTTCGCGCCGCGTTGCCGGTAGCGGGCATCGACGGCACACTGGAACACCGTTTCCGCGACGGCCCCGCCACCGGCAACCTGCAAGCCAAGACCGGCACCCTGAGCCACGCCTACACCCTGACCGGCTTCGTCACCGACGCCGCCGGTGAACACTTGGTGTTCTCGCTGATGCTCAACCGCTACCCGCGCTGGGAAGTCGCCAATGAATACCCGGATGCGCCATCGCCACAGCATGCGCTCGATGACATTGCAAATATGCTGGCGAGCTATCAAGGCCCCTGACGCCGCATTCTTCGCACTTGTCGTGACCAACTCCGCTTTCGTACCGCATTGGAGCACTTGCAGACACGCGCGCCGAGTGGGAGTATCAGTCGCGCAATAACGTGGGGAAGACAGTCTGATTGAGCAGCGGGGATTCTCCGGCAAGAACGGTGAAAACTACCAGTGCGCAAAGAAACGAGCTGATCGTGCCGTAAAAAACTCCGCGTTCGCGGCAAAGTTAGGCTGAATTTGCAGTTATGTTTAATGGGATTAGACAATGAGGTTCAGTCAACGCATAGGCAAAGCCCGAGTTAGCGATGTCGTGCAAACGGAGGGTATGAGCGACTCGCTCCGAAATTCGCTCTGGAATGTACTTGACCAGTGCATATGGTCTGAACGAACTTTCTTGAAAAATCGTAATCGTAATGGGCCCGGTTTCGTAGATGAGTTGAGCCGCGATCTGTGGTTTAACTTCTTCAAGCTACGTATTGACTCAAGGCCAGAATACGGTTTTCAAATACTAGATCAAATACGCAAGTACTTTTTCTCATGCGAGTGGTACCAAGTTTACGATTTCATTGAATTCGTCGTTCAAAACTACGAAATCCTTGGTCTCATAGAATCAACCAACAAGGTTCTGGAACGAGAGCTATCTGGGTTTCGTCTGATTGATGGCCTGTTCACGCCGGTATCCGACGCATCAGAAAGGGAGGCAATCGAAAACGCGCTGGCGCCTGGCCCATTTGCGGGCGTTCATGTCCATCTTCATCAGGCATTGCAACATCTTGCGAGCCGCGATCAACCTGACTACCGCAACTCGATCAAGGAATCAATCTCGGCTATCGAAAGTGCCGTCTGCGAGCTGTCCGGCAACCCGAAAGCAGCGCTTGGCGACGGTTTGAAGATTCTCGAACGTGGCGGGAAGCTTCACAACGCGCTCCGGAATGGCTTCTCTGCGATATACGGATATACCAGCGATGCTCACGGTATCCGGCACGCGATGCTGGAGGAGGCGAAACTCGACGAGGCTGATGCAAAGTTTTTTCTTGTTTCAAGTGCAGCGTTTATAAATTATTTAAAGGCAAGGCAAGCAAAGAGAACATAAATATCTACTCAGCCGGATGCATGCCCGCTGCGTGAGGCTCACGCTGGTTAACTCAGCATTAGAGAGCAGTCACAACTTCTGAAACAAAGCCACACGTGAAACACCAAATTCTCTTTATCCAAGGCGGCGGCGCGAGTGTCCACGGCGATTGGGATGTCAAGCTTGTCGAGAGCCTCCGGCGCGAACTCGGGAAGGATTATGAGGTTCTCTATCCGCGGATGCCGAACGAGGATGAGCCGAGTTACGCCTCGTGGAAGGCAGCACTTGAGCGGGAGCTTGAGGTGCTTCGGGATGGCTCCATTGTCGTCGGTCACTCCGTGGGCGGGACCATCCTTGTCAAAACACTCTCGGAGCAATCACCGCACCGAAAATTCGGCGCGATCTTCTTGCTCGCGGCGCCTTTCGTCGGGACGGGTGGCTGGCCCAGCGACGAGGTGCGGTTTCCGGCGAACCTGGGCGCGCATCTTCCCGAAGGCGTACCGATTCACTTCTGGCAGGGGCTGGACGATGACACCGCGCCACCCTCGCATGTCGAACTCTACGCACGCGCGGTTCCGCAAGCCCACGTCCATCGCCTGCCCGGTCGCGATCATCAGTTCAACAACGACCTGAAGGAAGTTGCGGCAGCGATTCTGTCGCTGCAAGGGCGCCACTGATCAGCCCAGATAACACGGCCCGGTTTCACGCACTTCCATGCTCGCCCACTCGGCGGCAGGACACAGGGCGGCAAGTTCCAGCGCTTCGTCGCGGCTTGCGCAATCGACGAGGAAGAATCCGCCGATCATTTCGCGTGCCTCGGTGAAAGGTCCGTCGCGGAGGGATCGCTTGCCGCCGCGGATTTGCAGGCGCTGGCCTTCGGAATCATTCCGCAATGACGAATACGCGCGCAGCACGCCGCGCGATTTGAGTTCTTCGGCGTAGTCCAGCATCCGCTGGTACACCGCCTTGCCCTCTTCCTCGCTGCGCTCGGCGCGCTGGCCGCGGGGTTCGGCTACGAACAGCATGTATGACATGACCTTCTCCGAATAGCCTGAACTCAAGCCCTCCCCTTCAATCTGATTAGCGCTATATCTCAACAAACTTCATGCAAACCAGGAAAGTTTGTCGTCATTCCGGGGCGATCACCGGCCGTATCGGTGATCGAACCCGGAATCTGCCTTTGATGGCAACAGAGGCCAAGAGCAGATTCCGGGTTCGGTCTGCGATGAAGCTGCAGACCGCCCCGGAATGACGGGAAATATGGCTTGCTGAGATATAGCGCTAATCAGATTGAAGGGGGAGGTGAACAGCAGGTTTCTCGCGCGATGAGGTTTCCGATTCCGTCGGCGACTTTCGCGCGTCAACACCGTCGCCGCACGCTTCCGCGCGCCGGCGCAGCAGCTCCGCTTCGCGCGCGTTGTTGGTCAGCGCTGCCGCGCGCTCGAACTCCGCGCGCGCCTCGTCGGGGCGGCCCAGTTTGAACAGCAGGTCGCCGCGTACGCTGGGTAGCAGATGGTAGCCGGTCAGCGCGCGCTCTTTTTGCAGTGCGTCGGCCAGCGCCAACCCGGCCTGCGGACCTTCGGCCATCGACACCGCGACCGCGCGATTGAGTTCCACGATCGGCGACGGCGCGATCGCGGCGAGGCGCGCGTACAACGATGCAATCCAATTCCAATCCGTATCTTGTGCATGCAAGGCACGCACGTGGCAAGCGGCGATCGCCGCCTGCAGCGCATAGTTGCCGTCGGCGCCACCGAGTTGTTCCGCGCGTTCCAGTGATGCCAGACCACGGCGGATCAACAAGCGATCCCAACGCGTGCGGTCCTGGTCCAGCAACAGGATCGGCGCGCCGTCGGCTGCGGTGCGTGCGTGCAACCGCGACGCCTGGATTTCCATCAACGCCACCAACCCGTGCACTTCCTGTTCGCGCGGCGCCAGACCCGCCAGCACACGACCCAGCCGCATCGCTTCCTCGCACAGCGCGGGCCGCGCCCAAGCGTCGCCCGCGGTCGCGGTGTAGCCTTCGTTGAAAATCAGGTAGACGACTTCCAGCACGCTGGCGAGCCGCGGCGCCAGCTCCTCGCCACGCGGTACTTCGAACGGCACCTGTTTTTCTGCAAGCATGCGTTTGGCCCGCACGATGCGCTGCGCGACGGTGGGCTCGGGCACCAGGAACGCGCGCGCGATTTCCGGCGTGGTCAGGCCGCCCAGCATGCGCAGGGTCAGCGCCACTTGCATGTCGCGGGTCAGCACCGGATGGCAGGCGGTAAAGATCAGTCGCAACAAGTCGTCACCGATGTCGTCATCCAGCGCATCCGCGTGGTCCGGCGCGTGCGTCATGGCATCAGGTTGAAATTCGTAGTCGATCGCGGCCTGCTTGTCGTCGCGCATCCGGTTGTGGCGCAACTGGTCGATCGCGCGGCGCTTGGCCGTGGTCATCAGCCAGGCGCCCGGATTGTCCGGCACGCCGTCGGTGGGCCAGCGTTCCAGCGCAACGACCAGCGCTTCCTGCGCCAGGTCCTCGGCCTGGCTTACGTCGCGCAGCATCCGCGCGAGGCCCGCGATCAAGCGCGGCGCCTCGATCTTCCAGACCGTTTCGATGGTGCGGTGGGCGTCGGCCGTCGTCATGACGGCCGATCACAGCAGCCCTTCGGGTCCGGCGCAAGCGCTCGATGCGATGGCGTTCAGGCCTTGGCGAGCTTCTCGCGCAAGCGCGCCTCGTGTTCGCGGATCTCGGGTGTCGCGGCGTCGCCGAAATCGCACATTTCAAACACCGGCCGCAGCTCGATTTCGGCTCCGCCATCAAAACATGGCGCGCGCTTGATCCACTCGACGGCCTCTTCCATCGAGCGCACCTGCCACAACCAGAAGCCGGCGATGAGTTCTTTGGCCTCCGTGAACGGTCCGTCGATCACCGTGCGTTGCTTGCCCTCGAAGCGTACCCGCGCGCCTTGCGAGCTGGAATGTAGCCCTTCGGCCATCAGCATCACGCCGGCCTCGACCAGTTGTTCGTTGAACCTGCCCATTTCGGCAAGCTCCTTGGCATCAGGCAAGCCGCCGGTTTCCGATTCCTTGCTCGCCTTCACGATTACCATAACGCGCATGACTTGTCTCCCGTAGCCCGGCAACTGCCGGCTTCAGGAGAACGACGAATGGCACGGGTGGAAATCGACAGCCCGCTGCGGCAGTCAGACGGCAGCAATCGAACCCGCTTTCAGCAAGCGCCCTGCCAGCCGTCGCACTGCCACCCGCAGCGCGGCCGAAGCACGGATTTCGAACGCGAACGGAAGGCGCGCCAGCACGCGTGCCAGCCAGTCGAGGTCATCGATGCTGCCGCGCAGGATCACCCCTGACTTGCATGGTCCGAACAAACCGAGGCTGTCGTCCATGTATTCCAACGCGGTTGCAAGATCGCAACGCAACAACAGCGTGACCGCGTGCTGGCGCGGAATACTCGCGATGCTCTGCCCAAGGTGCCGTGCCGCATCGAACCCGACCGGCCGCTCGAAGGTCATGCCGAGCGTTTGCATGGTGACGATGCGGTCGAGGCGAAACGAGCGCAGGCCACCGCGCAGGTGGCAAACACCGACCGCGTACCACTGGCCGTCACGCCTGACCACGCCGTATGCGTCGAAATCGCGTTCGCTGCGATCGCCCCTGGCAGAACAATAAACCAGATGCACCCGGCATCTTTCCCGGGCCGCCTCGGCGATCGCGGCAAGCACTGCATTGTTGGCGGGCGATTGCGATGGCGTCAGGTCCAGCGTCACCGTCTCGGCGATCGCCTGGACATGCCGCTGCAGCTTCGGCGGCATCACCCGCCCCAGCTTGGCCTGCGCGCTGGCAATGGCGGCGGCGGCACCGGCAAGACCGAGGTTGCGCGCGGCCAGCAACCCCACCGACAACGCCATCGCCTCGTCGCCGGTGAACATCATCGGAGGCAACTTGAAACCGGCAACCAGCATGTACGCACCGTGGCGACCGCGCTCGGTGGTGATCGGAATGCCGAGGTCTTCCAACGCGACGATGTAACGCCGCAACGTGCGTGGATGCACGCCGAGCTTGCGCGCCATTTCCGCGCCGCCGACACGGCCCTGCGACTGCAGGGCTTCCAGCAACGCCAGCACGCGGGTGGTCGGTTTCGCCATGCGTTCAGTGTAAGCCTGAATCAGGACGGGTTTCGCCCTGATACGCGGATAGCGTGTGCACACTTCACATACCGATGGAGTGCCTGACATGAAAAGCCTCGCGCTTGCCGCATCGCTTGCATTGGCCGCGACCGTGATGCCTGCCCACGCGGCGCCTGCCACCACGCACCATGCCGGTCACTGCGACGCCGCGCCCTACCACCAACTGGATTTCTGGCTGGGCGACTGGGACACCTTCGAAGCCGGCGGCAGCAACGCGGGGGAATCCGAAGCGCGCAACCACGTGACCAGCATCCTTGGCGGCTGCGTGGTGCGCGAGCGTTACGCCGGCAGCAATGGCTTGACTGGCGAAAGCTTCAGCATCTACGACGCGGCCCGTGGCGTATGGCACCAGACCTGGGTCACCAATCGTGGCCGTCTGCTGATGTTGGAGGGCCGGATGCAGAACGGCCGGATGGTTCTGGAAGGCAACGGCCGCGACGCGCATGGCAAGTCGATCCGGGTGCGCGTGGCGTGGTGGCCGGTCAAGGGCGGTGTGCGCGAAAAAAGCGTGGCGTCACACGACGGTGGCCGCACCTGGGCCACCCAGTTCGACATCGTGTTCCGGCCACATCGCCCATGAGGCCAGCGCATGGATTACGCCGCGCAATTGTGGCTGTTCTTCGCGATCGTGTTCGGGGTGGTGTTGCTGCCGGGCCTGGACATGGCTTACGTGCTGGGCTGTGGGCTCACCCGTGGCCGCGGCAGCGGCCTGAGCGCCGTCGGCGGAATCATGGCCGGCGGCGCTTTGATGGTGACCTTGACCACGCTTGGCATCGGTGTATTCGTCAAAACCATACCGGGCGCCTTCAATACGTTGCTGGTAGCCGGTGCTGCGTATCTCGCCTGGATCGGGTTCTCGATTTTCAGCAGTAGATCCGGATTCGGTGCCGCCGCGGATACGGATGAACCCTCGCGCTGGCTGACGGTTCGGCGCGGCATGTTCACGTCGCTGTTGAACCCCAAGGCGTATCTGTTCCTGCTGGCGGTGTTCCCGCAATTCCTGCACCCGGGAAACAGGCCGATCTGGTTGCAGGCGCTGGTGCTGTGGCTGATCATCGCCGCCACGCAGGCGGGTGTGTACGGCACGGTCGCGCTGGCCTCGCACCGGCTGCACGTCTGGCTGGCTGGAAAATCCGCGGCGGGCGTGCTGATGAACCGCGTGGTGGGCGCGGCGCTGATCGGCGCCGCCGTGCTTACCGGCTACGAAGGTCTGCGCGCATGGTGACGGTTCGGCGATTTTGCGCGATCACCCTGTTGCTGGCATGCGCGGGCCACGCGTTGCAGGCGCACGCGGCCGCCCCAATCACGGGTTACGTGACCGTCATGAACAATTACGTCAGCCGCGGCCTTGCCCAGAGCGTCGGCAACCCGTCGCTCCAGTTGGAGCTGGACTACAACAACACGGGTGCCGGCTTCTACACGGGCATCGACGCCACCACCATCAACTGGGTCGACAAGGCCTACCCTGGCGACCGCGTGCACGTGGAACTGGATGGCTACGCCGGCTACCGCTGGATTTCCGGAGACTGGACTTTCAAGGCTGGATTGCTGCGTCTTCAGTTCCCCGGTCACTACCAGACGCAAAGCCCGCCGGTGGCGCGACCGAACACCACCGAGGCGTATGGCTACGTCGGCTGGCGCGGCTTGAGCGCCAAGCTGAACTACGCGGTCACCGATGCCTTCGCCACGCCGGATTCGCGCGGTAGCTGGTATCTCGATCTGGCGGCAGTATTGCCGCTGGGTCAGCACTGGAGTGTAGGCGCACACCTTGGCCGCAAGCAGGAACGCGGCACGGATCCCGCCACGCGCCTCTCGAATTCGCGCTCTTCCTACACCGCCTGCAAACTGCTGGCGCAGCGCGTTTTCAGCGCCGGCATCAGCCTGACGCTGGCGCTGGACTGGACCAATGCCGATCCAGCGCTGTACACCCTGGACGGCTACGACGTCGGTGGCAGACACTTCTCGATCGTGCTGGAAAAGGATTTCTGACACCACACGATTGACACGCGTCAGGGAGTCCGTGACTGCAATGCTTCATCATGCGAGGATTGCAGGCAGAGTTGATCGCCATGTCCACGACCGCATCCGCCACCTTGACCCGCTCGGCGCCGCCGCCTCTGCATCCGTTCCGACCGCTGTTTTTCTGCGCGGCGCTGGCAGCGAGTTTGGGCATGCTGGCGTGGGGATTGTTCTGGCACATGGGCTGGTTGCCGCCCACGACGCTGGGTCCGCTTGCGTGGCACGCGCACGGCATGCTGTACGGCTTCGGCAGCGCGCTGATCGGCGGGTTCCTGCTCACCGCGTCCGCCAACTGGACCGGCATCCCGACCACCTCGCGTCCCGGCTTGTGGCTGCTCACGGCGACCTGGGTGATCGCGCGCTTCCTGCTGCTGACGCCGCTGCCGTTCTGGCTCGGCGCGCTGTTCGACGTGGGCTACCTGTTCGGCCTGGTGTTTCTGGTCGGGCGCGTGCTGTGGTTGTCACACAACAAGCGCAATGCGTTCCTGATCGGCATCCTGCTGATCTTCACTGGACTGGATATCGCGTTCTACGCAGGCGCGCTTTCCGGTGACGCCACCGTCACGCGGCGCGCCCTGATCGGCGCGGTGGACCTGCTGATGGTGTTGATGCTGACGATCGGCGGCCGGGTGATTCCGTTCTTCACCGGCCGCAAACTCGCCGGCCACGCCTCGTGGACCAACAAGTACCTGATCTGGGCAGTCAACGGCGGCGGCGCACTGGTGCTGTTGTGCGATTTGTGCGGAGCACCCGGCCTGCCGCGCGGCATCCTGATGCTGGTCGTCGCGACCCTCGCGCTGGTGCGACTGATCGGCTGGCGTGGTTGGCGCGCCTGGCACGAACCGATGTTGTGGGTACTGCACCTGGGTTACCTGTGGCTCGTCATCGGCCTCGCGGTACGCGGGCTGGCGCTGGTCGGCGCGTATTCGATGCCGGGGATCGATAGCCTGCACGGCATCACGGTCGGCGCACTCGGCACGCTTTCACTCGGGATGATGGTGCGCGTCGCGCAAGGCCACAGCGGCGTGGCGATCCAGTCCAACGTCGCGCTGACGGCGATGTTCCTGTTGCCCACGATCGCCGCCGCGCTGCGGCTGGGATTCAACCACCCAGCGGGTTGGGTCTGGGCGGCTGCAGCATGGTTCATCGCGTACGTGGTCTTTTTGGTGATCGTCGGCCCGCTGCTGGTGCGCGGGCGGGTGCCCGCCGCGACGCATTGAACCCATCCCGCCACACGACATCAGCGGTTGCAACAGCGTCCGTGTTGTTGCACCGGCGGGCACGGCACGTCGCCATGAGAGCAGAACACGCAACAGTCGCTGGCCTTCGGGCGCAGCATTGCGCCGCAGCCCGCGCATTCGTGGAAGAACACGCAGGCGTTTTCCGGCATGGATTCCACGCTGCGGTACCCGCAATGCGGGCAAGTGAGCGTACATCGAAGTATCGGGGGTTCCGCGTAGGTCGTTCCTGAAGTATCCATGACGCGATGCTACGCCCCGGCGCAACTCAAAACCACAGGCGCACACCAGCCACGAACTGCAGGTCGTCTGCGGGTTCGCCTTGCGCTCGCGCGTAATCGCGGGTGCCGCCGAGGTGCTGCCGCCACACCACACCCGCGTATGACGCGAACTCACGGCGGATTTCGTAGCGCAAGCGCAAACCGGCTCCGACACCCGACAGACCCGAGCCGATGCCGCGCTGTGGATCGTTGCGGCCGTACCCATTCACTTCCGGCGATGGCTGCAGGATCAGTGGTTGCGTGAAGCGCGCTTCGCATTCAATCGCTTGGCACGCGATTCGCCAGGCTGTCGGTGCGCCAGCCGGCGCTCACGCCGGAGCGTAAGCCATTCCCAGATCGGTCGCCACGCTGGCGAGACGCTTGTCGCGCGTCCACAATCTCGCATCGCCCGCCAACGCGGTGCTGGCAAGCAAGTGGGCGTCCACCCAACCGATGCCACGCCCCGCCAACCCGTGACGATCGAGGAACACCATCACCTCGTGATGTTTCGCAACCGGGGCAGCAGTGAGATTGTCCAACGCGTCAAGAATTCCAGTCCGACCGCGCATATGACCACAGGCAAGCTCACCGATCACGAACGGGTGACACAGCACAAGACTCGCATCCAACAAGTGCACCAGTGAAGCGTCTCGACGCCTGAAGTGGTCGATCCAAACGGACGTATCGACCAGTATCACGGCGCGGCGCGACGCGGCTTCCGCGCACCCGCACCACGGCGTCGTCGCGATACGCGCGCTTTCGGATCGCTCCCGCCGAGCCGCGCCAGCCGGCGCGCGGCATCACGCTCGATCAGCGCGCGCAAGGCCTCGTGCAACACCATCGAACGCTCGTCGGTGCCGGCAGCGAGGCTGGCTGCCTTGAGCAAATCGTCATCGATGGTCACGGTGGTACGCATGCTGGCGCCTCCGAAGTTGACAATGGGGTCATGCATCGAATTATGCACCACATGATGCGCTATCCTGTGCAGGAACTCCAGCGACCCATGCTCGTTTTATCGTCCCGCGTATGAACTACCGCCACGCTTTCCACGCCGGCAATTTCGCGGACGTGTTCAAGCACGCGATCCTGCTGGCACTGCTGGATGCGTTGACCGCCAAGGACAAGCCGCTGTGCTGTTTCGACACGCACGCGGGGGGCGGACGCTACGAACTCGACAGCATCGAGGCGAAAAAAACCGGCGAGTGGCGTGACGGTATCGGACGGCTGTTGGATGGCGCCGACGTACCGAAGCCATTGCAGCGTTATGTGGATGCCATCCGCGCCTGCAATCCCGATGGCGCGCTGCGCGGATACCCGGGGTCACCCCTGCTCGCCGCAAACGCACTGCGCCCCTACGACCGGCTGCTGTTGTGCGACACCCAGGCCGAAGAGGCCAGCTCCTTGCGCACACTGTTTCGCAACGACCGCCGCGTACACGTCCACCAACGCAACGGCTATGCGGCACTGCACGCACTGCTGCCGCCAGCGGAAAAACGCGGGTTGGTGCTGATCGATCCACCGTTCGAAGCCCAGGAAGGCGAGTTCGCCACGATCGAAACGGCGCTGGCCAGGTCCCACACGCGCTGGCCGAATGGCGTCTATGCAGTGTGGTATCCGATCAAATCGCATCGCACCATCGCGCCGTTTCACCGTCGTCTTTCGAAAGGTCCATTCGACAAGGCGCTGGTCGCGGAACTCATGTTGCAGCCGGATGACTCGCCGCTGCGCCTGAACGGCTGCGGCATGCTGATCGCCAATCCGCCGTGGCATTTCGACACAACACTATCGGATCTGCTGCCGGCGCTGCGCGCCACGCTCGCGCAATCGCCGCGGGCCTCGCAAAGCCTGCGCTGGCTGCGGGATGAATGATCCGCGCACCGCGATGGCCGATTCTCGCTATGCTTTGAAGTGTTCCACCGCGTTGGAGGCCTCGGCCATGCACGCCGCACATCGTTCCGTGTTTCGACTTCTGCCGGCATTCGCACTTGCGGCGGCGCTCGCCGCCTGCGCGCCCGCGCCGATCTACAAGACCGGGCCGGCAACCGCCACCGCCACGCCCCGGCAGGTCGCGACCACGCCCAACAACTTCACGGGTTCGCAAGTGGTTTGGGGCGGTGAAGTCATCGGTGTCACCAACATGCAGGACCACACCGAAATCCGGGTTCTCGCCTACCCGCTCGACTCCTCGCAACGGCCGCGTCTCAAGAAGAATGCCGAAGGACGTTTCACCGCGATCATTCCGGGTTTTCTCGACCCGATGGACTACCCGAAGGGATCGCTGGTTACCGTGCAGGGGGAAGTCGCTGGAACCCAAACCGGCACGGTCGGCGAGGCCACCTACGTTTACCCGGCGCTGAAGGTGCACAGCGGCGACCTGCACCGCTGGACACCCGAGGAAATGCGCAAGGGACATCCCAACATCCATTTTGGCGTGGGCGTGGGAGTGGGCGGCCGGATCCGTTGATTGTGCGATCGTCAACGATCGCCACACCACAACCGTCCAACATGACCGTTCCGGCAGCATGAAGACCGGAACGGCCTTCCATAACCTGGTTTTTCACAACAGCGACTTCGAGCGTGACAACGCACGGCGCAACGACAGCCGGTGCTGGGCAACTGGCGGAAACCATCCAGCTCGACGATGGCCGCAGCTTCGTATTGCGCCCATTGCATACAGATGACCTCGAGGCATTGCGTCGCGCCTTCCTGCGACTGACACCCGAAGAAGTCGAATACCGTTTCTTCTATCGCTCGCGCGAACTGCCAGCTTCGGTGATGGCGCAGGTGCGCGGCTTCGACCCGGCGCGCGAGGCGGCATTCGTGGTCGACGACGGCGGTGAAATCCGCGCGGTCGCGGACCTGCACGCCAACGCACCCGACGCCCGCGAGGCCGAGTTCGGATTGATCGTCGGCAAGGCGATTTCCGGCCACGGCATCGGCAGGGTCCTGATGCTGCGGCTGCTCGAGGAAGCAAGGCGGCGCCGGCTGACCGCGTTGCTCGGTGACGTGCGCGCAGACAACGGTCGCATGCTGGAACTGTGTCGCACCCTCGGCGCAACGGTGGTGCCCGACCCCGACGGCCCCTCGGTCCTGCGCGTGCGCTTTTCGCCGTGAACGAGATCGAGCGCTGCTAAAATCACGTTTTACATTGCCCGCTGGCGCGATACGTCGCTCCGGCGGTGTCGTGCTTTGTGTGGATGACGTCCATGTCCGAATCGAACCCGCAAATTCCCCAGCTTCCGCACACGCCCGGCCAGCAGTGCGATTGGCGCGAACCCGCGGGTTCGTCGCTGGCATTGCTGTTGTGTGAAGCCGCACGCTCCCGCGACGGCATCGTGGTTGCGGTGACCGCCGACAATCGCGCCGCGCACACGCTGGAAGACGAGTTGGAAGTCTTTGCCGGCGCCATGCCGGTGCTGCATTTCCCGGACTGGGAAACCCTTCCCTACGACCTGTTCGCGCCGCACCCACAACTGGTCTCACAGCGCATCGACACGCTGTACCGCCTGCCGACGACGCGCAAGGGCGTGCTGGTGGTCCCGCTGGCGACCTTGATGCAGCGACTGGCACCGCGCACGCACATCGCCGGCACCGGACTGGCCGTCGCGCGCGGCGAGCGGTTGGACCTCGCCGACGAACAACGTCGCCTCGAAGCCTGCGGCTATCGCCACGTTCCGCAGGTCGGCGAACACGGCGAATTCGCGGTGCGCGGGGCGTTGCTGGACATCTTTCCGATGGGTGCGTCGGAGCCCTACCGCATCGAATTGTTCGATGACGAAGTCGAATCGATCCGCGCTTTCGACCCCGAAACGCAACGCTCGTTGCACCAGGTCGACTCGGTCAAGCTGCTGCCGGCGCGCGAATTCCCGCTCACCGACGAAGCCATGCGCGCGTTTCGCGACCGCCTGCGCGAGCGTTTCCCGATCGACGTCCGGCGTTGCCCGCTATACCAGGACATGAAGCAGGGCGTGACGCCGGGCGGCATCGAGTACTACCTGCCATTGTTTTTCGAGGCCACCGAAACGCTGTTCGATTATCTCGGCGAGGATGCGTTGTTCGTGCTCGGCCGCGGGGCGCTGGACGCCGCCGAACCGTTCTGGAAACAGACCGAAGATCGCTACGACCAGCGTGCGCATGACATCGAGCGGCCGGTGCTGCCACCGATGGAGCTGTACCTGCCGCCGCAGTCCCTGCGTGAACGCCTGAACAAGGTGCTGCGCGTCGACATCGTCGGCAATGATGACGCGCGCGCCGCCGACACCGGCACGCAGGCGGCGCCCGATTTTTCGGCGGGCGGCACCGGTGGCTTGCCCACGCGCTTGCGCGACTGGCACGCAGCCCACCCGAGTCAACGCGTGTTGATCGCCACCGACTCGGCCGGGCGGCGCGAGGCGCTGCTCGAGCAATTGGCAACGGCGGAATTGCGCCCGGAGATCGTCGATTCGTGGCAGGCATTTTTTGCCCGTCATTCCGGCGCAAGCCGGACCGCGTTTGCAGGATTGCAAACGCGAACGCCGCAGGCGGCGCGTAGCGCGAGCGCCAAGGATGGCGCGAGTATTCCACCTGCCTCGAATGACGAAGCGAAAATGGATCCCGGCTTGCACCGGGATGACGAGAAAGAAAAATTGTCGCGTGACAGCTGGCAACCCTTGCCGGATTTCGCGGTTCTGGTTGCCCCACTGGAACGCGGCTTCACGCTCACGCAACCCGCGCTCACCGTGCTCACCGAGCGCGAGATCGCCGGCGAGCGCGCGCGCACGGAACGCCAGCGCCGGCGCGTGGCCGAACGCGATCCCGAGGCGATCCTGCGTGACCTCACCGAACTCGAAATCGGCGCGCCGATCGTGCATGTCGATCATGGCGTCGGTCGCTATCTCGGCCTGGTCGCGCTGGACGTCGGTGACATGCCGGGCGAGTTCCTCGCCATCGAATAC
>JBOHYW010000051.1:0-21132 GCA_050738155.1 Rhodanobacteraceae bacterium
TTTTTGCGATCATCCCTGATCGCTGCGTAACGAAACGTCGAAATACGTCAGGCAATCCGGCTCCGTGGAGCACCCAGAACGGGCCTCCTGCCCTGACTTTTCGATTTTTTGCGATCATCCTTGATCGCTGCGTAACGAAACGTGCGAAACGCAGCAGTTCGCCACCACGAAACACCAGAGCGGCCTTCCATGGCCTGACTTTTCGATATTTTGCGATCATCCGTGAACGCTGCACCACGAACCGTCGAGATACACCAGCGATTCGACGCCATGAGGTACCAGAGCGGCCCTCCATGGCTTGACTTTTCACAACAGCTTCTCCAAACGGGCGCTTACGATGAACATGTCCACAATCCCCGAACGCCTCGCGGCCCTGCGCGCCGCCATGCAGCAACGCGGCGTCGCCGCCTGCATCGTGCCCACCGCCGATCCGCACCTGTCCGAATACCTTCCCAGGCACTGGCAGGCGCGCGAATGGCTGTCGGGATTCACCGGCTCGGCCGGCACGCTGATCGTGACACAGGATTTCGCCGGGCTGTGGACCGATTCACGCTATTTCTCGCAGGCCGAACGGCAACTCGCTGGCAGCGGCGTGGAATTGATGAAGCTGAACGTGCCGCACACGCCGGAGCACATCGCGTGGTTGTGCGAACGCATGCACGCAGGCGACAAAGTTGTGTGCGCTGCCGACATGCTGTCGCTCGCATCCGAACGGAGCGTGCGTGATGCCTTGGCCAAACACGGCGCGCAATTGGTCGAGAACGACGTGCCGGCCGCAATCTGGGACGATCGTCCAGCGCTGCCGCACGCTCCGATATACGAGCACCCCATCGAATACGCCATTCATACCCGCGCGAACAAGCTCGCCGACGTGCGCAAGGCAATGGCTGCGAGCGGAGCGACGCATCACGTGGTGTCCGCACTGGACGAGATCGCGTGGGTTTTGAACCTGCGCGGCAGCGATGTCGATTACAACCCGGTATTCCTGTCGCACCTGTTGATCGACGCGAACGGCGCAACCTTGTTCGTCGAATCGTCCAAGCTCGATGCAGTACTGCAAAAAGCACTCGCTGACGACGGAATCGCCCTGGCGCCCTATGCAGACGCCGCCGCCACACTGGCGGAACTTCCGCCGGACACGAAACTGCTGATCGCGCCGACGCAGGTTTCCGCCGCGCTCGCACACGCGATTCCAAAACACGTGACGTTGATCGAAGCACCCGGTCCGATCACCGCCGCCAAGGCCCGCAAGGGCGATGCGGAAATGAACCACGTTCGTGAGGCGATGCGCCGCGACGGCGTGGCGCTGGTGCGTGGCGCGCGCTGGCTGGAACAATCATTGAAAGATGGCAAGCGCCTGACCGAACTCGACGTCGACACCAAGCTGCGCGAACTGCGCGCCGAGCAACCCGGCTTCGTCAGCGAAAGTTTTTCCACCATCGCGGGTTACGAGGCCAACGCGGCGCTGCCGCACTACTCCGCCACACCGGAAGCGCATTCGGAATTGCAACCACGCGGCATGCTGCTGATCGATTCCGGCGCGCAATATCTCGGCGGCACCACCGACATCACGCGGATGTGGGCACTGGGCGAAACCACGCCCGAACAACGCCGCGACGTAACGCTGGTACTCAAGGGTGTGATCGCGCTGTCGCGCGCAAAGTTTCCGCGCGGTGCCTCCGGCCAGCAACTCGACGCGTTGGCACGCGCACCGATCTGGGCGGCCGGCATCGACTACGGCCACGGCACCGGTCACGGCGTCGGCTATTGCCTGAACGTACACGAGGGCCCGCAGTCGATCCGTCCCCCGCGTTCGTCGCAACACCTGGAAGCCATGGACGTCGGCATGATCACCTCGATCGAACCCGGCATCTACAAACCCGGCCGGCACGGCGTGCGCATCGAAAACCTCGCGGCCACGGTGTCCGCGGGTGACGGCGAATTCGGCGAATTCCTCACCTTCGAAACCCTGACGCTGTGTCCGATCGATACGCGCCTGCTCGACGTGGCCCTGCTCAATGCCGATGAAATCGGCTGGCTCGATCGCTACCACGCCATGGTGCGCGAACGACTCGCGCCGCTGCTCGACGATCCGGCCGATCGCGCCTGGCTGGATACTCGCTGTGCACCGCTGGTGATGGCCCGCGCGGCCTGACTTCGCCGCACGCTACGCTCAACACGCCTGCGACGTTCTGCTAGCTTAGGCGGGCTTCGACAGGCCGACCAGAAACAACCTGCCGGCGCGATCAACAATCCGCAACGTTCGAGGAAGTTCCGTGCCGCGCCGAACCAAGCCGCTTACACCGCGCGCCATGGCGTTCGCGATCGCGTTGGCGGCCGCGCCCGGCGTGGTCCTCGCGCAATCGAGCGCGGACATTTGCCCGCTCGGTTCGTTCACCTGCCCGGTGATGAAAAACAATTTCGCGCTGTGCAAGAAGAATGACCTGCTGAATTTCTACGTGCCCGGACTGCCGACGACCGGCAACCGGGACCAGGCACCGGCACAGGTCTATGGCGACCGATTCAATAGCCCCGACAGCAACATCTTTCATCTTTCCGGAAACACCGCGCTGGAACGACTCGATCAACTGCTGCGCGCCGACAGCCTCACCTACAACCGCAGCACCACTGCTTACGACGCCGAGGGCAACGTGCGCTACCAGGAGCGCGGCATGCTGTTTTCGGCCGACAGCATGAAGGGCACCACCGACCCCGAGTACGGCGTTGCCGAGCACGTGCAATACCAGTTGCTGACTTCACGCGGCAACGGCACCGCCAGCCAGGCGATCATGCTCGATCAGGATCGCGACAAGATGCATCAGGTGACCTATTCGACCTGCGAACTCCACCACCGGGTGTGGGATATCGAGGCGAAGACCATGACCATGGACCGCGATACCGGTCGCGGCCATGCCCACAACGTGACCATGCGCCTGAAAGGCGTGCCGTTCCTGTGGCTGCCGTACATGAGTTTTCCGATCGACCACCGCCGTCAGTCGGGTTTCCTGTATCCGTCGTTCGGCAAGCGCAGCCGCGCGGGTTACTTCTTTTCGATTCCGTACTATTGGAACATCGCGCCGAACTACGACGCCACCTTCACGCCGGTGCTGTACGCCGATCGCGGCGCGATGCTGGATACGCAATTTCGCTATCTGACGACCACCAGCAAGGGCGAACTCAACCTCGATTACATCCCGCACGACAAGATCGCCGGCCGCGACCGTGGCTATCTCACCTTCAGCAACCAGACCAGCCTGCCCGGCAACCTGCGCTGGAACACCTCGGTCGCGCACGTCAGCGACAAGGCGTGGTTCCAGGACTACGGCGAGCACACCACCACCTCGATCGTGCGACTGATCAGCTCATCTTCGTATGTTTATGGCTCTGGCGACTGGTGGAATGCCGGCGTCGGCGCCGACTGGTATGAGATCACCGATCCCGGCCTGCCCGATTCGGCCGCGCCTTACCGGCGCATGCCACGCATGTATTTCAACGCCGACCGTCCGATCGGCGGCCTCGGTGGCCCCGAGTGGGGCGTGAATGCCGAAGCGGTGCGTTTCGTCAATCCCGACCTGACGCGCATGCGCCACGGCGACCGTTTCGACATATTCCCGTACCTTGCGTGGCCGTTGCAGGGGGCTGCGTGGTTCCTGCGCCCCGAGCTCGGTGTGCGCTACACCACCTATGACCTGCCGCAGCCGGCCGTGAGCAACGGCCCGACCCATCCCTCGCGCAGCGTGCCGATTTTCGACCTCGACGCCGGTTTGATCTTCGAGCGCCAGGTCCACCTGTTCGGGCAGGACTACACCCAGACCCTGGAACCGCGCGTGTTTTACCTGCGCGTGCCATACCGCAACCAGGACGACCTGCCGCGTTTCGATACCCAGCCGCTCACGTTCGACTTCTGGCAACTGTTCGCCACCAACAGCTTCAGTGGCGCCGACCGCCAGGAGAACGCCAACAACTTGTCGTTGGCGCTGACCACCCGCTTTCTCGATTCGAACGGCGTGGAGCGGCTCTCGGCCAGCATCGGGCAGATCCACTACTTCGATCCACAAAGGGTGACGCTGTATCCGGGCCAGAAGCTCGCCGACACCTCCGGCTCGGATTACGTCGCCAGCCTCACCGTGGCCCTGAACGACAACTGGCGGCTGACTTCCACGCACCTGTGGAACGTCCATACCGGTGACACCGATGTTTCCACCGTCGGCCTGCAGCGCCGACTGTGGGGCGACGGCATCGTCAACTTCAGCTATCGCTATCGCCACGACCTGCTGGAACAGGCCAACGTATCGGCGGAAATCCCGGTAGGCGCCGCCTGGAAGCTGGTCGCCGGTTACGACTACTCATTGCGTGAACGGCGTGCCTACGACGCCTTCGCCGGCATCGAGTGGGATAGCTGCTGCACGGCGATCCGGGTGCTCACCCGCCACTACATCTACGACGCCAAGAACGACGCCAACAACGCCATCATGTTCGAAATCGTGTTCAAGGGGCTCGGCAGTTACGGCCAAGCCACCGATGCTTTCCTGCAGAATGCTATCCTAGGCTATCAATAACCAGCGTCCGGCCTGAATCGGGCCACGCAATCCTCCGCCCGACAACTTTTCGGTGGCCGGCGCTGTCCAAGCATCGGTCTTCGCAGATTTGCCATTGCGCGGCCGCCGCTACCGCACCCGTCCAGCCCATGATCCCCATGAATCGATTCCGCCTCGCCCGTCCGGTCCTGCTGCTCGCAGCGCTGGGTCTTGCCATGCCCGCGTTCGCGCAATTGCTGAGCCCGAACGCACCGCCGCCAACCAGCGCCACGCCCACGCCGCTGGGGCCGCAGTCGCTTTCCGCCAACGAGGTCCGGCCGCTCGACCGCATCGTCGCGGTGGTGAATGATGGCGTGGTTCTGCAAAGCCAGCTCGGCCAGACCATGGCGACGGTTTCGCAGCAGATCACCAGCTCCGGCGGCAAGTTGCCGCCCCGGAACGTGCTGGAAAAACAGGTGCTGCAGCGCCTGATCGCGAACGAATTGCTTGTGCAGATGGCGCACAAGAACGGCCTGCGCGTATCCGACGACCAGATCGACGCACAGATTGCCGGCATCGCCAAGCAGAACCAGATGAGCGTGCCGCAATTGCAGGCCGAAATGCAGCAACGCGGCATCGATTACGCGGCGTTTCGCCAGCAATTGCGCGACCAGTTGCTGGTGCGCCAAGAGCAGCAACAGGTAATGCAGCAATCCGCGCAGGTTTCGGATGCCGAGATCGACAACCTGATCGCGAGCCCGGCCTTCAAGGAGGGCGAAGTCCATCTGGCGCGCATCCTCATCGGCCTGCCGGAAGGCGCCGACGCCCAGCAAATCGCCGCCGCCAAAGCCAAGGCCGACAAGATCGAGGGTGACTTGCAGGCCGGCAAGAATTTTTCCACGCTGGCGGTCAGTGAATCGAGCGCCCCCGAAGCACTGGAAGGCGGCGACCTCGGCTGGCGACGCGTGGACGAACTGCCACCCGCGCTGCAACAGATCGCCAACTCGCTGCAACCGGGTGCGTACACCCAACCGCTGCGCGCTGCGTCCGGCTTCACCATCTTCAAACTCGAAGGCCGGCGCACGCCCGACACCAAGCACATCGTCACCGAGTACCACGCCCGCCACTTGATGATCAAACCCGACGCAGTGATGGACGAGCAGGGCGCGAAAACCAAAATCACCCAGTTGTACCACGAGATCGTCGACGGCCATGCCAGCTTCGCGGCGCTGGCGAAGAAGGATTCCGATGACCCGACCACCGCCAACGCTGGTGGCGACATGGGCTGGTTCACGCAGGGCGACTGGGGCACCCAGATCGGCAAGGAGTTGGCCTCGATGCAGCCCAACCAGGTCACCCAACCGTTCCAAACTCCCGATGGTTCGTGGCACATCATCCAGTTGCTCGGCACACGCCAAGCCGACAAGACCAAGGACCTCGAACGCGAACAGGCACGCCAGGCGATCGCTTCACGCAAGGGTCGGCAGGCGTACGAGCAGTTCGTGCGCGATCTGGAATCGAGCGCCTACATCAGCATCCGGGTGCCGGAACTGGCCGATGCATCGACCAACGCCGGCAACACCGCGCAATGACCCCCGAGCCGGCCACGGCCGGCTCCTCCCGGCCCACACGACTTCCGCGCCTCGCCATCACCAGCGGTGAACCCGCCGGCATCGGACCCGAGCTGATCGCGCGTCTCGCCGCGACACCGATCGCGGCCGACCTCATCGCAATCAGCGACACGCAATTGCTGCAGGATGCCGCACGTCGCTGCGGTATCGTGTTGAAGACCGAAGCGTACGATGGCCAGCCGCGCAGGCTGCGCGCCGCCTGCACGCTGCGGGTGCTGGACGTCTCTTTGCGTGCCGCAGTGGTACCCGGCCGCATCGACCCGCGCAATGCCTTCCACGTCCTCAACATGCTGGCGCGGGCCGCCGATGGCTGTCTCGCTGGCGAATTCGATGCGGTGGTGACGGCGCCGGTGCAGAAATCCGCGATCAACGACGCCGGCGAACATTTCACCGGCCACACCGAGCTGTTTGCCCAACGTGCCGGCTGCGAAGTGGTGATGATGCTGGCATCGAAGGAATTGCGTGTGGCGCTGGCAACAACCCATCTGCCGTTGCGCGATGTGTCCGCGACGATCACCCGCGAATCGCTGACACGCACGTTGCGCATCGTGCACGCGGAACTCGTTGCGAAGTTTTCCATCGCCAAGCCACGCATCGCGGTGCTCGGCCTGAACCCGCATGCTGGCGAGGGCGGGCATCTGGGCCGCGAGGAAATCGACACGATCACCCCCACGCTCGAGCAACTGCGCGGCGAAGGCCTGCAATTGCTCGGCCCGTTGCCCGCCGATACCGCGTTCGTGCCGGCGCTGCGTGCGCAGTACGACGCGGTACTCGCGATGTATCACGACCAGGCGTTGCCGGTGCTGAAATCGGAAGCCTTCGACAGCACCGTCAACATCACGCTGGGCCTGCCGTTCATCCGCACATCGGTCGACCACGGCACCGCGCTCGACCTCGCCGGTTCCGGCAAGGCCGACCCGTCCAGCATGTTCGCCGCCACCGAAATGGCGCTGCAACTCGTCGCACGGACCGGCAAGATCAAAAGCCTGGACACGGATTGACACGGATAAAATCCAATAGGAGCGAAAAGCCCTTTCTGATTCGTGTCGTAAGTGAGCAAAATATGCCGTCATTCCGGGGCAAGATGCACTTGCCGACATCTGCGCGAATCAGGAAGGCTTTTGCCTTATCCGCTTTGATCCGCGTCAATCCGCGTCCAATGCTTCTGCTTTGTTGCAAGGCCAAAACGCCCTGATTTTTTCCCCTCCACAGGCAGTCCATGGCCCATCCAAAAAAACATTTCGGCCAGCACTTCCTGCACGAGCGTTCGGTGATCGAGCGCATCGTCGCCGCGATCGCGCCGCAGCCAGACGAACGCATCGTCGAAATCGGCCCCGGCGAAGGCGCATTGACGCTGCCGCTATTGCGCGCCGCGGGCTGCTTGACCGCCATCGAACTCGACCGCGAACTACTTGAACCGCTGCGCGCAAGCGCCGTGGGCGTCGGCGAACTCAGCGTGATCCATGCCGATGTGCTGAAGGTCGACTTCACCGCGCTGGCGGCCGGCGGCAAGCTGCGCCTCGCCGGCAACCTGCCCTACTACGTATCCAGCCCGATCCTGTTCCATAGCCTCGCGCACGCTGCTGCAATCACCGACATGCACTTCATGCTGCAGAAGGAAGTGGTGGATCGCATGGCTGCTGCACCCGGCAGCAAGGTATACGGGCGCCTGTCGGTAATGCTGCAACTCGCCTGCAAGGTCGAACCGCTGCTGCGGGTCGCGCCGGGCGCGTTCCGGCCGCCTCCGAAAGTGGAATCGGCGGTGGTGCGCCTGACCCCATTGCCGGCGTCACGGCGCCCTGACCCAGCCCTCTCGCGGTGTATCGAATCAGTGGTGCGCGCCGCGTTCGGGCAACGCCGCAAGACGCTGGCCAATGCGCTGCGCGGCGTCGTCGACGTCGATTCGATACGCGCCGCCGGCGTGGACCCGCGCGCACGCGCGGAACGCATCCCGCCCGAAGATTTCGTGGCGCTGGCGAACCACACGAACTCCACCGGCTTGCAGGATGGCCCGGAACTCGCCGACAATGCCAAGGACTGTTGACGCCATGCCCTCATGAGCACCCGCCAAACCACCACCGACAACCCGTATCGAACCCGCGAGCCCGAACCGTACTCGGTGGAGGTCGACGTGGAAGCCCATTACGTGCCGGAACAATCCAAGCCGGAGGCGAACCGCTACGTGTTCGCGTATTCCATCACCCTGCGCAACCTCGGCGTGATGCCGGCTCGCCTGCAGACCCGCCACTGGGTCATCACCGACGCCAATGGCAAGGTCGAGGAAGTCCGCGGCGAAGGCGTGGTCGGCGAACAGCCGCGGCTGCAACCGGGCGAAAACTACAGCTACACCTCGGGTGCGGTACTGGAAACCCAGGTCGGCACCATGCGCGGCGCGTATTTCTTCCATGCCGATGACGGCACCGACTTCGAGGTCCCGATTCCCGAGTTCGTGTTGTCGGTACCGCGCACCTTGCACTGACGCGACCGGAGTCTGCACATGGCCATCTATGCGATCGGCGATGTGCAAGGCTGCTATCCGGAACTGCAGCGACTGCTCGACAAGTTGCATTTCGATCCATCGTCGGATCGCCTGTGGTTCTGCGGCGACCTCGTCAATCGCGGTGGCGAATCGCTGGAAGTGCTGCGGTTGGTACACGGCTTGCGCGAACATTGCATCAGCGTGCTCGGCAACCACGACCTCAGCCTGCTGGCGGTCGCCGAGCGCGACGCGGAAGCCCGCGCGCGTACCAACCCGGATTTGCGGCGAGTGCTCGAAGCCGAAGACGGCGCGACGCTGCTCGCATGGCTACGTCACCAACCGCTGCTCCACCACGACCCGACGCTCGGATTCACGCTGATCCACGCAGGCCTTGCGCCCGCGTGGACATTGAAGCGCGCGCAGCACATCGCGCACGAAGTCGAGCGCGCCCTGCGCGGCCCCGGCTATCACGCCTTGTTGCAACGCATGTTCGGCAACCGCCCGGCGCGCTGGTCGGAAAAGCTGCATGGCCACGACCGTACCCGCGCTGCCATCAATATCTTCACCCGCATGCGTTATTGCGATGCCCACGGTCGCATCGATTTCGACGCCAAGGGGCCGCCCGGCACGCAACGCGCCGGTTTGTATCCGTGGTTCGAGGCGCCCGGCATGAAAACACGAGACACCCGCATCGTGTGCGGACACTGGTCCGCACTGGGCCGCTTCGCCGGGCTTGGCATCTATGCCATCGACACCGGCTGCGTGTGGGGCGGCAAGCTCACCGCGCTCAGGCTGGACGGCGATGAACCCGAGTTCATTGCGGTGGACGCGGAGCCGCACCGCAAACGTGCCTGATTCGCGGTTTCGCTCTTGCAGGTTGGGCTTCCGGCGATGAAGCCGCGGGTAGGTTGGGCTGACGCCAGCTTCATCGGCGGAAGCCCAACATCGTTGCACATCACGTTGGGCTTCACCGGCAAGAGCGCCGGTTCAGCCCAACCTGCGGAAGAGCGCGTTGCGCGTCAGCGAAGACCCGTCTCGTTGCGTGCGATCACCATGCGCTGGATCTCCGACGTCCCCTCGTAAATCTCGGTGATCTTGGCGTCACGGAAGTAGCGCTCCAACGGCATTTCGCGCGAATAGCCCATGCCGCCGTGGATCTGCACGGCCTGGTGGGTGATCCACATTGCGGCTTCCGACGCGGTCAACTTGGCCACCGCGGCTTCGGTCGAGAAACGCGCGCCGGTGGTCAACGCCTGTTGCTTCAGCCACGCCGCACGCAGGGTCAACAGGTAACCCGCCTCCAACTTGCACTTCATGTCCGCAATCTTGGCTTGGGTCATCTGGAATGCGCCGATCGGCTGGCCGAACGCCTTGCGTTCGCGCGAATATTCCAGCGTTGCTTCGTACGCGGCACGCGCGAGACCGACGGCCTGCGAAGCGATGCCGATGCGGCCGGCATCCAGCACGCCCATCGCGATCTTGAAGCCATGGCCTGCCTCGCCGATCACTTCGTCGGGCTGCGCGACGTAATCGTCGAACTCGATCTCGCAGGTTGCCGACGCGCGGATGCCGAGCTTGGGTTCGATCTTGCCGCGACCGAAGCCCTTGCGCGAGGTATCGACCATGAATGCGGTGATCCCGCGCGAATGTTTTTCCGGATCGGTCATCGCAAACAGCAGGATGTACTTGGCGACCGGCCCGGAGGTGATCCAACTCTTCTTGCCGTTGATGGTGAAGCTGCCATCGGCCTGCTTCACTGCGCGACAGCGCATCGCGGTGGCATCGGATCCCGACTGCGGTTCGGTCAACGCGAACGCACCGATGGCTTCGCCCGAGGCGATCGGGGTGACGTACTTGTGCTTCTGTTCCTCGCTGCCGAATTTCAGCAGGCCATTGCAGTACAGCGTGTTGTTGACGCTCATGATGGTCGAATGCGCGCAATCGGCGGCGGCGATCTCGATCATCGCCAGCACGTAGCTGATCGAATCCATCCCGGCACCGCCGTATTCGGCCGGCACCTCGATACCCATCAGGCCCAGCTTGCCCATCTCGCGAATGTTGTCGAGCGGGAATTCGCCAGACTTGTCGAAATCGGCCGCCACCGGCGCAATGCGCTTTTGCGCGAACTCGCGTGCGATCGACTGGATCTGCAACTGCTCTTCGGAAAAGTGGAAATCCATGGGGCTACCTCGCTCGACTAAATTGGCATCGATTCAGGGCCACACGCATGGCGCAGCCGAAATCAACCATGATACCTGCACCGACCTGGACCACCCCGCGAGGGCCGCAAACGGTGGCGGCAAACTTGATTTATCTTTTCATCCTGATATAAAGATGGAATGCTTGATCTGGTCTCTGCCACCGCTTTGCTGCGGCTGTTGTCCGACCCTACCCGGGTGCGGCTGCTGGCCCTGCTGCGCCGCGAGGAATTGACGGTTGCGGAGCTTTCCGCGGTGTTGCGCCTGGCGCAGCCACGCGTGTCCACCCACCTCGCCAAGCTCAAGGACTCCGGACTGGTGCGCGATCGTCGCGCCGGCGTGTCTGCGTATTATCGCTTCAACGAAACCGGCTATCAGAACGCCGGCGACGTGCTGCGCGCGCTGGAAGACGGCGTGGACGACGCCATGCTCGACGCCGATGCCCAGCGCCTGCCGTCGGTGTTGGCCGCGCGCGCGCGCGATCGCGGTTGGGCCGACAGCGTTGCCGGGGACATGGAGCGGCACTATTCGCCGGGCCGAACCTGGGAAACGCTGGCGCGCACTTTGCTGCAATTGCTCGAAACCGGCGACGTGCTCGACATCGCGTCCGGCGACGGCGTGCTGGCGGAACTGCTGGCACCGCACGCGCACGCGATCGTCTGCGTCGATTCCAGCCCCAACGTGGTCACGGCAGCGCACAAGCGGCTGAAAGCATTCCACAACGTCGAAGTCATCGAGGGCGACATGCACGCGCTCGACGTCGGCAAGCGCCGCTTCGACTTGGTGTTGATGATGCACGCCCTCACCTACAGCGAACATCCGCAGCAAGCCCTCGCCGAAGCCGCGCGCGTGCTGAAACCCGGCGGGCGCCTGCTGGCCGCAACCCTGGCGCGGCACGCGCACCGCGCCGCCGTGTCACCGTTCGACCACAAGAACCTCGGGTTCAAACGTGACGAGCTGGCCGGCTTTGCCCGCAGGGCCGGGCTTGAAGTCCAACACTGCGAACGCATCTCGCGCGAGTCGCGCCCGCCGCATTTCGAGGTACTGAGTTTGCTGGCCCGGAAACCCGCCTGACCGGTTGCAACAAGAGCAATGCTTATCCGCAAATGAACGCAAAGAACGCAAATAAAAGCTGATCCGACTGAAACCTGATCCGAGCCAGCCCCTGCCAGCCGGCAACAGGGTTCGCTCTCCATTTGCGTTTATTCGCGTTCATTTGCGGATGAATGGCTTTTTGGAGGAAACGCATGACACACAACCTTCCCTGGCTTCACCCCGAACGCGTCGAGCAACTGCACGAGGCGCTGTCGCAACGCATCCTCGTGCTCGACGGCGCAATGGGCACGATGTTGCAAGGCCACAAACTGGATGAAGAGGGCTACCGTGGCGAACGTTTCGCTGGCGGCTGCGACTCGCAACACCAACACAAGCACGTCGGTGAACACGCCGACGCGAACGGCTGCCAGCGGGACCTCAAGGGCGACAACGACCTGCTGTCTCTGACCCACCCCGAGATCATCCGCGACGTGCACCGCGCCTATCTCGAGGCCGGCGCCGACTTCGTCGAAACCAACACCTTCAACTCCACCTCGATCAGCCAGGCCGACTACGCGCTGCAGCACCTGGTGCACGAGTTGAATCGCGAGGGCGCCAAACTTGCGCGCGAGGCTTGCGACGCGGTGACCAGCGACACGCCGGACAAATCGCGCTTCGCGATCGGTGTGCTCGGCCCGACCAGCCGCACTGCCTCGCTGTCGCCGGACGTCAACAACCCCGGTTTCCGCAACGTCGATTTCGATGAACTCGAGAGCGCCTACGCCGACGCCACCCACGGCCTCGTCGAAGGCGGCGCCGACGTGGTGATGGTGGAAACGATCTTTGATACGTTGAATGCGAAAGCCGCATTGTCGGGGGTCGCACGTGCCTTTGACGAAGTCGGTGCACGCCTGCCGGTGATGATCTCGGGCACCATCACCGACCGCTCCGGGCGCACGCTGTCCGGCCAGACTGCCGAGGCATTCTGGTATTCGGTGGCGCACGCGCGTCCGCTCAGCATCGGGCTGAATTGCGCGTTGGGCGCGAAAGACCTGCGCGAGCACATCGAAGCGCTGGCGCGCGTCGCTGACTGTTGCATCAGTGCGCATCCCAACGCGGGCTTGCCCAACGCCATGGCCGAGTACGATGAAACGCCGGAAGAAATGGCGGCGACCCTGGGCGAATTCGCCCGCTCCGGTCTGCTCAACATCGTGGGCGGCTGTTGCGGCACCACCCCCGCACACATCGCCGCGATCGCCGAGGCGGTGCGCGGTGTGCCACCGCACGCGTTGCCGCACCCGCAAGAGCAAGCGGCATGATAAAAGCATTGGACACGGATCAACACAGATCAAATCGGATAAAGAGCAAGACCATTCGCCCTGTCCGCTTTTATCCGTTTGATCCGTGTCAAAGGCTTCTCTTTCATAAAGCCCCAATATCCGACATCCGTAATAAATAAAAGCCAATGAACCAACCACGCTACACCCGCCTGTCCGGCCTCGAGCCGCTGGTCATCACGCCCGATTCGCTGTTCATCAATATCGGCGAACGCACCAATGTCACCGGCTCGGCCAAATTCAAGAAGCTCATCAAGGAAGACCGCTACGACGAAGCGGTCGAGGTCGCGCGCCAGCAGGTCGAAAACGGCGCACAGATCCTCGATGTCAACATGGACGAGGGGCTGATCGACTCCGAGGAAGCAATGGTGAGGTTCCTGCGCCTGATCGCGGCGGAACCCGACATCGCGCGCATCCCGGTGATGGTCGATTCTTCGAAATGGAGCGTGATCGAGGCAGGCCTGAAATGCCTGCAGGGCAAGGGCGTGGTCAATTCCATCTCGCTGAAGGAAGGCGAGGAGAAATTCCTGGAGGAAGCAAAAAAGATCTTGCGTTACGGCGCGGCGACCGTGGTGATGGCGTTCGACGAAACGGGCCAGGCCGACAGCGTGGAACGTCGTATCGAAATCTGCGAGCGTTGTTACAAGCTGTTGACCGAGAAAATCGGCTTCCCGCCCGAAGACATCATCTTCGACTCCAACATTTTCCCGATCGCCACCGGCATCGAGGAACACGCCAACAACGCGGTCGACTTCATCGAAGCCGCCAAGGAACTGAAGAAGCGCTTCCCGCATTCGCATCTTTCCGGCGGCGTTTCCAACGTGTCGTTCTCATTCCGCGGCAACAACAGCGTGCGCGAAGCGATCCACTGCGTGTTCCTGTACCACGCCATCAAGGCCGGCATGGACATGGGCATCGTCAACGCCGGCCAGCTCGCGATCTACGACGAGCTCGACCCGGAACTGCGCGAACGCGTCGAGGACGTGGTGTTGAATCGACGTGCTGACGCAACCGAACGGCTGATGGAAATCGCCGAACGCCACAAAGGTGGATCGCAGGAAAAAGATGACAGCAACAAGCTCGCGTGGCGAGAACTGCCGGTCGCCAAGCGGCTAGCACACGCGCTGGTGCACGGCATCGACCAGTTCGTGGTCGAAGACACCGAAGAAATCCGCAAGCAGTCCACGCGTACGCTGGACGTGATCGAAGGCCCGCTGATGGACGGCATGAACGTGGTCGGCGACCTGTTCGGCGCTGGCAAGATGTTCCTGCCACAAGTGGTGAAATCCGCGCGCGTCATGAAGAAAGCCGTGGCCTACCTGTTGCCGTTCATGGAAGAGGAAAAGAAGAAGAGCGGCGACACCAACAAATCCAACGGCAAGATCGTGATGGCGACGGTCAAGGGCGACGTGCACGACATCGGCAAGAACATCGTCGGCGTGGTGCTGGCCTGCAACAACTTCGAGGTGATCGACCTCGGCGTGATGGTGCCGGCGCAGAAGATCCTCGACACCGCGATTGCCGAGCACGCCGACATGATCGGTGTGTCGGGCCTGATCACGCCGTCACTGGAAGAGATGGCGCATGTCGCCAAGGAAATGCAGCGGCAGGATTTCAAGATCCCGCTGTTGATCGGCGGCGCCACCACCTCGCGTGCGCACACCGCGCTCAAGATCGAACCGCATTACGAAACCGCCTGCGTGTGGGTCAAGGACGCATCGCGCGCGGTCGGCGTCGCCCAGACCCTGGTCAGCAAGGAATTGGTGACCGATTTCCTTGCCAAGGTGCGCAGCGAATACGCCGAAGTACGCGAACGCCACAAGAATCGCGGCCCCGCCAAGCGACTGGTGTCGCTGGAAGCGGCTCGCGCCAACGGATCGAAATTCGAATGGAAGGATTACACGCCGCCGGTACCGGCCAAGCCGGGCATCACCGTGTTCGACGACATCCCGTTGACCGAATTGCTGCCGGTGGTCGACTGGACGCCATTCTTCCAGGCCTGGGAGCTGCACGGCCACTACCCGGCGATCCTCAGTGACGACAAGGTCGGCGCGCAGGCCACCGAACTCTTCAACGATGCGCAACAAATCCTGAAAAAAATCATCGACGAGAAATGGCTGCGCGCGAAAGCGGTGATCGGGTTCTGGCCGGCGTCGCGTATCGGTGACGACATCGAACTTGCCCTCCCTCCAGGGGAGGGCCGGGGCAAGGATGATGTCGAAAATCGGGACTCGGGACTCGGGACTCGGGACTCGGAACCGCGGCTGATGCTGCATCACCTGCGCCAGCAGGCCGACAAACCGGTCGAACGCCCCAACCTTTGCCTGGCCGATTTCATCGCGCCGAAGGAAACCGGCGTACCGGACTGGATCGGTGGGTTCGCCGTGACGGCAGGACTCGGCATCGAGGAACATCTGGAACGTTTCCGCAAGGACAATGACGATTATTCGGCGATTATCCTGAAGGCGCTGGCCGACCGTTTTGCCGAGGCGCTGGCCGAGTACATGCACTGCGAAGTGCGCAAGAAGTATTGGGGCTACGCGGCGGACGAAGACCTCGACAACGAAGCGCTGATCACCGAGAAATACCGCGGTATCCGTCCGGCGCCGGGATACCCGGCCTGCCCCGAGCACACCGAAAAGGCCACGCTGTTCCGCCTGCTGGACGCCACGAACAACGCCAACATCGAATTGACCGAGGGCTTTTCGATGTATCCGGCTGCCGCCGTTTCGGGCTGGTATTTCAGCCATCCGCAGAGTCAGTATTTCGTGGTCGGCAAGTTGACCAAGGACCAAGTCGAGGACTACGCCAAGCGCAAGGGCTGGACGCTCGCCGAGGCCGAGCGCTGGCTATCGGCCAATCTCGATTACGACCCCGACTGATACGACAGCGGGCGCAGGTTGGCGCGCGTAACGCGACTCCCGCGGCACTCGTCGCGCGCACGGCGCGCCCGGTAGCCGCGCAGCGACGTAGGTTGGGCTGAGCCTGCGAAGCCCAACGCAGGCTACGACCAACGTTGGGCTTCCGCCGATGTGAAGCCGGCGTCAGCCCAACCTACGCGTGCTGTACTTGTTGGCGCGATCTCCCCACGCAGGGGCCGCGATCGCCGCGACGGCCCTACAAAGAAGCGCCGCCCGCATGCTGCATCGCGAACAATACGGCGAACCCGCCCATGATCGCGAACAGGAAAACCAGCACCAACGCAATCAGCGCAAGTACCAGCGTCGCGCGACAGTAGTTCTGCTTGCTCGGGTGGGTGCCGCTGGAAAACGCCCACACGAACATCATCACGATTCCGACGATCGGAATCGCGAGCACGATCAGGGTAATGATCCAGTCACCCAGCGAAACCGGCGACCCTTCATGTTCAGCGAGTTGCGCGTTCATGTGTGCCCCTTGTCGGTCATGGTTCCAGATCGAAATGGCCGCCGATGCCGCGGCATCAGCCCTTGCGGACATTCAACTTTCCCCGCGGCATGAAAGCCGCGGACCGATCCTAACCCACAATCCCCGTGCCCGCAGCAACGCGTTCGGTGCGGGGCCGCGCGGCGGACGCGATCACCCTATCAATGGCCGTCACGCCGCGGCATCCCCCGTTGCACTGTTCTTGTGATGGCGCAAGTGCATGTACAAGTTGTAGACCGACACGAACGCCGGGAACAGATTGGCCAGGATGCCGACCGAGTCGTTCTTGCCGAAGATGAAATACGCCAGCAACAACACACTGCCGCAAACGGACAGGATCCAGAACGCCAGCGGCATCACCACCCGCCTGTGCTTGCGGGTGAAATACAACTGCACGAACCAGCGACTGGTGAACAACAGCATGCCGGCATAGCCGACCGCCTTCCATGGCGTGAGGTGCCAGTTGAGCAATGCGTGGACGATGTGTTCCATGACCGGAATCCAGCGAGGGGAATCGGCAAATTGTAACAACCGGCCCACCTCGATTGACCGAAATTCGCGCCGCCCGTAGACTTGCGCGTTCGCATCACGGATGCTGGGCGGTTAGCTCAGCGGTAGAGCACTGCCTTCACACGGCAGGTGTCGCAGGTTCGATCCCTGCACCGCCCACCAGAATCAAGCACTTGTGAATGGCCCGGTCTCAGAAACCGGGCCTTTTTCATATCTGAGTGTCCCCAAATTGTCCCCGCATTTCGGAGCATTTCACACGATTTCCTGGCAGCTGCTCCGCAGTGTCCCCGGATTGTCCCCGCATCTGCCAACTCTGCGGAAGCCGCGGGCGCCGGCGAGCTGGAAGCGCACGGGACGAGCTGACTTTTGCCAACCAGCAGAAGCAACCCGCGTTCTGAGCGGCCCCTTGCACACGGGGCGCTCGTACTCATTACGTCACGTCAAACAAATGGCGTGACCGGCGAACACCTGATGGCAACTAACGGAAGGCTACTCGGGCATGCGCCAACTCGATCACCCGGTTCGACAGACATCGGATCGCCAGCGCACCGTAGTCGGATGACGAAACGCATCGCGTGACAGCCCCGCAAGCCGGCAGGCCCGGCGCTCGTTGACCAAAAACAGCATGCGTCCGACCGTCTCGCGTTTGCCTTGCGGGGCCAGCGGGTTACCCCGAAGCCGATCTTCAGCGCCTCAATGTCCAGGTGCGCTAATGCTAGGTGCGCTCCGCTTCGCGGTGATCCACAAAACGCCGCACCAGCCGCTTCAGCACCTGGCAGCGCTGCTCCACCTCCCGCAACAGCAGCCCGCCCCCGTCCGAACTCAGTATGGAAAAAGACTGCGGACGGTGGCAAGCACGTCCGGTGAGAAATGCGGGCTAGCGATGCTGCCTGCGTATGGCTGGTACTGGCGAGTGCCCGCACCGTCACGCTCGGTATCGGTCGTTGCGGTTATTCACCATCGACCGACCATGCGAAAACGCCCAAACGAGCTGCTGGCGTCGCCCTTTATGTCGCCCGCTGTCGCGGAACACGTTCAGGACGGATCAGTGCGACGAACTGGGCCGCTGGGATAGTGGCCTGACGTACTTGACGAGATCCATCAGAACCTTGCCGGGAGCATCGTTCATCACGTAATGAGCAGCGTTGTCGATCAGAAAGAGCCTCTTCACGGGCGCATGTATCGTCTTGTAGTACGCGGCCACGATCGACGATGGTGTTGTCTTGTCTTGCTTACCGGCAAAGAAGAAAACTGGGCAGGCGAAGTTGCGGTCATCATCGAAGTCAATATTCTCGATCTGAGGGACCAAGATCTCTACCGAACTCAGCTCTCCCAGTTCCGCCGATTTCACATCGTCGTCGCTGTAGTCCGGACTCAACGCCCAGAGCTGCGCAGAGTCCACTTGGGGCTGGCTGTAGCGCATCCCGCCGAGGGCGGCATCCCACCGCCGTTCTTGCAGGATTTTCGATATCGGCGTCGGACCACTCGGATTGGGGTACGGCGCCAGGGCCTTCAGCGCCTTGATCGCGGCTTCGTCGTGCGTCGACTCCGCCCGCGCAAGGGTCTCCCGATAACCAACCACTTCGTTGCGCTGGGCATTCACGACTTGGCCCACGCCGATGTAAGCGTATAGCCAATCCGGATGATCCAAGGCGACCCGCAGCCCCAAGATGCTGCCAAACGAGAAGCCGAGCACGTAGATCTTCTTCTTTCCGTATCGCTGCCGGAGCCAGCCGATCAACTGTTCGGTATCGGCCTGCATCTGCGCCATGGTCATCGACTTGTCAGGTATCCGATTGGCACTGGAAAAAGTCTTGCCGGCGCCGCGCTGATCCCATTGCACGACTGTAAAGAAATCCTCCCAAGGGCGCTGGAACGTCCAGCTCTCCGGCATCTCGGGTGCCCCCGGCCCCCCAGCAATGAAAAGCAGAATGGGATTGGAGGGGTCTGCACCACGGATGCTAACCCATTGCGGAATACCGCCAATCTCAACCTTCATCAACTTGTTGATGCCGTGTGGCGGAAGCGCCTCTGCCGCGGCGATCGCCGCACGTGGATCCGAAGGCCGATTCTGACCACACGCAGCGGTGCACGAAGCGACGGGAGACGCCGCACAAGCTACCGAGGCGAACGCGGCCAGAAGGGCAACGGCACAGACCGCCGTCGACGAGCTAAAACAACGACGCGTGGATTTCTTCGGCATATCTACCTCCAACACGATGGCCATATATCGTGACACAGGGGGATGGCGATCCGGATGTCTCCCCGACACTCTCACATAAATGAGCCGGGGGGAACTGTCGCAAGCGCGACAGTCCGAAAGCGGAGCCGGCTTTCGGCCGAACGCGGATTGATGGATCACGCGTGCCGTGCAGCATGTAGGATTGCAAGAGAGAAAGTGGAGAAGAGATTCCAATGCCGACATCAATGCACATGGTGTGCACACCCATAGCCAGCACAGCCATGGTCGTGGCCACGAGCCTTTATTTCCCGTACCGATCGTCTTACGTCACGCCCGCCTCTGCCTTCGACGATTTGGGTAGAAACGCGATCGCGATCCAAAACTCAATAACCAGGGTAACGCCGAATACCATCGCCATGTAACGCCACGCGCCAGCATCGGCCAGAGCACCAATCGTGCTCGTCAACGCCGTGGCACCGACGGCACCGACCAGCCAGAAAACACTCATTGCAATACCCGCGTGGTTACTCCCGGCCGAGTCGATAACAAGCCTGATAAGAATCGGCAGCGACGACAGCAACGCACCACCGAGCAAAAACATCACAATGCAAAGCACCAAGAAACTGTTTACAAGGAACATGGCCATCGTCAACGGCACCGCGCAGCCAATCACCATGCAAACAAACCGTCGCGAATTTATGTGAGCCCACCTCGTCACCATCGGAACTAACGATATTGCCAAGACACCTCCAATTAATGTACTCAATGCTACGACTCCAGCACGCTGCGTATCGAAATGACGTGCAACCAATATTGGTGATAACCAAGTAAATAATGCATTGAAATACCCGTTGCTAAGAAAGATAAGCAAGATTAAAGTCATGAATAATGGCGATCGCCATAATATTTTTAGCCCCGTACGCTTTGGTATATTTGCCGCGCTGCTCACTGTGCCCATGGAAGAGCTTTCATCATACGGAACGGCCAGAAATGTGACAAGTGCTAGCATACAGGACGCAATAACATCAATGAACAGCGTAAAATATATCGAGTAACCAGCCATCAAGGGTATGAGTGTAAACGCAAGCCCAACCCCGATAAATATAGCCATGCTACCTATGCTGGTAGCTTTTGTATGCTCCGCAGGATCGAACCAGGTCAAAACCAACTTTCCGAGGACGCCCATGACAACTGGCTGAGCAATTGCCAGAAGTACGGTTCCAGCTACCAGCCAACGGTAAGTAGGTGCTATACAACGCGCGGCTGTCCCGACGACCATGAGGATAGCTGAGGTGCGCAATGTAGCTCGAACTGAAATCCTGTCGATCAGGGTACCGGCGGGCAATCCGAGTAAAATAAACAGGCCCGAGAATAATACTGAAAGGTTTCCGACATCGCTCGGTTTAACGCCGTACTGACCCACAGTCTGCGACGTGATTGGTGCCAAACGCAGCCACTCGAATTGATTTAGTGCTGTCAACGCTGCACAAAGTAATATAACTCGGTAACGTTGGCTAATCATTCGGAATTCTGGTTCTGTGATTTGTGGGTTGTCTACGCAGTCTAAAAGCGACACGAAACTCGTGAGTACCTATGTGCGTATTTCACCAGACTGCTAAAAATTGCACAAAAACCGAGGCAAGCTTTTCTCAAGAGGAAGCCTTGCGAGAAACGAAAGTAGAGGGGACTACCTGATACCGGACGTAGTCACTTAGTAAAAATCACGATAGTCAGGATCGTTTTTTGCTGGCAATCGTGATGAACCGATCCATGTTTTCGCTGAGTTGTGGCATGATTGTCGGGTTCAAATACAACATGTGGCCAACTGGGTAATAGTA
>JBOHYW010000052.1:0-21037 GCA_050738155.1 Rhodanobacteraceae bacterium
CTTTTATCCAGTCGGAGTGCGATGAAGCGAGAATGCGCGGTGCGCTCCACGATGCTGCGCCGCTCTATCGCGAAGCGCCCGAAGCGAAGCAAGCCCGTGAATCCGGTCAGCGCATCATGGTTGCCTTCATGCAAGAAGCGCTGCCCGACACGCCGCAGGCCATGCGCGGATTGGCCGCGAACCTCGTCAAAACCACCCTCAGTACCGTCGGCCAACGGTTTTCGGAAACGCCTCGAAGCGCCAAGGAGATCGAGTCCTATGCGGATGCGCTCGCGGACATGTTTTGCACGTATCTCGGCAAACTTCGGCGCAGCGGGAAAAAGGAAGGTGGTCGCCAGCGATACAACGTCGCCAAGGTGGCGTTTTAACCGGCGCTCGCTGTGCAAGAAGTTAACACGGATTCATCATGAGGCAGCAATCGGCCCCGAGCTGCCCTTCGGCACAAGCAATTCGAAAGTCCGCTATTGAGCAATGGCTCCACCCGTTCAAAGTATTCCCACGCTTCGTGTCAGCTAAAACGACCGAAGCGACAGCTTCGGCTTCTTGGCGCAGAAACCAGGCTGCTCGGATCCTTTCAGGGCAAATCTTGGTTGGACTTCGGGGGCTCAGGTGGGCTCTCAAAGGCTCCGGGGACCTCTGGTTGAATGGAGCGGCTCGTTGCCACCACAAGGTGCACATAGTGGCGTGATCGTTTCGTGACAACGTCATCGCACTTCTGGGTTACGTTGGCACACATGTCGAAACGGCGGCCCTCAGACATTACACAAATGACGAAGCCAGAATGCCTGAAGACGCGACCTCTCCATCCGAAGCCAGTGTTCCATCACCACCGAGGGCGGGGCAACACCCGTCTGTACGCAGAGTCCGGCGTGTCGTGTATCGGCATACCTTGCCGCTCAGGATCATGCACTGGATCAATGCGATCTGCCTGCTGGTGCTACTCGGCAGCGGCCTGCAGATTTTCAACGCGCACTCGGCGCTGTACTGGGGCCAACGTTCGCACTTCGGACACCCGTGGCTGATGCTAGGCGCGACTCAAACACGCGATGGGACACTGCACGGCATCACTACGCTCGGTTCGCACCGCTTCGATACCACAGATTGGCTGGGCGTGTCGAAAATCGATGGTCGCCCGACCGTGCGCGGCTTTCCGACTTGGGCCACGATCCCCGGCCCGCAGTGGCTTGCGATGGGCCGAGCCTGGCATTTCTTCTTTGCATGGATCTTCGTCATCAACGGGGTGTGCTTCGTCGCCTATGCGCTGTGGTCGCGGCACCTGACGCGGGATCTTTTGCCCACGAGCCGCGACTGGCGCAGCATCGGCCGTTCGATCATCGACCATGCACTGCTGCGGCATCCGCGCGGCGAGGCCGCACTGCGTTACAACGTGTTGCAACGCCTTACCTATCTCGTGGTGATCTTTGGCCTGGGCGGCGGCATGGTGCTGCTGGGGCTCGCCATGTCACCGCGGATGGACAGCGTGCTCGGCTGGCTGGTCAATCTGGTCGGCGGCCGACAATCCGCACGCAGCCTCCATTTTCTGTTCGCGATGGGCTTCGTCGCGTTTTTCCTGATCCACATTTTCGAGGTGATTGTTACTGGCGTCGGCAACAACCTGCGCTCGATCATCACCGGCCGCTACGCGATCGAATCCGAGGTGCGCGATGAAACTCATCAATAAGCGCCGCCGTCTCCTGCGCGACGCGCTCGCGCTGACGAGCGCGGTGGCCCTGGGCGGCTGCGACAAACTTTCCGAAACCGAGTGGGCGCCAAAGGTGCTTGGCAGCGCGACGGCGCTGAGCCATGCGGCGCAGGGCGCCTTGGCAGGCAATGCGATGGCGCGCGAGTTTACCGAGGCCGACATCTCGCCTTGGTTTCGTCCCAACAGGAGCACCGATCCGCGCTCGGTCGCCTATCGTGCGCTGGCTGCGGACGGGTTTCGCGCCTACCGGCTCGGCGTCGGCGGTCTGGTCGCATACCCGCTTTCGTTGTCGCTGGCGCAGTTGCAGACCCTACCGAACCGCACCCAGATCACCCGCCACGATTGCGTCGAAGGCTGGAGCGTGATCGGCAAATGGACCGGCGTGCAGCTGTCGCGCGTACTTGATCTGGCACAACCCACGAAAGCGGCACGCTTTGTGGTGTTCCGCTGCTACGACGTGATGGACGATGGCAACGAATATTACGAATCGCTGGGATTCGATGACGCGTACCATCCGCAGACTATGTTGGCGTGGGCCCTGAACGGCAAGACGCTGCCGGTCCCGAACGGCGCGCCGTTGCGCCTGCGGGTGCCTCGCCAGCTTGGCTACAAGATGGCAAAGTACCTCCGCCGCATCAATCTGGTCGCTTCGTTCAAGGACATCGAAGGGGGCCGCGGTGGCTACTGGGAGGATCAGGGATACCAGTGGTACGCGGGCATTTGAGAACCAGGATCACGCCGCCGGCAAGTTGAATGCGGCCGTGGTGCCGTGAGCGTCGCTGGCAAGGTCCAGCCGGGTGCCGTGACGGGCGCACACTTCGGCCACGATCGCGAGCCCGAGGCCGCTGCCACTACCGCGCTTTCGCGCTTCGCGGGTGCGATAGAAGCGCTGTGTGACCAGGCTCAGATCCTCGGCGGGTATACCGATCCCGGTATCGGCGACGCTGACGCAAACGCCGCTGGCGGTCGCAACCGCCGCCAAGGTCACGCGCCCCCCTCCGTCGGTCGCGCTCAGGGCGTTATCGATCAGGTTGCTCAACGCACGGTCGATCAGTTCAAGATCGGCAGCCACCGGTAGCGTGCCGCTGCAATCCACGCACAACTCGATGTCCTTGACCTCGGCCCGCGGGCGGAACTTGGCGGCGATGTCGTGGGCGAGCTCGGCCAGCGGGAACGGTTCGATATGCAGCGCGCGTTCGGCAACCTCCAGCCTTGATAGCAGCGAAAGCTGTTCGGTCAGACGGGTCAGCCGGGCGACATTGGCCAGTAGGGCATCGACCTGTTTCACGGCTTGGCCAGTAACATCCTGGCGCAGCTGTTCGGCATAGCCGCGCAATGCGGTCAGCGGTGTGCGGAAGTCGTGCGATAAGTTGGCCACCAGCTCGCGGCGCTGGCGGTCGTTCTCGCGCAGGGCGGAAACCTGGACCTCGATGGTGGCTGCCATATCGTTGAAGGCGCGGGCGGTACGGCCGATCTCGTCATCTGCGCGTACCGCGACCCGGATGGAATGGTCACCGTTGGCAAAGCGCTGGACCGCCCACGTCAGGCGCGAAAAGCGTCGTGTAAGCAGCGCGAACAACAGCAGACCGGCGGCAGCCGACAGCACCAATGCGCCGATCCCCGCGATCACCACCGAGCGCGAGATGCTGCTGGTTTGCCACATGCGTGCCATCGACATGTGGGGGTCGCCCTGTAGCGCCACGAACAGATAGCCGGGCGTCTGTTCCGGGCCGTAGTGGATGCGGGCTACGGAGAACACGTTGCGGCCTGCGTCGCATGGTAAATCCGCATAAGCGGGGAGCATCGGCATTTTGCCCAGCAGTTCATGGATGGCAGAGGTCGAAATCTGATGCCCGATTGCGCAGCGTTGGTCGCTCCAAGCCCCGACCACGCGGCCGGAAGCGTCGAGCACATAAATCGAGAGCACTGGATTGATGTTCTTGATACGTTCGACGGTTTCGCGGGCGGCGGCGCTGTTCAGGCCTTCGGTCAGCGGCTCGCGGAACTGCGGGGCCAGATGCGCAGCCAGATCGATCTGGTTGCGTTGCAGCCATTCGCGACCGAGTTGATCGAACTGACCGACCGCGATCCACGCCGTGGCCAGCGACAATGCGATCAGGCTGACCAGGTAGACCAGCGCAAGGCGGGCATAGAGGCTGCGCAACAGTCGCCCTATGGCGTGTAAGACCCTCACGCTTCGGAGCCCCCGGCAAAACGGTAGCCCACGCCCCATACGGTGTGGATGTAACGTGGGTTTGCGGGATCGTCTTCGATCTTGTTGCGCAGACGATTGATGTGGGTGTTTACGGTGTGGTCGAAGCCGTCGAACTGCGTGCCCCACACAGCGTCCAACAGGTCGGCGCGGGTGAACGCACGCCCCGGATGGCGCGCGAAATAGGCCAGCAGGGCAAATTCCTTGGCAGTGAGCGACAGCGGCTGACCACGCAGTGTCGCCCGATGGGCATCGACATCAAGGGCAAGCGCACCGGTAACCAGCGGCGCACTGCCGCCGGTCGTGGCTACTTCGCCTTGGCGATCGTGGCGCCGCAGCAGCGCCGCGATTCGGGCCAGCAGGATCGCGCCGTCGAAAGGCTTGGTGATGTAATCGTCTGCGCCGATTTCAAGGCCATGAACGACATCGCGGGTGCCGGCCTTGGCGGTCAACATGATCAGCGGCAATGTCGCATCGTGGGAACGGATCTCGCGACAGACCGCGAGCCCGTCGATACCCGGCAACATCAGGTCGAGCAACACCAATGACGTCTCGTGCCATCGCTCGAGGGCGGTTTCACCATCGGTCACCCAGTCTGCCGTGTAGCCTGCGTCGCCGAGCAAGGTCACGAGCAACCGACCGATGTGGGAATCGTCCTCCACGCAAAGTATGGACTGACTCATCAAATGCTCCGGTACGTTTGTCGGCAAAGCTACTGCACCACGGGCGCAAAGTGGTCACGAAACAGACCCGCCGACCGTGACACATTCGTGATGACTGGCTGAGCCGCGAGCCCCATCATCCAAGTGACGGCGCCTGACGGCAGCACGCGGCTGGCAGCGCTTTCCGCTTGCCACCGATGCTGAATCGCAGCCAGGCATGCAACACCAGCATGAAGAAAGTTGGCCCCGGCCACGTCGACAACATGCGGTCTGACGGTGCAACTGAGTCGTTTCAAGGCATGCGCGGGGAAAGAACCACGCGGGTTCTTCCCCGCTTCCCCGGATTGATCCGCGGCGGCTTTTGACCGGAGGTGCACAATGACGGAAACAACCAATCTTCAACGCCGGCGATTCCTGCTCGGCGGTGCCACGTTGGCTGGCGTCGGCGCGCTGGTGGGCTGGGCGCGTTGGGTTCCGACAGGAGCGGTGGCCGCGGAAACCCCGGAGCCGGCGAGTCCCGTGAATATCGTGGCGTTCGACGATCACGGCGTCCGGTTGGGCCGACGCACGCTGGCACGGGTGATCAAGACCCCGGCTCAGTGGCGGGCCGCCTTGACGCCGGCGCAGTACTACATTCTGCGCGAGCAGGGGACCGAGCCGGCGTTTTCGGGCAAGTATGTCGACCCACCGGAGCAGGCCGGATTGTATCGCTGCCAAGGTTGCGGCAACGTCCTCTACGACGCGGCTACGCAGTTCCACTCCGGCACCGGCTGGCCGAGCTTCTGGCAGCCGATCGCGGCCATCAACGTGACCGAGCGCATCGACAGCAGTTACGGCATGACCCGCACAGAGATTCGCTGCACTCTCTGTGACGGTCACCTCGGACACAAGTTCCACGACGGTCCACCGCCCACCGGGCTGCGCTATTGCATGGATTCGCTCGCCCTGCGTTTCGTGCCGACCAGCGCCGCCTGAGCGGATCGGAAAGCGTATAAGCAATGACGGAGGTTCACATGCATTTCCCATTCAAACGCTTGCTGTCGTTCTCAGGTTTTGGCGTGGTCCTCGCGCTGGCATTCGGGGTAGCTCTGACCGACATTCCCGCGCACTCCGCGGGCACGACGTACGGGACCGCCGTGCCGGCGCCGCAAGTCCACCTGTTGCTCCCGAGCGGCCAGAACAGCGCCCAAGTGGTGCTGGCCGGCGGCTGCTTCTGGGGCATGGAGCTGGTGTTCTCCCACGTCAAGGGCGTGACCAACGTGGTTTCCGGCTATGGCGGGGGAGACAGGGCGCACGCCAACTATGCAGATTCCAGCAGCGGCCGCTACGGCGATGCCGAGGCGATACGTATCACCTATAACCCGGCACGGATCAGCTACGGCGAATTGCTAAAGATTTATTTCTCGGTCGCCCACGATCCGACCGAGCTGAACCGCCAAGGGCCAGATTCGGGACCGCAGTACCGGTCGGAAATCTTTGCCGCCACCGCCGACCAGGCACGGGTGGCGCGCGCCTATATCAAGCAAATCGATGCCGCGCAGGTATTCGCCAAGCCGATCGTCACCAAAGTCAGTGTCGGTGAGTCGTTCTTCCCCGCCGAGGCGTATCACCAGAACTATGCGATCCGGAATCCCGACAGCCTGTACATCCGCTGGAACGACTTGCCCAAGTTGCACGCGCTGGAGCATCGCTATCCGCACCGCTATACCGCGCATTACGCCGACGGCGCGTAGAATGGGCACCGAACTGGCCACAGGCTTTTTCATTGGCGAACTTGCAACCGGCCGCCCGTGACAATTTTCTGCACGCGGGTGAAATAGTTCACTCCATTTTATGGGTGCAAGTCCCGTAGCTAGTGCAGTGCTTCATTCTGTTTGGAACTTAAGCGTTGATTGGCGCGAATGACTTTTTGCAGGATGTCATGCGCTTTGGCCGTCCAGATGAAGGGCTTGGGGCGGGTGTTGTGATGGGCGACGTACGCGTCGATCGCGGCGATGAGTTCCGCCACGCTGGTGAAGGCACCGCGGCGCAGGCGCGTGACATCCAGATCGCGGAAGAAGCGTTCGACCATGTTGAGCCAGGACGCCGAGGTGGGCGTGAAGTGCATGTGCAAGCGCGGATGTTGGACCAACCACGCGCGGACGGTCGGATGCTTGTGCGTGGCGTAATTGTCGGCGATCAGGTGCAGCGCTTTCTGCTTGGGCGTGTTGCGATCGATCTGGCGCAGGAACTTCAGCCACTCGGCGTGGGTGTGGCGCGGCTGGCATTGACCGATCACTTGACCATCGAGCACGCTGAGCGCGGCGAACAGGGTGGTGGTGCCGTGGCGCTTGTAAGCATACGTCATCGTCTGTGCCCGTCCCGGTTTCATTGGCAACCCCGGCTGCGTGCGATCCAGCGCCTGGATTTGGCTTTTCTCATCGCAGCACAACACCAAGGCGTGTTCGGGCGGGGCCATATACAGCCCCACGATGTCTTCCAGCTTCTTCGCAAACGCCGGATCGCGCGAGATCTTGAAGCTGCGCGTGAGATGCGGTTTCAAGCCGTTCGCACGCCAATGCCGCGATACGGTGCTCGGTGCCACCTTCAGCTTGGCCGCCATCGTGCGCGTGCTCCAGTGCGTAGCGCCCTTGGGGGTGGTCTGGGTGGTCAGTTTCACCAGCTTGGCAGCTTCCACCTTCACCGGCGGCGCGCCGCGCGGCAAATCGCGTTCGATACCCGCCAAACCCGATTCGAGATACCGCCTGCGCCAGCGGGCCACCTGCACCCGGCCAATGCCAAGCTGCTTGGCAATGGCCTGGTTCTGATGCCCCTGCGCCGCCAACAGCACGATGCGCGCACGCTGCGCCAACCGGACGCTCGTCCGTCGGGAGCGTGCCAGCTTGATCAGCGTGTTCGTCTCCTCATCGCCAAGTACGATCTTTGTTGCCACGCGCACTGCCTTGCTCCCATCCGAAACGAGTACAGTGCTTGGACTGCAGTGTTCCTAAACCAACATAGGAGTTCCCCCGGCTCTGCCGGGGAGGCAGTAGAAGTTTGACGTTTCAGGAAGTCCATCGGGAAACTCCGAATCGTGAGCCGCCAAGCACACGAAACGGAGAGTCCGATGGACGAGTATCAGAGCTTAAGCCATACGCAGTGGGAGTGTTTGTACCACGTGGTGTTCATACCGAAGTGTCGTCGCAGGACGTTGTATGCGGGGCTTCGGAAGTACCTGGGCGAGGTGTTCCGCTGGTTGGCAGAGCAGAAGGAAAGCCGGGTTGAGGAAGGGCACTTGATGGTCGATCACGTGCACATGATGTTGCGGATTCCGCCGAAGTACGCGGTGTCGCAGGTGGTCGGGTTCATCAAGGGCAAGAGTGCGATTCACTTGGCGCGGGTGTATGGGGAGCGCAAGCGGAATTTTGTCGGGCAGAACTTCTGGGCCAGAGGTTATTTCGTATCGACGGTCGGGCGCGACGAGCAGGTGATCCGGGCGTACATACGCAACCAGGAAGCAGAAGACCGCCGGTTGGATCAGTTGCAGTTGTTGCGATAAGGCCGGCCGCCTTCAGGCGGCCATCATCAAGGGGGCGCGATAGCGACCCCGCCAGCCGCTTTGAGCGGCTCACATTTCTAAAGCCCCCGGCTCTGCCGGGGGATATTTACTAAGTTCCATCAAGTGCAGAACACTACCCTAGTTGGACCAGGGCGATACAAATTGCAGCTTTCGCGCAGCCGGGCAGCGGCTTCAGTTGATACTGAATCTTAAGCAGACGTTCGCTGGCAACATATGTATGACGGCTTCGGGCCGATTTGAGCCGATCGGCCTGACTGGCTTTGCCGCGCAACTCCGTGGTGGAAGCCGTGGTGTGGCTATCTGACATCGGTTGCTTCCACCGCACGTGCGCGGGCCAATCCGGAAGATCCGGTACACCCACCTGTACCATGAGCGACCCGAACATCGCGGGGGACGACGAGCCATTCCACGCTGGCTCTGGATCTCGCACGCAGCATCAGACCAGGGCAAGCCACCCATTCCGGATAGCGGCTCCGCGTGCCTGGCGCGAATGCAACGTCGATCGACTGCCCCGAATCATGGGTGCGCAGCAGGCAACGTCCAGGCGCCCCAACCCGCCCGATCTCGCGAGCAACATTCATCTGCCGAGCACGGCAAGGCTATGCCATGCGCCGACGATGCCGGCGCCGAAATTGTGCAGACCATGAACGCTTCGATCGATTCCACCGCATTGACATTGTCACTGACCCCCGCGGGGCATCTGCTGTGCGTCAGCGAAGGGCAGCCCCTCTCGCTAGCCGTCAGCACCGCCCAAGTCATCACCGACACCTTCGCGTCCGGAGTGGGAAGTGGCCTGCTGCATCTGGGTGCAGCGCGGGTTGCCACGGCGTTGCCGCCGGTCTGGGCCTGGTGGCGTGATTTTGCGGCACGCTACGTCACCGCGCTGTGCACCACACCGGAAGGTGCGCCGGTGCCCCCGCCCAATACGCAGGCCCTTGCAACCTTGCTCGCCAACGTTCCGCCCATGCAGGGCGGGGAGTATCTCGATGCGGAGCGGCTTTCGGCGTTCTGGATCGAGATCGGCGCGGCGCTGGAACGCGAGCGCGCGGTATCCGGACAATCGGTCCAGGCATTTCTCCGGGCAAGGTATCCGGCCTGGAACCTGGTCGGCCGGGTCCACTTCAATCTGGCCGAAAACCGCAAGGATCCGGAGGCGCCGTTCGCGTTTCTGGCGACGTACGCCACGCGGCTTTCCGCCCACGGCAAGACGCAGCACCTGCCACTGTCGCAGGCGTTGACCGAATTTTCCGGTGCACGCGGGAAGGCGCAGATGCTCTCGTTGCTGGCGCCGGTGCAGCGCGCGGCCGAAGCGTGCACGTGGGTGGCGGCGATGGTCGCCTCTGGTGAGATCTACCATCCCTTGCGCTGGCAGGTCGAGGATGCCGTGCAGTTTCTTGCCGACCTGCCGCGCATCGAGGCCGCCGGAATCGTCGTGCGCATGCCCGCGCAATGGGCGTCCGGCCGTCCCGCGCGGCCGAAAGTGCGTGCAACATTGGGCGCCGGTGTTCCTGCAAGACTCGGACTCGACGCCCTGCTCGATTTCGACATGGCGATCACGCTCGATGGCGAGCCGCTTTTGCCTGCGGAAATCCAGGCGATTCTGTCCGGCAGCGATGGCCTGCAGTGGATCCGTGGCAAATGGGTCGAGGTGGATCACGCGCGACTCGCGCGGCTGGTTGACCGCTTCCGCGGGATCGAATCCGATGCCACCGATGGGCTGCCGCTTGCCGATGCGGTGCGCCTGCTGTCTGGCGCAGCGCTCGACGATGCGGCGCCGGATCCAGACTGGTCGGAGATCGTCGCCGGTTCGTGGCTCGCCAATACGCTGCGCGGACTGCGTTCCCCTGAAGGATTGACGGCGGTGGATCCCGGTCCGTCGCTGACCGCCACGCTGCGTCCTTATCAGCAAGAAGGACTGCGCTGGCTGTGGTTTTTGACGCACATGGGTCTTGGCGCGTGTCTGGCCGATGACATGGGGCTTGGCAAGACCATCCAGGTGCTGGCCTTGTTGCTGTCGCTCAAACGCGAGGGCGCCCGCCCCAGCTTGCTGGTGGCGCCGGCGTCCTTGCTGGCCAACTGGATGCAGGAGGCCGAGCGCTTCGCACCCGGCCTGCGCTGCCTCGTCGCGCACCCATCAGCCATGCCGCGGGACGCGATGCAGGCGCTGAACGCCGGACGGCTTCAGAATTTCGACTTGGTCATCACCACTTACGCGACGTTGCCGCGTCTGCCGAACCTGATGGACGTACCCTGGCGGCTGGCGATCCTCGACGAAGCGCAGGCGATCAAGAACCCGTCGGCAAAACAGACCAAGCAGGTGAAGAAACTCAAGGCCGACGCGCGGATCGCGCTGACCGGTACGCCGGTGGAGAACCGGCTCTCCGACCTGTGGTCGATTTTCGACTTCACGCACCCGGGCCTGCTGGGTTCGGCGCGGGCCTTCGCGGGTTTTGCCAAACGCCTGTCCCAGTCGGGGCAGTATGGGCCGCTGCGCACTCTGGTCGCACCGTACATCCTGCGACGCCTCAAGACCGACAAGCATGTCATTGCCGACCTGCCGGACAAGACGGAATTGACCGCGTGGTGCGCACTATCTCCGGCTCAAGCGGTGCATTATCAGCAAGCGGTCGCGGCGCTCGCCCGCTCGCTGGAAACGAGCGACGGGATGGAGCGCCGGGGACAGGTGCTGGCCTTCCTGATGCGTTTCAAGCAAATCTGCAATCATCCCTCGCAGTGGCTGGGTGATGGCGGCTGGAAGCCCGCGGACAGCGGCAAGTTCATCCGCTTGCGCGAAATCGCGGAGACCATCGCCGCCAAGCAGGAAAAGTTGCTGGTGTTCACGCAGTTTCAGGAAACCACCGCGCCGCTGGCTGCGTTGCTCGGCGGCGTGTTCGGGCGCGAAGGACTCATTCTGCACGGCGGCACGCCGGTGGCCAAGCGGCGCGATCTGGTCAAGCGATTCCAGGACGACGAACGCACGCCGTTTTTTGTCCTCTCGCTCAAGGCTGGCGGATCAGGGCTCAACCTCACCGCCGCCTCGCACGTGGTGCACTTCGATCGCTGGTGGAATCCCGCCGTGGAAGCCCAGGCCACCGATCGCGCCTACCGCATCGGGCAGCACCGCAACGTGCTGGTGCACAAGTTCGTTTGCCGTGGCACCATCGAGGAACGCATCGACGAGCTGATCCGCGCCAAGCAACAGTTGGTACAGAACGTGGTCGAAGGTGGAGGCGAAGTGAACCTCACCGAGATGAGCAACGACGAACTCCTCGATCTGGTGAAACTCGACATCCACGCAGTGGAGAATTGAAGCATGGGCTATTGGGGCTGGAAGCCGTACGTTCCAGTGGCGGCGCGCCGTGCGCAGGCCGCGCAGGCCATACAAAAGGCGAAAAAGGCGGGGCAAGCCTTCGCGCCTGTCACGCTACCCTCGCGCACCATCGCCAGCACGTTCTGGGGCAAGGCATGGTGCGACAACCTGAAAGCCTACAGCGATTTTGCCAACCGCCTGCCGAGGGGCGGCAGCTACGTGCGCAACGGCGCGGTGATCGACTTGAAAATCGAACATGGCAAGGTGATCGCCAAGGTGCTGGGTTCCAGCCTTTACCGGATCGAGATCGACATCACGCCACTTCCGGCCAGACGTTGGAAAAAGCTGGTCGGCGACTGCGCCGGTTCCATCGATACGCTGGTGGAATTGCTGCAGGGGAAATTCTCGAAGGCGGTCATGACGCGCATCTGCGAAGCGCGCACGGGATTGTTTCCGTCCAACCGGGAAATCCGGATGGCGTGTTCTTGCCCGGATTGGGCGGTGATGTGCAAACACGTCGCCGCCGTGCTCTATGGTGTCGGTGCGCGTCTGGACGACAGCCCGGAGCTTCTGTTCGTGCTGCGCCGCGTCAACCCCAATGATCTGCTGTCGGCGCAAGCCGCCGCGCTTCCCGGCAAGGCTGGAAAACCGGCGAAGGCGCAGGTCCTCGACGACGACGCGCTGGCCGATGTATTCGGCATCGAGATGGCTACGGTGGCACGCGCTGACAAGGCAACGCCTGCACGGCGTGCATCGGCTCCGGCGAAGTCGGTGAAACGGACTGGCGCAAAGTCCAGAACCAGGGCCCGCGTGGCGCCAGCGAAATCTTCCACCGGCAAAACAACCAGAAAGTCCGCCACGAAGAAAAAAAGAGTGTCGAAGAAGGTAACCGAACCCAGTTCCCTGGTTCGGTCAGCGGTCGCCCACCGTCCCGTTGCAAAGCGACCACAAAAAGACTGACAGGCTGTTGAAGTTCCCTCGCATCAGCGCACGTTTTTGACAACCTTGGGACGATCGATGCTGTCAGTGCCGTACGGTAGTGACGGACTGCCATGAATTGGTGGTACGCGCGGCCTTCCGCCACGCCAGCGGCATGTCCGAACGAGACGCCGCGTTGGAAATGTTGCGGTCAGCACCCGGAACATCGCCGCAAAACCCGGGCCGGAATGCACTTTCGAGTGGCCGCTTGGGGTCGCCTTCTGCCAGTCAGCTTGATGGAGACGCGGTCTGCAGTGTCATTTCTGCGCGACGCGCACGGTCAGGCTTTGTGCCGCCGTGCCCACTGGCCCGCGAATGTCGCTCAGGATGGACAACGTTTCTCCGAGTCCGGTCGGGCCGAAGTTGACACGGGTATCGAAGCCGACCCATCCCGCTTCGGGCTGGCGCAAGAAGTGCACGGTGAGATCCACGTTGGCGAAAAACACGCTGCCGGGATGTTCGCGCACGACCAGACCATTGGCGGTATCGACCAGCTTCAGGAAACCCGCGACAGGCGGATCGGCTTCTCCCTCCACCAGCGGGCAGCGCGTACGGATCCAACTGCGTCCGCGGCCGGCCCGGGCATCCGCTTCCTGGCGCGCCTCCAGCGAGTCGATGAAACCGCCATCCCAGATCGACGAAAACGCCAGCGGGCGCATGGCGTCGGGAGGCGGCATGGGCGCCCATTCGACGCCTTGCACTTGCGCCGTGTCCGTAGCCGCGAGGCGCCAAATGCGCGCGCGGATGCTCGTCCGGTCGCCATGCCGCATGCTGGCTTCGACCAGTTCGATGGACCTGCCCGGTCGCACCACCTCGACGTCGATGGTGAATTCACCGGAATGGATGACACCGAGCACGTCGAAGGACGCGCGCGATACCAGCTTGTCGCTCGGCAAGCGGCGTTCCACTTCCGCCAATACCAGGCCGGATGCCGGCGCCAAATGCTGTTCACCGGGCTGCCAGGCGCCTTGGGAATGCAAAGTGGAAAGGAATCGGTTAGCCCCATCGCGCACATAGAACGCGTCAGGGTACGCCTCGCCGGTGTGGCCGAGGTGGAGGTTCGTGGCAACAGGCATTGGCCCAGTCTAGCGGTGGGCGTGCGTTCAACGCGCAGCCGCCGGACCATCACGGGAATCGGAGCGCCGTTCGTCAATGCCCGCCGCCCGGCAGGCTCCAGCAAGTAGGTTGGGGTGAGCGCCTGCATGCGAACCCCAACACGATGCCGCCAATTCGCGTTGGGCTTCGCTGCGCTCAGCCCAACCTGCAGGACTGTCGTTCGTCAATGCCCGCCGCCCGGCAGACTCCAGATATCCAGCACGCCGTGGGTGGCGTGGTCGTTGGCACTGCCTTCGGGCAGGATGATCTTGCCGGCGACCACGACAGGGCTGTTCCAGTGGCCGGGGCCGCATTTCAAGGTCGCGACGCGCTTGCCGGACGCGGCTTGGTATACGTTCAGTCCACCCTTGCGCGCATAAACGTACACCATGCCGTCCGCCTCGAAGGGGCTGGTGCCGCTGGTGTCGTTGCTCCACTGCTTCTGCAGCTTGCCGTCGCGCAGTTCCCACGCCGCGGTACCACGATTGTCGGCGACGAACATCCAGGTGTGGCCGTCGTGTTTCCACACTGCCGGTTGGGTGAACAGGTCGGTTTCGCCGGGGGTGGGAACGATCTGCAGTTCGTGGTCCTTGTGGGGCGTGCTGCCGGCGATGGCCTTGCGGCTCAAGAGGCGGATCTTGCCATCCTTGCCACCTTGGGCAATGAAGTCGCCGCCCAGCAGCACGGGCGAAGTCGAGCCGAGGTCGAGGTCGTTGTCATTCAAGTAATCGGTATTGGCCGGGGCGTAGTTGCCCAGCACCTTGGTGGCGGTGGCATCGAGTTCGATCAGCGAGTCGCCCCAATTGGTCTTGCCGTTCCAGTCGGCATTGCCGGTGGCGACGAAAATGTCGCCGCTTGACGGATCGATCACGGCGCCAGCGCGGCCCCAGATCGCGGCGTCGCTGTGCGGGCAGGAGGCGGGCTGCATCAATCCGCTGCGATCGCTGCACAGCGAATTCCACACGTGCAGCAACTTGCCGGAGTTGCCATCGAGAATGGCAACGTGGCCCTGATAAGGCGGTCGGTCGCCGATGTAACCCGCCGTCACGGCAATCACGTGGCCGCGGAAAAATTTCAGCGGCGAGTCGATTTTTTCGCGCAGCGGTAGTTTGGTGATCGCGGTGCGCCAGACGGCGTGGCCGTCGCTGATCGCGAGCTTCTGGATGTCGCCATCGGGCGAGGCGGCATAGATGTATTGCCGGTCGGGATCGGCCACCGGGGTGGAGTTGGTGATCTGGCGGCTGCCGGCAAGTTTCGAATAACTGGCCGGGGTGTAGGTCCACAGGATGGCGCCACTGTCGGCATCGATCGCCAGCGTCTTGCCGTAGGTGGTGGTGACGAAGATGGCGTCGTGGCGGGCGCCGCGGATGCTGACGCCGTGCAGGTAAATGGCACTGGCATCAACGGTGCCGGGCAGCTCGACCTGCCGACGCACGAGTTTCGCGAGGTTGCCGGCGGTGATGCCGGCGTCGGGATTCGCGCTGGTGCTTTCGACGTTGCCGCCGAACATTGGCCAGTCCTGCGCAGACGGAGCGCGGGCGGCGGCCATGACGGTCACGCCCGCGCCAAGCAGCAAGATCATCGCAACCCGGCATTTCATTGCGGCAGTATGTCACCAACCGACGTCCGATGTAACGGATCGATTGACGCGCGATTTCATCCAGCGGATCGGCCAGCTCGACCAGGCAGGGCCGCGCGTCAACTCGGTGCTGCAACCGAATCCCGATGCCATGAAAATCGCCGCGCAGCGCGATGCCAAACGCAAGGCGGGCACGCATGGCCGTTGTGGGGCATCCCGATCCTGTTGAAGGACGATATCGATACCGGTGACAAGATGCCGACAACATCGTGCGCGTACTCGTGTACGCCGATCTTGGCCGCAGCGATACGACCACCCCGCCCGATGCACCGTTGCCGTTGCGGCGGCTCGGGTGGGAACACATCCAGCGCGTGCCGGCGGGGTGTGATGGCAACATCTCCGCGGCCGCGTGCCGCCTCGGCATGCACCGCCGCATCCTGCAGCGCAACCTGGACAAGCATCCGTGCCGGAACCGTTGGCGGGCTGAGCCCTGCGACAATTTGCCGCACAGGCGCGTGAACAACTTTGGTTATCCTGTCGTGGTCAAGGGTTGCAGTGCGGAGGCGGTGCAGCCCGATGATCGCATGCGACCGAGCGTAAGCGGGCGCTGCAAACAAGGAGCCAAGGTGTTGGGCAAGGTATCGTTGGATCTGCTGCGTTGGGCCAGAAGAACGGCTCGTTGCAAGCAAGGTGCCGCCCCCACGCGTGCATACCGCAAGTGGCAATTCACGATCGCCGGTGCAATTGGATGCCTGGTCGCGTGCACCTGCGCGCACGCCCATGCCATCGCCGGACAGCGGCTGTTTCCCTCCACGTTGAATTTTGATGACCCGGGCATCGGCGCGGAGTTGCCGCTTGTCTTCAGCCATATCCGTGGCGACGGGGTCGAACAAAATGACCTGGACCTGTCGGTAACCAAGCCGATCACACCGAATTTCTCGTTGACGGCCGAGACCGATTACCTCGGCGAAACCGGCGGCGGCCTGCCCGCGGTGCATGGCTGGGACAACCTCACGGTGGGCGCCGTGTGGCAGGTCTATCGCGACGCACGCACGGAGTCGATCGGTTCGTTTTCGATCAGCCGCAGCTTCGTCCACACCGGCAGTCGCGCAGTGCGGGACCGTTTCTCCGTATGGTCGCCGGAGTTCGACTTTGGGCAGGGTTTCGGCCGCGCGCATGCGAACTGGCTGCGGCCGTTCGCGGTGACGGGAACCCTCAGCGTCGATTTGCCGAACGACCCGGATGAACCACGGATGCTGAACTGGGGCCTGTCGCTGCAATACAGCATCCCCTACCTGCAGGACTTCGTGAAATACGCGGGCATCAAGGCTCCGTTCAACCACATGATCCCCATCATCGAACTGCCGATGCAAACCTGCCTTGACCGCGGTTGCCACGGTCAGACGACGGGATATGTTGCGCCGGGGGTCATCTGGGTGGGGCACTACGTTCAGTGGGGGGTGGAACTGCTGGCACCGATCAACCACCGAACCGGCAATTCGATCGGAGTAATGTTCGGGTTCGATTTCTATCTCGATGACCTTGCGCCACATGGATTCGGCGCGCCCTTGTTCCGTTGATCCGAGACACTGCCATGCGCATTCCGCTCGCCATATCCGTGTTGCTGCTCGCGCTTGCCGCCGCGCCGGCGGCGCGGGCCCATGCCTTTCCCGACAACTCCTCGCCGCACGTGGGCGCCACGGTGAACGTGGCACCGAAACAGGTGAAGGTATGGTTCGACGGCGAAATCGAACCGGTGTTCTCGACCTTGATCGTGAAGAACGCGTCCGGCAAACAAGTCAGTCTTGGCAAGGGCAAGGTCGACCCGCACAACCACGTGCTGCTGGAAACGTCCATGCCGTCCAACCCTGCCCCGGGCAAGTACGAGGTGTACTGGAGCGTGATCGCGCATGACGGTCACCACACCGAAGGGCATTTCGCTTTCAGCCTCAAGTAGGCATGGCCGGTGCCTGTCGCGATCGCCTTCAGCGCGTTTGACATCGCTTCGCTGATCGCGGTGATCGGCATGCTGGCTTGTCGGCTGGCTGTACTGCCACGTGACGCCAGCGGTGACCTTCGACGCGGGACGCTGCATGCGCTGGGCGCACTGCTGGCACTGATGACGCTGGCGAGTTTTGGCATCCTGCTGTCGCGGACGCTGGAATTGAATGGTGGCCACTGGTCGGCCCTGTGGCCGGACATGGCGCTGGCGCTCAAGGTCACCCACTTCGGCCACATCTGGTGGCGGCGGGTGCCGGCGCTGCTGGTGCTGTGGCTGGGCTGGGGCGCATGCTGGCGCCGCCGGGCGCGTTGGGTGGACTGGCTCATGCTGGTGGCCATCGCCAGCATCGCGCTGACCCGCAGCCAGACCGGCCATCCCGGCGATCACGGTGATTTCACGCTCGCGGTGTGGGTGGATTGCTTGCATATTCTCGCGGCAGGTGCTTGGGTCGGCAGCATCTTCGGAATGTCGCTGGTCGTGTTCCCAAAATTATTGCGCATGGCCGGTGCTGCAGTTGTCCCCGGTGCCCGAATGTTCCAACGCCTGTCCACGCTGTCAGGATGGGCGCTGGCGCTGCTGGTTGCCTGCGGTGTTTACAACGCGGTGAGCCAGCTTGGCCGGGTGTCAGCACTCTGGACGACACGCTATGGAATTACCTTGGATGTAAAGCTCGCGCTGGTGCTCGTGATGATCGCGATCGGTGCGCACAACCGCCACGTCAAGCTTCCGCGACTGCGTGCTGCCGCCGATGTGCGTGCAGGCAATGGGTACTACCCCGATGCTCTGCGCGCCTGTGCCCGCGCGGTACTCGCCGAAAGCCTGTTGGGACTGGCAGTCATCGGCGCAACCGCCACGTTGATCCACGCAATGCCTCCGGGCGACCTGCGTGGATCACATGTGAGCGCTGTCGCGCCTCGTCATGGCGGATCCCCCGGCCACGCGGTGTAACCGTCGGGTGCCCGCGTGGACGTGCTTTCGCTCTGCCTCGCGGTTATGTGGGCGGTCGGCACCACAGGACCGCGGCCGTCGCGGCCCCGGTCCGTAGACAAGGCATGCCTGACCCAACGGCATTTTGCTGCCGCCTTTTCCGGGTGCTGCCACTGACGCTCGTGGCCACCATGCCAATCATGACGTTGGCGCAACCTGCGCCCCGACGCCGCAACCGGCGGCATCTGCCGATGCGATGTCCGAACCGCCACCGGGCAGCGCGGAAGACCGCCACTTTGCCGCGGCAGCGCTACAGGTCTGGGCGATCAAGCGGCAAGCGCGCAGGCAGTATGCGGCCGCGTCGGGCCACCCGCGCAGCAAAGGATCGAGGCCGAGCGCGCGAAGCTCGCGGTCGCAACGGGACCGGCAAACAATCTGCACGCCGCCCTGCAAAAGGCGCGCAAGGCGCCAGTGGCGATCTCCTGAAATCCATCGACGCGCTGGATGCGGAAGTGGTGGCAGTGGGCGACATCGTGTATTCGCCCAACCCGTACAACGCCTGGAGCATTCCGCCCAACAACGTTCAGAACTTCAGCTACCTCGATACCGCGCTCGGCTCGATGATGCAGGCCGTCGATGGCGGCGCCGTCGGCCGCGCCATCACCCGATGCGCGCGCCGGCTACACCAAGCTGAGCTGGATGCTCGACGCGTCGCTGCAGAAGTGGGGTGTGCTCAAGACGAGTGAGCTATCGGCGTTGAATGCGAAGATGGAAGCCGCTGGCAAGAAACCGATCAGCCTCGAATCGCAGAAGGCAAAGTCCTGAAGTACGCTGGCGAGCGTTGCTGCGCGAGCGTCGGCCAAGGCCGATGCCCGCCAGCGCGCGTGCATATTTGGAACGTCCCGGGCCGGGTAAGCCATCATCGAGGTGTAGACTTCGGCAAATATTATGGGATGCCTGCGAAGCAATACTCGACGCACTGGACCCAAGGGCGGAACTGCTTAGCGCGAACGGGAGGCAAGCGTGGAAGGCGATCAGTTCATCTGGGAGCACTTCAAACTCAACACTGAACCAAGGCTGCGGGGGTTCAATTTTTTTATCCTTCTGTCGATTTTTGCGGACGGTGGCGTTTTTACAGCACTAGAAAGGAGCTTTAACCCAAGGCTTCTAGTCCTTCTCGGGGCTTTTACCGCGCTCCTCGCGTTCGTATTCTGGATAATGGATGTTCGAAGCACCCGGTTGCTCAATCTCACAATTCCTGCTTTGAAGCAGATTGAATCCACCTTTCCGCGAGGGCATCGCATATTTGCGGCCGATGCTCTCGGGCAAGGGCGGTTTTTTCGCTTTACACTGGCGGCGCGTGTTCTGCTTTCTGCGCAATTCCTGTTTGGCGTTGGCGTCCTGTGCTTTGGGATTTATCGGTGGTAACGCTGATAACTTGCCCAAACGGCACTTCCACGCCGCCGCTGAACTTCGACGTTGACATTCGGGGGAGATAAAAGGTGCCTGCATTAAGAGCAGCCGAGATCGTTAGGACAATCGAAGATGCGTTCACCGAGTCCGGCGCGACTGCATTACTTGTTTCCAAGGCTAGGATCCACCCGAAGCGCTTTTACGTTGCCGCCGAGACGTCGTTTCCCGTATGGATTTACGTTTGGACCTTGACACACGGAGGGGGCGCCGCGCGCCCGAGAGATGAATATCGAATTCAGCTGACATCGGTGACGGCGCCACTCCCAGAAAATCCCGACGGCCCCACGTTGCTGCTTGGTTACGAGCCGAACACTGGGTGTTTTGCGGGCTTCGATCTAAGAAAGCATCGTAGATTCTCGACGCAATCCCCATCCATACAAATAAGCATCTCGGCTCTCAGAGATGCAGTGCGCGATGGCTTCGCGTTCACCCGGAAGGGGAATGACGAGATCGCGGTGGCTTTCCGACCAGACAACATGCTGGCCTACTGCTTGAACAGCGAGAATCTCCATGAAAGCGGCGCAGATGCGGCTGTATCTTCTTTGCTCTCGAAGGTTGGTCGATTTGAACCTGTCACAGCGAGTGATCTTGAGGGGATACCTCCCGAGCGTCGACGCGTGGTCTCGAGCATATCGCGCTGGGCACGTGACAACGCCTTTCGTCGAAAGGTGATTGCTGCATACGATCGCAAATGCTGCATTACAGGGGTACAACTTCGACTTATAGATGCCGCGCACATCTTGCCCGTGGGGGCGGAAGGAAGTACGGACGATGTTCGGAACGGTCTTTGCCTTTCTCCGACCTTCCACCGGGCCTACGACCGCGGGCTTGTTTATCTCGCCGAAGATCGCAGGATGCTAATCAATCCAAAAAAGAAGAACGATCTCGTCCGGCTCGGGCTAGGGGGAGGGTTGCGGGACTTCGAGGCCAATCTTGGCCGGGAGATTCTTCTTCCTGCTGACAGAAGGCAGTGGCCAAAAGCGGAATTCATCCGTGCCGCCAACGGCTTTCGGCGTAAACAAGGATTGATGTAGTACAGAAAGTGCTTGACCTTGGCGATTGTTGTATTACAATTTCGCTGTGCCAAGACCTAAAGCCATCAATCCCCGCAATCGTCTCGTCAACTTCCGGCTCACGGAGTACGAACACTCGGAAATGTTGCGTTCGGCTGAGGTCGCCGGTTTTGATTCACTGAGCGACTACCTGCGGCACCTCCACGCCTCGCAAACCTCTTCTGGCCCTACTGCAAGCGGAGTGCGTGAAGAGTTCCCAATGTATGGAAGCGAGCCTCGTCTGTACGCCGAGGCGGGGCGGGGGAAAATATTCCATGGGGACTCATTGGGTCTGCTGCATAAGACTCTAAAGAAGCAATCAGTTGATCTGATCATGACATCTCCCCCATTCGGGTTGGTGAGAAAGAAAAGCTACGGAAATGAAGATGCAGATCGGTATGTCGAGTGGTTTCGGCCTTTTGCCGAGGGCATGCACCGAGTACTAAAGGAAGAAGGTAGTCTTGTAATTGATATTGGAGGGGCTTG
>JBOHYW010000053.1:0-20688 GCA_050738155.1 Rhodanobacteraceae bacterium
CCGCGCTCGGCCGTGCGGTGGACATGGATCATCCCGGCAGTCGCGACAAGTACCGCCAGCTCGCCACCTTGCCGGATGAACCGATGGTGCAACTGCAGCGCGTGGACCACGCAAGCCGCGTCCATCTCGACATCGAAACCGACGACATCGAAGCCGAAGTCGCGCGGCTGGAAAAACTCGGAGCAAGCGTGTTCAAGAAACTGGATCGCTGGACCGTGATGCAGGCACCCAGCGGCCACCGCTTTTGCGTCGTGCGGGTGCAACGACCGGATTGGCCGCACAACGCGAATCGTTGGGATTAGCAGGCTGGGCTGAACGCAGAGAAGCCCAACGTGAATCGCAGGAACCGTTGGGCTTCGCGTTGCCCAGTCCACCCCTACGCGCTGACACGCAGCGACCTTCTTCAAGGTAGGCCGGTTCAAGGAGCGCAGCGACGGAACCGGTAGGCGTTCCTGACGGTAAAATGCCGGCTCTGCCCTTCGGGCTTGAGCCGGCCTACGGCTTGGCGGACAGACGGCTCACGGAACAGCGGGTAGGCCGGTTCAAGGAGCGCAGCGACGGAACCGGCAAGCGCGCACAGCGACCACTGCGCCGCTGAAGCGACGCGAACGGCGCCGCCGGCCCGCTAGGCCGGCCGCTACACCCACTCGCGTGGCTGCAAATATTCTGCGAGCCGCGCCTCGGCACTGCCCTTCTCCGGCGCGTAGCCATACTCGTAGCGCACCCGCGGCGGCAGCGACATCAGGATGGATTCGGTGCGCCCGCCGGACTGCAATCCGAACAACGTGCCGCGGTCATAGACCAAGTTGAATTCGACGTAGCGGCCACGTCGGTACATTTGGAATTCGCGTTCGCGCTCGCCGTATGGCGTGTCCCTGCGGCGTTCGACGATCGGTAGCCAGGCATCGAGGAAGCCGTTGCCGACGGCCTGCTGGAACGCAAAGCAGCGTTCGAAGCCCCACTCGTTCAAATCATCGAAGAACAAGCCTCCGATGCCGCGGGTCTCGTTGCGGTGCTTCAACCAGAAATACTCGTCGCACCACTTCTTGTATTTCGGGTATACGTCGCCGCCGAACGGCGCGCACAGGTCGCGTGCGACGCTATGCCAATGCCCGCAGTCCACGTCGAACGGATAGAACGGCGTCAGGTCGAAGCCGCCGCCGAACCACCAGACGGGTTCGGCGCCCGGCTTGTCAGCCTCGAAGTAGCGCACGTTGGCGTGCGCGGTCGGGACGTACGGATTGTCCGGATGGATCACCAGTGACACCCCGGTCGCCGTCCACGAACGACCAACGAGTTCCGGCCGGTGCGCGGTCGCGGACGGTGGCAGCTGGTCGCCCGCGACACGCGAGTAATTGACGCCGGCCTGTTCGAACACCGCGCCATGCTTCAGCACTCGGGTGCGGCCACCACCCAAACGGGAACTGGCAGTCGAAGACTGCCCATCTTTGCCCCTCGCCCGCGCAGCGGAAGAAGGGGGGACTGCTCGCGGAGCGAGTGGTGGGGTTAGGGTTGCAGGCCGCGTCCACGCATCTTCCACAAAACATCCAGCGCCGTCGGCCTGCTCCAAGGCCGCACAAACGCGGTCTTGCAAATCGCGCAGGAAGCCATCTACTTTTTCGACTTGTGCAGACATATGGGAACCACAAAAACTTGCGGGCGCCAGCGAAACCACCAGGCAGTCAAAACTAAACCAGGACCGCCCCGCCTTCAGCAATCAACCGGCGATCACCATACAACCCGCTCCGGGTAACGCAGTGTACGGTACGCCGACGAACGAAACGCGCTGCTTGCGTATACTGATTGGATGCCAGAACGCATCGCTCCTCTCGCCATCACCGCTTGCAGCGCAACCTCCGCGCTGGGATGCGGGCTTGCGGCGCACGCGAACGCCTTGCAACACGCGATCGGGGGACTGCGCAGCAACGATTTCTCATCGGCGCCACTGGCATGCTCGATCGGGCGCGTCGCCGGCGTCGAAGATGCGCCTCTGCCTGTTCGACACGCCGGCTGGGAGTGCCGCAACAATCGCCTCGCCTGGCTGGGCCTGCAACAGGACGGCCTGCTCGCCGCCATCGCCGATGCGGTCACACGTTACGGCGCAACCCGCGTGGCGCTGGTACTGGGCACATCCACCGCCAGCATCGGAGCCACCGAAGACGCGTATCGCCGGCTGGACCACGGGCGCTTTCCCGACGACCTGCGCCGTCCGCAGATCCACACGCCGCATTCGCTCGCCGGTTTTGTCGCCGACGCCACCGGTATCGCCGGACCAGCGCTGACGATTTCGACCGCGTGCTCGTCATCGGCCAAGGTGTTCGCGAGCGCCGAACGGATGTTGCGGCTCGGCCTCGCCGATGCAGCGCTGGTAGGTGGCGTCGATACCTTGTGCGACAGCGTGCTGTTCGGATTCCACTCGCTGGAACTGGTCTCCACGCAACCCTGCCGGCCGTTCGACGCACACCGCGACGGCATTTCGATCGGCGAAGCCGCCGCGTTCGCGCTGCTGGAACGCGCCGACATCGCGCCGGACGCGCTGCGCCTGGTCGGCTACGGAGAGTCGTCCGACGCACACCACATGTCGACGCCGCACCCGGACGGACGCGGTGCACTGGCCGCGCTGGACGGTGCGCTCGCGCGCGCAGGTTTGTCCGCCGGACAGATCGATTACGTCAACCTGCACGGCACCGCCACCCTCAAGAACGACGAAGTCGAAGCGAAATTACTGCCGCGCTTCGATGGGCACACGCGCGTCAGTTCCACCAAGGGCTTCACCGGCCACACACTGGGCGCGGCCGGCGCACTGGAAGCCGTGATTGCGTTGCTGGTGATCGAACATGGCCTGGTACCGCCCAACCTCGGCTGCGCCGAGCCGATACCGGAAGCGGCAAAGTGGCTGGCCTTGCAATCCGAGGCCCGCATGATCGACGTCGCCTTGAGCAACTCGTTCGGCTTCGGCGGCAACAATGCCTGCCTCGCCTTCGCGCGCGTCGGGGCGACGCCATGAACGCGCCACTGCGAGTCGGCGTGATCGGCATCGGTGCCTTCCTGCCGGGCGCGCCCGACTGGCCGAGCCTGCGCGGTGTGTTGCGAGGTGAACATGATGTTGCCAGCGACGTCCCCGGCAAACCCGCCGCGGACATATTGCCCGCCGCCGAACGTCGCCGTGCCCCCGATGGCGTGCGGCTGGCCGCCGAAGTCGCGCAGCAAGCTTGTCGGATGGCCGGATGCGACCCCGCCACGCTGCCCTGCGTGTTCGCGTCCACCCACGGCGAGGTCGCAATCACCGATTACGTCTGCGCGACGCTCGCCGCCGCGCCCGACGAGTTGTCGCCCACCAAGTTCCACAATTCCGTGCTGAACGCGCCGGCGGGCTACTGGACCATCGCCACCGGCTGCACCGCTGCATCGAGCGCGGTTACCGCACATCACCACAGTCTCGCCGCCGGGCTGCTCGAAGCCGTCACGTTGGCCTTGAGCGAAGCCACGCCGGTATTGTTCGCACCCTGCGACGTCGCATCTTCCGGCCCGCTGGCGGAAATGACGCGTACCACCCTGCCGTTCGGCATGGCGTTGGTGCTGACGCCCGAGGCAGCCGGCACGCGCCTGCAAATCAATTTGCATTCCGGCGCTGCCGATGTGCACATTCCGGAAGCCGTGTTGGCATTGCAAGCCGTGGCCGGCGACAATCCGGGCAACGCGCAGGCATTGGCACTACTGGCAGCATTGGCGGGCGGCGGGGCAACCCGCCTTGCGCTACCGCTGTCGACCGGAATGTCACTGGACATGGAGATCACAGCTTGAGCGATGTCAGCCGCCCCTTCGTGGTCATCCCCTGCCTCAACGAGGCGCATGCGATAGAGGACTTGCTGCGCGGGGTACTGGCGCACTGCGTGGACGTGATCGTGATCGACGATGGCTCCAGCGACGGCACTGCCGAGATCGTGGCGCGCATGCCGGTGACAGTGATCCGCCATCCCGAACGGCGCGGCAAGGGCGAAGCGCTGCGCGCGGGCTTCCGTGCGGCCTTGCAACGCGGCGCCAGCGGTGTGCTGACGATGGATGGCGACGGCCAGCACGACCCGGCCGACATCCCGCGCATCCTGGCTGCCGCGCAACATCACCCCGGCAGCCTGGTCATCGGCGCACGCATGCTCGAGCGCGAACGCCAGCCGAACGCGCGCCGACGCGCCAACGATTTCGCCGATTGGGGCATCAGTTGGGGCTGCGGCCGTCCGATCGCCGACACCCAGAGCGGCCAGCGCTGGTATCCGCGCACGGCGGCCAGGCTGGTGGATATTCCGGCGCAGGATTTCGTTTTCGAAGCGGCCATCCTGATCGCAGTCTCGCGTGACCTCGGGATGCCTATCGTGTCGATCCCGATTGCCTGCCGCTACGACAGCGACGCGCGCCACAGCCATTTCCGATCGGTGCGCGACACCCTGCGGATCACCTGGTACACGTTCTGGCGCATAGTGCATTACGGCCGCGTGGTGAAAAGCTATCGCGTCTCGCACGCCTCGCCAGCGACGGTGTTCGATCCCGATCGACGCCTCGGCACGCGCTCGCCATCGGTGCTGCCGGGTGTCGCCGGTAGCCCGCCAGCGGCGCGAGGCTAGCCGGGATGCCCGCCGCAATCGACACGGACGTGGTGGTCGTCGGCGGTGGCCTGGCCGGCCTGACCCTCGCCTTGCAGTTGCGCCAGCGTTGTCCGCAACTCGCGATCCGGGTACTGGAACGCCGCACCGGGCTTGCCCCCGCCGCACCCCACAAGGTCGGCGAATCGACGGTGGAAATCGGCGCGCATTATTTTGCCGACACGCTGGGCTTGCGCGAGTATCTCGATACCGCGCAGATTCGCAAATTCGGATTCCGGTTCTTCTTCAGCGATGGTTGCACACGACTCGACGGGGCCTGCGAACTCGGCATCAGCCGGGTGTTCCCGACACCGAGTTGGCAAATCGAGCGCGGCAGTTTCGAGAACTTCCTCGGCCAACGTGCACGCGATCGCGGCATCGTCCTCGAACAAGCTTGCAAGGTACGCACGCTCGCGCCCGGCCGGGATGGCGTTGCGCACGCGATCACCTGCGAACGCGACGGGCACACCGAAACGATCCGCGCGCGCTGGCTGATCGACGCCTCCGGCCGGATCGGATTGCTGCGCCGGCAACTCGGGCTTGACAAAGACAACGGCCATCGCATCGGCGCGGCGTGGTTTCGCATCGATGCACGCTTGCACATCGACGACTGGTGTGACGGGAACTCCGCCTGGCGCGCGCGCTGCCAGCCACCCGAGCGCTGGCGCTCCACCAACCATTTGTGCGGACCGGGCTACTGGGTGTGGCTGATCCCGCTGGCCTCTGGCGCGCATTCGATCGGGATCGTCGCCGACCCTGCAGCGCACCCGATCGAATCGTTCAACACCTTTGAACGCGCCCTGGCGTGGCTGCATGTGCACCAGCCGGCACTCGCGGACCGACTCGACAGACACCGCGAGGCCTTGCTCGACTTCCACTTCCTGCGCGATGTTTCGCACGGTTGCCGCCAGGTTTTCAGCGCCGATCGCTGGGCACTCACCGGTGAAGCCGGACTCTTCCTCGACCCGTTCTATTCGCCCGGCTCGGATTTCATCGCGATCGCCAACACCTACATCACCGAGTTGATTGCACACGACACCGCGGGCGGCGCACTGGCGCAAATCACCCGGCAGTACCAGCAACTGTTTTTCTCGTTCTACCGCAACATGCTGGCGCTGTACCGCGATCAGTACGTGCTGTTCGGCGACGCGCGGGTGATGGCCGTCAAGGTGTTGTGGGATTACTGCTATTACTGGGGCGTGCTGGCACCACTGGTGATCGGCGGACACCAGACCGACTGCAGCCTGTTCGCCACGCTGCAATCGGACCTGATCGCCGTCGAGGCATTGAACACCGAAATGCAGGCGTTGTTCCGCAACTGGCACGGACTCGGGCACGCCGCCGCCATGCCGAACTGGCTGGACCAGCAGGACCTGGACTGGTTCGAACGCCTGAACTCGCGCTTGCACGAACCGCTCGATGGCGCCGGGTTCCGGGCCCGCCTGCGCGAACACATCGACCTGCTGCACGGATTGGCTTGCGCGATCACCGATGCCGCGTTGCATGACGCGCCGCCACTGAACGACGGACCGCTGCCGAGCCTTGCAAAGGCGCGCTGCCGACCCGCGCTGTTCGCACACATGTCCGCGGCCGTACCATCCCCACAAGATTGCCGCACACGGGCATGATCGACCAAGGGAACCTCGAAATCCTGGCTGAAGCCTAGGACTTCGGCGTGCAGTAAGCAGGTTATTCGGGCGCTCTCATCCCATCCCGCCATTCACGCCAATAACCTGTCCGTTGACGTAGGATGCCGCATCAGAGCACAAGAACGCCACCACACCCGCCACTTCGGCGGGCGTACCGGTACGCGCCGCGGGAATCATCGCCTTCAATTGTTCCGGCGCGAACAGTTCGTGCGTCATGCGACCTTCGATAATGCCCGGTGCCACTACATTGGCGGTGATGCCGCGCGAGGCCATTTCACGCGCCAGCGATTTCACCGCGCCATGCAGCGCCGCCTTGGCCGCGGCATAGTTGACCTGCCCACGGTTGCCCAGGCTCGCGGCCACCGAGGAGACCCCGATGATGCGCCCGAAACGCGCGCGTGCCATCGGCAGCAGCAGCGGCTGCGTGACATGGAAGAAGCCGTTGAGCGACACGTCGATCACGCGCCGCCATTGCTCTTCGCGCATCCCCGCCAGCGGCGCGTCATCGTGGATGCCGGCATTGTGTACCAGCGCATGGATCGTACCATCCTCGAGCAATCCCTCCAGCGCCGCGCGTGTCGCCGGACCATCGGTCACGTCGAATGTCGCGACCCGCGCACTTCCACCCGCCTCGCTTATTTGTGTCGCGACCATTTCCGCACGCTCACGATTGCCGTTGGCATGCACGATCACGTGGTAGCCATCGCGCGCCAGCGCGGCGCAAATCGCGCCACCGATGTCACCGCTGCCACCGGTCACCAACGCTCGCTTCGCATTATTCGTCATCACAGATGTCCTTCGTCATTCCAGGGTCGAAGGCGGAAACGGTATTCAAACCCAGGTCGCCAGCCCGCAGGCTCCTGCAACCGCCGCTTCGTATATCGCCTGCACGCCGGCTCCTGCAACAACGGGCTTCGCAGGCGCGAGCGTACTCGCGACCTCGCTCGCGGCAGCGAACGGAACCGGGAAATCCTGCGACAAGATACGGCATCGCGATCACCAGATGGATTCAATCGGGGCGCAGCATCACCGCCGCGCGCCCGCTCGCCAGCAGCGTGCCGTGATGCTCGATGCGAAACGCATATTGCAGGCTGTCGACCATCGCGAGCAAGCACTCGACATGCACCTGCAAACTGCCCGGCAAATCGTCGATCCTTTCGACGTGCAGCGTCACGTCGCGCAACGCCACCAGGTACCCTGGTCGCGCCGTGCCACCCGCCTCGCGTTCACGCAACGCACCATGCACCGCCATCGCCTGCGCCGCATATTCGCAAAGGTTCACCGCGTGCAACGCACCGTCGGCGCGCAATGGATTGTCGGCGCGATGGTGCGACGCACTGCGTGCGTGCAGGTGTTTCGCATCCCACTCGACTACCTCGTCGAGCAGGCACATCGTGCCGGCGTGCGGGATCAGGTGTTGCCAATCGGCCTTCGGCAACATGCGCGTCAACCCTTTCGACGCAAATGTGCGGCCGGTGCCATCAAGACCGACAACGTGAAATGGAAAGCCACTCCCAGCGCCACCGTCAAGCCGATCGCGCGCAGCACCGGCACGCTGGACAACGCCAGCACGCCGAACACCAGCAGCGCGGAAGCCACGCAAACCAGTGTCGCGTGCAGGGTTCGCAAATCCTCGCGCTCGTCGCCAGTACGGCGTTCGAAGAACAATGCGTAATGTAATCCGAGGCCCGCAGCCAGTGTCAGTGAAACCAGATGGAACAGCGACAACGGAATACCCGCCGCGCGCAACACCACCAGCACCATCAGCGTCGCAAGCGTCATCGGCCCCAATACATGCAACGCACGCCGCGGACTGCGCAGCGCCAAGGTCACGGCGGCGCACAACAGCAACGCAGCAATGCCAAGCGCGATCAGGATCCGATGCCGGTACGCGACGATCAGCGACTCGGTGGATGCTTTCAGATCCAGCAGGTGCACCGCGCCATGCGTGTCGCGCTGCAGCGCGGCGAACGCGACGGGATCATTGACGCCACTCAGTGTGCCCAAGCCGACCCAACCATCGCCCTGCTGCACCAGCATGGACTCGAGCCGCGCACCCAGTGGCGTTTGTTCGAACCTGGCAGGTGTCAGCGGCGGCAATTTGCGCGCGGCTTCTATATCGGCGATGAATGGCGCAAACACCCCGGCGCGAAACGGCAAGTCCTGCATCGCCTGATGCAAGGATGCCTGCAGGGTGGCGCGATCCGGCAACTTCGCCTGACGCGCGCGTTGCGTGGCAATGCTTGGCAAATAACGCGAAGGCAATTCGAAACCATCCACCGCGTGTTGCGCCACCAGTGCGCGCATTTTCGGTGCGATCTTTTCCGAAAGCGCCAGCACGCCTTGCGCGTTCGCGGCACGCAGCACCAAAAGATAGCGAACATCTGGCGCACCCAGCGCGGTACGCAAGCGCGCATCGCGTTGCAATTCGGCCTTGGGAATGGGCGTCAACGCCGACAGATCGTTTTGCCAGAACTTGCCTGGTGCGAACGCCACGACCGCGACACCCGCTGCTGCGACCAGCCACGGCAGCCAGCGCGGGCGCGGCAATCGCGCCAGGAAATGCCATGCGGCCTTCAGCCCCGGCGTCGCGGCCATGTCACGCTTCGCGGGTGGCACGATCAGCGGCAACAACCAGCGCGTGCACAGTCCGGCCACGACCAACCCGCCGATCGTGAACACCGCGAGCTGCTGCAACCCGGCCACGCCGGAGGCGAAGAAAGCCAGATAGGCGATAGCGACCGACACGATCGCGGTCGCGAGCAACGGCCACAGTTCGCGCACGCAAGTCGATGTCATGACACCAATGCGGCGATGACTGAACACGCGCAACGGGTATTCCTGCGCCACACCGAGCAAGGTGAACCCGAACGCGACCGTGATGCCGTGCGCATGGCCGAAAATCAACGCCAGCAGCGCGAACCCGACCACCGCGCCCGACAACAGCGGCAATGCCGTGACCAGTACCGGCACCGCACTGCGGTACGCCAGCAGCAACATCACGATGAAACCGACCGTGGTGATCGCACCGAAACGATCGGCCTCGCTGCGCGTATGGCGGCTGGCTTGCACACCGAACCAGCCGGGGCCGCTGATCACCAGCTTCGTCTGCGCAGCGCCGGGCAGAGCGGCGAAGTATTTTTGCAACGATGCGATGGCTGCGGCCTGCGTGCCGGGGTCGAAACCGGCTGCTTTGGTTTCCGCGACCAGTAGCGCCTCGCCACGCTTCGAGAACCACACTCCGTCGACCAATTTCGGCTGGTGCGATGGCGCCCAACGTTGCGCGAGCTTGAGCGTTTCAAGCGTCGGGTCACGTTTCAGCCATGGCTCCAGCATCGATGCCGCCGGCGAACTCAAATCTTCGATGCGCTGCTGCAACTGCCCGCGCAGATAGTCGGCATCGAAACGATGGGTGTCGAGCGTCGGCGACAACAAGTAACGATAGGGCAAAAGGCCAGATGCAACCGATGCAAGATCGGCGCTGCCATTGGCAACGTGGGCGAAATCGGAGTCGCGCGCGAGCGCCTGCTCGAGGCCACGTGAAAGCTCGGCGAGCTGCGACTGCGGCGCGCCGGAGATAGCCAGCAGCAGCAAGCGTGAACCCGGTCCCTTGCCGATTTCATCCAGCAGCAGTTTCTGGTCCGCGGTGCGCGCCGGCGGCACGAAATCACGCAGGTCGGAACTGATTTTCAGGTGCCGCGCGACCGTCCAGCCAACCGCGACGATCAGCGCCAGCCAGACGAAGTAAAGGGCAATCCGGGTACCGTTCTTCATTCCGTCCCGCCCCAACCGGCAGCCAGCTTCCACATCGTGCTTTCTCCCAAGCCTGCCATCCCGTCATGCCCGCACAAGCTCTCGCGCGCTCGCCGAGAGACGCGATGCAGGCGCTGGTCGAACAAGATCAAGATGGATTTCCGGTTCTGCCCGCAAAAATGCGGACGGCTCGGGAACGACGACAGGAAGTAGCCGATCCAGAGAGCCGACCAAGCCTTCATCGCGCCTTCATCGCGCGTTTCTGCAACGCACCGCCAGCGCCGACTCCAGCGGCGCCACGCTGCGCAGGCCCGCTTTGGCCATTGCGCCCACCAGCGTGATGCTGCTGTCGCCATTGGCATCACGCACGGTCAGGCAACGCGGTTCGGCGTTGCGACCGTCGATCACGATGGACTTGATCTGCTGCTTGAGCTCCGATGTGCGCGGCGCAAGCATGACCACCCAGTGCGCGTCGCCGCCTTGCGCCGACAAGGTGAAACCCTGCTCCAGCGCGGATACGTCGCCGCCCAGCAGCGCGCGAAATCCCGCCAGCATTGCGCCCACCTGCGGCGCGCGCGTCAGCAGCATGCGGTGCACCTCGCCATGGCCGCGTTGCACGGAAAGTTCGCCGTCTCCGATCTTTGCGGTTTCATTGAAGGGTTTGGCAATGTCGCGCTGCATGCGGTCGCCACCCAGCCACTTCAACGTACCCGATACCACCAGCGGACGCGACAACATGCCGCGGTAGCTGACCTGCACGAAGGGGGTCGAGACCGGCGGCGTTTTTGCCAATTTCGCAAGCAATGATTCGGCCAACGTCGGCGTCGCCGCCAATGCCACGCCTGCCATCGCGGCAAGACACGCCGCCATCACGTTACGCAGCACGCGCGTGCTCCAGGGCATCGCCCGGCGCGGGTTGCGCATCGACCACGGTCTGCGATTGCCAGAAGTCATAGAAGTTGAACCAGTTGTAGGGTGCTTCGCGCAGGTAATGTTCAAGCCGCGCGGCGTAATGTTCGATGTACGCGTCGAGCGAGGTGTTGCGGTCGGCACGCGGCAGGTCCACCCGTTCCGCCAGCATCTCGAACGCCAGATCGTAACGATTGCCGCCACGATACATGCCGAGGCACAGCACCACCGGCACCTTCAGCAGCGACGCGATCAACCACGGCGCAGCCGGGAACGATGCCGGCGCGCCGAGAAACGGGACTTCGCGCATCAGTTCGTGCGGGCGACCGCGATCGCCCAACAGCGTCACCATCGCGCCGTCGCTGGCGGCTTCGGACAATGCCAGCACGATGTCCATGCCGCCACGCGCGGTGTCGATGATGCTGTCGGCCAGCTCGGGCGCCAGCGCCTCCAGCAGCGCCGTCAAGGCCGGCGTCTTGCTTTTGTCCATCACCAGCTTGAGCTTGAATTGCGGTTTGTCGGCGGCCAGCACGCGTAATACCTCGAAGCTGCCGACGTGCGCGCCAAGCAACAGCACGCCCTGCCCGCTCTCGAGGTGCTGGTGCAGTTCGGACACCCCGCGTGTGGTGATCCTGAACCCGCCGACGCCGCGCGCCAGCAGGAACACGCGATCGAGAATGGTCGAGGCGAACGCATGGATCAGACGCATCACCTGCCATGCACTGCCCGGCCTGCCGTCGAGACGGCGAAAGTAATCGCGCGACGCGAGCCGTTCCGGGCCGCGCCGGAAATAGAAATACAGCGTGATCGGATACAAAAACAGCCGCGCGAAACCGCGCCCGAAATGCAATCCGACGAACCGGATCAGCCAGATCGCGAACCAACCCCCGGCTTCCGGGCGATCCAGCCAATGCGCTTTCGCGCAGCTTTCATTGGAATTTTCGTTCAACTGATCGACCATGGCTCCCGCCGACTATCTCGCGTTTTCCCCAAACCCCACCGAACCGCATTGCGCGGGTCCGGCCGTTTCACGGCGACACGATACCTGCCACCGGTTCCAGCGTGCCGCGCGCGAGTACCGTGCCATCCGCACGCACGATGCTGAAGCGCGCGTGCGCACCATCTTCATGCAATTCGATCGTGGCGTCCTGCTCCGGCAACAACGGCTGCATGAACTTCGCATCCAGCTTGCCGATTCGCGCGCCGCGCGCGACTTGCCACGCCGACGCCACGCGTTGCAGCAATACCACACCGGGCACCACCGGATTGCCGGGGAAGTGTCCGGCCAATGCCGGATGCGTCAATTCGATCCGCAGCGCGCTTTTCGCGATGGCGTTCATGCCGGGCCATCCCCACCATGCAGCAGCGCCGGCCAACGCTGCACGATCTGGGCGACGAACCGGCGCACGTCCGGATGTGGGATCGTCCGCAAGTGCCAGCGGCGAAACAGGTATTCACCGACGAACGCGGTCAGCAGCACGCCCCAACAGCCGGCTTCGGGATACCACGCCAGCAACGAACCCGGCAGTGCCAATGGCGGTTCCACGCCGAGCGTCGCCAGCCAGCCTCCCGGTTGCGCGAACAGCGCAAGAACGAGCGACAGCAGCGCCATCGCGCTGAGCAGGCAGGCCCAGAATACGGTGACGCCTCGCGTGTAGGCGCGCACCCCCGGCAAGTCCAGCCGCGCTTCGCCTTCGATCACTCGGACGAAACGCGAAATGAGCGGCTCTTCGCCGCGTCGCAGGGTGCGTGCGAAAACCCATGACACCCCGCCAAGAAACACCACCGGCAGCGCCATCAAGGCGAGTTCGGCATGACCCATGGCAGCCGGCACCAACAGCAACACCGCCAGCACCAACCATCCCAGCAATGCCGTCACGCTGTGCTGCCGCCAGATCGACGGCAGCCAAGCCAGCAACAGCAGGACCGCGGCAGCCAGGCTAAGTGCGTGGCGGTGCGAAAGGCCACCTGCCAGCGCCAGCATGCCGCAGGCCAGCAACACCAGCGCAAACCATGGCGTGCGCGCCAATGCGGTGGGGCGACGCTGGTGGTTGGCGGTGGACATTGCGGCGGGCGGGTTCGAGGGCGACGGGCGAGTGTATATGATAGGGCGCTTGGCCCATGGACTCTGAACGGATCGGATGGACGACAGCGACGTTCACACTTTCGATTGCGACGTACTGGTGGTCGGTGGCGGGCCGGGCGGTTCGACCATCTCGACCCTGCTGGCGCGGCGCGGCTGGCGGGTCACGATGCTGGAAAAGGCCCGGCATCCGCGCTTCCACATCGGTGAATCGCTGTTGCCCGCCAACATCCCGATTTTCGAGGAAATCGGTGCACTGGAAAAATTGCGTGCACTGGGACGCGTGAAGCTCGGCGCCGATTTTCCGCGCGACGACGGCAGCTATTACACCTTTCGCTTCGACCGCGCACTGGGCGACACCCCGCCCTACGCGTTCCAGGTCAAACGCGAGGACATGGACCAGATGCTGTTCGAACACGCCCGCGAGAACGGCGTGGATGCGCGTGAGCAGGTCACAGTTGAGCGTGTCGAATTCGATACCGACAGCGTTACTGCGCACATCGACACGGAAGCCGGCAAATCAATGTTGCGCGCGCGCTATCTCGTCGACGCCTCCGGACGCGAGACGTTCCTCGGCAAGCAGCTGAAGCTGGTCGAGCGCAGCGACAAGCACCAGAGCGCGGCGATGTTCGCGCACTACAGGGACATCGCCTACAACCCGGACGATCCCGGCGGCAACATCATCAGCGTCAATCGCTTCGCACACGGCTGGGCCTGGTTCATCCCGCTGCCGGATGGCACGACCAGTGTCGGCTGCGTGTGCAAGCCGGGCTACCTGAAAACCCGCAAGGGCGCCAACAATGCGGATTTCATGGCGAGGACGCTCGGCACGGTGCCCGGCGCCGAGCGCCGCATGGCCGATGCCGAGCGCGTTACGCCGGTGCGCTTCACCGGCAACTATTCCTACTCTTGCAGGCAAATGGCTGGTCCGCGCTGGATCCTGATCGGCGATGCCTGGGCATTCCTCGACCCGGTGTTCTCATCGGGCGTTTACCTTGCCATGTACTGCGCGCATCACGCCGCGGACGTGGTGGACGGCGCCTTGCACGAACCCGCGCGCGAAACCGCGCTACAGAAACGCTACGCGAAGCACTTGCGCCACGGCTATGCGCGCTTTGCGTGGTTCATCTACCGCTTCAACTCGCCGGTGATGAAGGCGCTGTTCGCCGAGCCGCGCAACGTAATGCAGGTGGAACAAGGCGTGATCTCGATGCTGGCCGGCGACGTGTTCGACAACAAACTGGTGTTGTCGAAGCTGCGCATCTTCAAGACCATTTACGCGATCTTCTCGGTCGGAAACGCGGGCCGCTGGGCCGCCGACCTCGTCGACCGCCGCCGCCAGAACCGCATGCGCGTGACCGCCGACGCCGCACCCGAGTGAGCGCGGCATGAGTGGTTCTGTCGAACTCACGATTGCGACGCCGTTCGGCAAACTCGCTGCGCTGCAATGGGGCGATGCCAAGGCGCCGCCGCTACTGGCGCTGCATGGCTGGCTCGACAATGCCGCGAGTTTCACCCGACTGGCGCCGCTGCTGGCCGCACACCGTCGCGTGATCGCGCTGGACCTGCCGGGACATGGGCACTCGGCGCACCTGCCGGAACGCGCGCGCCGCTACCACGCGGTCGACCAGGTCGACAGCGTGCTGGATTTCGCCGACGCCCTCGGTCTCGATCGTTTCGATCTGCTCGGCCATTCGCTCGGCGCCGGGATCGCCACGCTCACCGCGACCGCGGCACCGGATCGCATCAAACACCTGCTGCTGATCGAAGGCCTCGGCACGCTTGCCGATGACGGAACGCAGACCCTCGTCCGCTGGCGAGAAGCCCACACGCAACGCATGCTGACGCGGCGCACGCCACGCATTTTCAAATCGATCGAAGATGCCGTGGCGGCACGCGTCGCGGCGAGCGATCTCGCATCCGAGGAAGTCCGCCCCATCGTCACCCGCAACCTGCAGGAAGTGGACGGCGGCCATGCGTGGCGCAGCGACCCGCGCCTGCGCCTCACCACACCGTTGCGCATCGAGGAAGTGCAGATACGACGGCTGTTGGCTGGTATCGAAGTCTCTGCCTTGCTGCTGCTCGCCGAGCCCGCCACGCCGTATCTTCCGACCGCCCTTATGAATGCGCGCGCAGCCTGCGTCGCCGACATCCGCATCGAACGCCTGCAGGGACCGCACCACCTGCACATTCGCGATCCGCACGCAGTCGCCAGCCATATCCTGGCCGTCCTGCATCGCTGAACCGGCACCGACAACTCGCTGCGACGCGCGACGGATGCCGGAAATCGGCATCGCGCCAACTGATTCGGATCGTTGCCAGCGCACTCCCGTTTGCATCCCGCCGCAAATGGGCACACACTCGGATCAGTGTTCGTGCCGTTCCATGGGAGGAGGGTTGCCATGACCGAGCCGAGGGCCACCATGTCACACGCATCGCAGATCCTGCGCGCCGTGACGGAAAGGCGTGGTGTGGACGACTTGGCGCCGCACATCGATCGGTCCTGGAGCCGCTGTTTCCGGACCTTCGGTATCCGCCCCCAGACGCGCCGCGACACACTGGTACTGCCGGTCGGTGGCCTGCGTGAACGCCAGCAGCAGCTCGGCGGACTGTTCAACGTGGCCCGCTGCGAGATGGAGAACCTGTACGAGCTCATCGCCGGCACGGGTTATGCGGTGATCCTGTCGGATGCGGAAGGCACCATTCTCAGCTCTATCGTGGACCCTGCCATCAAACGCGAGTTCCGCCAGGCCGGCCTCTGGCTGGGTGCGAAATGGGACGAACGGCACGAAGGCACCAACGGCATCGGCACCTGTGTCGCCGAGGCGGGCGCCATCACGGTGCACCGGGAGGAGCACTTCCGCGATTACAACATCCGCTTGTCCTGTTCGGCAGCGCCGGTCCTCGACGCGCGCGGCGACCTGCTGGGCGTGCTCGACGCATCATCCGCCAACAGCGCCGACACCCGCGAGATCCAGCGCCACACGGTGGCGCTCGTCAGCATGTCGGCCAACCTGATTTCACGCTACCAGTTCCTGTCCGAATTCGCCGATGCCTGGATCCTGCGCTTCCACAGTCGGCCGGAGTTCGTGGGCCTGCTCCATGAGGCGCTGATCGCGGTCGATGGCGAAGGCCTGGTGCAGGCAGCGAACGAGAGCGCGCTGTTGCAACTGGGCGCAAGTTCGCGTGCAGCGCTGGTCGGCCGCCCGATCGAGGAACTGTTCCGTTTCGCGGCTGACACGCTGCGCCAGCGCGCCGTGCACGCCGCGGCCGCGATCTGGCCGATCCGCGACCACGCCCGCGGCCGGCGGTTCTACGCGAAGGTGGAACCTCCCCATGCGCGTCAGCCCGCCTGTGACCGGTCGCTTCCGCCCGTCGCACCTTCCACGGCGATCCATGGACACGTCGTGGCCGATTCGCGCATGCGCCGCAACCTGTCCTGCGGTCACCAATTGTTCGCAAAGCAAGTGCCGATCCTGCTGCGCGGCGCGACCGGCACCGGCAAGGACGTGTTCGCGCGTGCCTTGCACGCCGGCAGCTTGTGGGCCGACCGCCCGTTCATCACCGTCAATTGCGCGGCGATCCCGGAAAACCTGATCGAAAGCGAACTGTTCGGCTACCGCCCCGGAGCCTTCACCGGTGCATCGCGTGAAGGTCGCACCGGCAAGATACTGCAGTCGAGCGGTGGCACGCTGTTCCTGGATGAAATCGGCGACATGCCGTTGATGCTGCAGGCGCGCCTGCTGCGCGCGATCGAGGCGCGCGAGGTGACCCCGGTCGGCAGCGACCACACGATCCCGGTGGACCTGCACGTGATCAGCGCCACCCATCGCAACCTCAAGCAGATGACCGCCACCCGCGAGTTTCGTGAGGACCTGTACTACCGCCTCGCGGGCACGGTGCTGGAACTGCCGGCACTGGCGGACCGCCACGACAAGGGCGACTTGATTCGCGCGCTGTTGGGCGAGGAATCCGGTGACGACGCGCCGGTGGATATCGCCGCGGATGCTTTCGATCGCCTGCTGCACTACCGCTGGCCGGGCAATATCCGGCAGTTGCGCAACGCCCTGCGCACCGCGGCCGCGCTGTGCAGCGACCGCATCATCCGGCTTTCCAACCTGCCGCAAGAAATCGTGGACGCGGATGAGCCGGTGCCGTCAGCTTCAGCTCCGGCTTCGGCTGCGACGGACACCATCCCGGCGACGACGCTCGAACCGCCGGTCCTGCCCCTGCAGGGTGCGGAGCGTACGGCGCTGGTACATACCCTGGAACAGCACGACTGGAACGTCAGTCACGCCGCGCGGGCGCTGGGTATCAGCCGCAACACGCTGTACCGCAAGTTGCACAAGTACGGCATCATGCCGCGTTCGCGTGGCCTGACACCCGACTCATAGCGTACCCGTCGTCAGAGGCACAGGCCGGTCAGAAGCTGTAGCTGGCGTTCACGCCAAGCAGCCAGTTGCGGTTCGGCTCCGGCTCGAAGAAGCGACCGTTGGTGGCATCCACCACGACCGCGCCGACATAGCGACGGTCGAACAGGTTGTTGACCTGCGCGAACTCCTTGAATCGCCAGCCGGCAGCCTGCTGGCGAAACCCCGCTTCCGTGTCGGCCACCGCATAACTGGCCGCAGCTTGCGCGTTCTCGTCGTTGACGAAGACCCGGGTGCGCAATTGCGCACTCGCCAGTGCGTAGAACCCGACGGGTGCGTAAGTCCAATCCAGCGCACCGTACAGCGTGGTGCGCGGCACACCCGGCAGGCGTTTGCCCGCGAACGGCCCGGAGGCGAAATCCGCCTGCAGCCAGGTCAACCCGAGATAACCGTGGAATCCGCCACCAAGGGCATTCTGCAGACTCAACTCGACGCCCTTGCGGGTGGTGCTGCCGGCGTTGCGGAAGGTGGATCGACCATTGGCGGATGCCGCCGTCACGATTTCGTTGGCGGTATCGATCTTGTACAGCGCCAGCCGCAGCTTGCCTTCGCGTCCGAAATCTGCCTTCAGCCCTGCCTCGTAATTGTCGCTGGTGCTCGGCTCGATGTTGAAGTTGAGGCCGGATGTGCCGTTGGGGCGATACGCGAGCTCGGCGAATGACGGCGTCTCGAAGCCCCTGCCGTAGCTCACGTACAGGTTGACCGACGGCACCAGCTTGTAGAGCACGCTTGCGAAACCGGTGGATTTCGAGAAGTCCTGGCTGCCGCTGTCGTCCGGATCGACGGCGGTGATGAAGTGGTCGCGGACCTCGAACGTCACGCGCGAATGGCGGACGCCGCCGACGAGCTGCCAACGCCCCAGCGACCAGCGTGTCTGGATGTACTCGCCCGATCGCGAAAGCAAGTCGTCCTCGTCACGGGCGAGCGCACCCTTGCTGCCGTCGTCATTGACGAAGCCTTTGCGCCGTTCGTGCAACCGCTGATAGTCGAATCCCGCCGTCAGCGTCAAGGGAAAACCGGCGGCGCTGGCATCGTGCGTCCAGCGCGCGCTGCCGCCATCGGCATTGTTGTCGAGATCGACCACCGCCCCGCCCGACAGCGGCGCATCACCGCTGAACGGCAGGAACTGAACCACGCGCCGGCTGCCCAGCCAGGCGGTGGCCTGCAACTGGTCGCTGTCACCAAGCTTCTGCTTGTAGACCATCCCGCCTTCGCGATGGCGATGGAATTCGCCGGATCCAAACTGGAACACCCGCGACACGGCCTGCCGCGGATCCTCGGCCACCTGTTGCGCGTTCAGCGCGGAAGGGTCTTCCGCGAAGGGCTGGTTTTCGGCATTGAAGATGAAAGTCAGCGAGGCGTCGTCGCTCGGCTGGTAGCGAAACTTGGTGTAGAGATGATCGCGTTTCGCCGCGCTGTGTTGGCGGTAGCCGTCGGTCTGGAACCACGAGACGTTCGCCATGTAGTTGACGCTTCCGGCGGTGCCGCCGGCGTCGAGCTGCTTCACCAGCATGCCGGAGCTGCCGGCCATCACGCCCGCACCTACCTCGGGTTGCGCCGGGCCATCCTTGGTGAATATCTGGATGACTCCACCCGCGGCATTGCCATACAACACCGAGAACGGACCACGCAGCACTTCGATGCGCTGGGCGGCCGCGAGATCGAACGGGTCGGTCTCGCCCTGTCCGTCCGGATCCGAATACGGCAATCCGTCCACCATCAGGCGAACCCCGGTCACGCCGAAGGAGGCACGGGCGCCGAACCCGCGCAACGACAACTGCAGATCCTGCGCGAGGCTCTGCCGGTTCTGCGCGACCAGACCCGGTACGCGCGCCAGCGTCTGCGCAAGGTTGGTGCCGGGCGCCCCCGGGCGTATTTCATCGCTAGTCACGACCGTGATCGACGCCGGTACGTCGAATTCCGGTTCGGGAATACGTGTCCCGGTGACCACCACGGTGGGCAGTGATTGCGGCGTCGGCGCGGACGGCGTCCCGACCGACTGCGCGGCGGCCAGCGACGGCAATGCAATCGCCGTCCCGAATGCCGCCAGCACAGCCAACGGAATGCCCCGCCGGCGCGGACGCGCGCCACCACGCATGGACCCTTTCCCGCCATCACGGCCGTGCCACCACTGGCACGGCTTGTCTTGACCTGCCATCGCAAGCCTCCTTGTTGGCATCGGGCACTCCTTGTTGGGCAACCGGGAACCGCCTTGGGGAAACTCTGATTTTGCCCCGGAATCGCGCAGCGGATGAAAGCGGGTGTTGGGCCTACGCCGGCTTCATCGGCGGAAGTCCAACGTTGTCCGCGCGTCGCGTTGGACTTCCCCCGGATCAAATCCGTGGTCAGCCCAACCTGCTTTTTGCAGCAAAAGCCAATCTGTCCGCAAAGAACGCAAATGAACGCAAAGAAGAGCTGATTGATTTTTTCTTCGCGTATTTGGCGTCCTTCGCGGATGAAAGCTTCTGTTGGAACAGGATCGATCGGACATTCCTCAGCGCCCCGCTTCCGCGAAGTCATAGCGCAGCCCGATGAACCAGCCGCGCGGGGCGCCGGGCGCCACGAACAACGTGGACGTGCCGGGTCCGCGGGTGTCGATCAATCGTTCCGGCGTGTCGAACACGTTGTCGCTCAATTGTCCACTGACGAAGTAGTGGCGGTCGAGTGCGTTCTCGAGCTTGAAGAAAAACGACAACTGCCGGGTCGGACGGTAGTGCAGATCCAGGTCGACCACGGCGTAGCCCGGGATCTGGCCGTGCCGGTCGCGGTTGTTCTCGTCACCCGCCGCGTAGCGGCCAGAATACGCGCGCAGGTTGCCGCCGACCGACCACGCTGGTGTGAGTTTGTATTCGGCGGCAAGTGTCAACACGTTGCGCGGCACGCCGGGCATCCGATCGCCGCTTCGCACGCGGATCACGCCATCCGGGTCAGCGCTGGAATTGTCCGCGCTCTGTTCTTCGAACGCGGCGCCGTAAGTCGCGTCGGTGTAGCTGTAATCGACCTGCCATTCGAGTTTGCCCGTCTGGCCGCCGAAGCCCACGTCCACACCCTTGCGCAACGTCCGCGGTATGTTGGCGAAATAGCCCTGCGAGCTGCCGCCGGTGAAGACCCTCAGGATGTCGTTGTCCACGCGGGCATAGTACGGCGACACGTTCCAGTGAATCCGGCGGGTCGCAAGCTTGCCGCGCAGGCCGCCGCTCAGGGTATGTGCAATCACGGGCTTCAGG
>JBOHYW010000054.1:0-20257 GCA_050738155.1 Rhodanobacteraceae bacterium
GTCCTGGCGGAGGCCAGCGATTTGGCTGCCGCGTTGGGTATGTAGTCAAGCTTGCGTATGGCACGCATCACCTGTTCGCGGGTGCTGTCACGCACGTTGCTGTGACCGTTGATCACCCGCGATACCGTCATCGGCGAAACGTTGGCGAGAGATGCCACTTCATCAATCGTGGCCGCCGAGCCGCTGCTGCGCGGCGATTTCCTGTTGGTTGTGCGCAACGTCTACGCCCTTGCGAGTTTGACGGCGGAAGGGATCGGCCATACGCGGCAACAGCGGGAGTCATCATCGCCGATTCGCACGCTGGAGTATGGCCCTGTGCAATCAGAAAACCCGCTTATGGTAGCGGGAACAATCGGCACTGGCGACCATGCCTGCGGGTTGTCGCCGATTGTCTTGCAGCGTTGCGCAAGCTTGTTCGGCGGGCGCCCCCAAGCGGGTCGTTGCTTCTGTGTGTTTCCGTTTTCTGGACGGCTATTCACCGGCTCGCGGCCTTAGAACCATGTGCAAGCAGCGCAAGTCGGCGCAGCTTTCTTGCGTTTTCGAGGACTCGATAATGAAGATGACGATTGCATTGCGGGCGAGAAATCTGCCATCGCTGATCTGTGCGGACATACTGCTCGCTGTCCTGTTGGTGATCGCACGGCCGGCGCTTGCGGCCGACAATCCCTCGCCACTCATGAACGTCCTGTTCCAGGATCACGCGGTATTGCAGCACGACAGGATGATCCCTGTCTGGGGACATGCCAAACCGGGCGAGGCGATAACCGTTTCGATCGACGGTGAACAAGCGCGTGCCCACGCGGGCGCGGATGGACACTGGCAAGTGCAATTGTCGCCGCTGCACGCGGGCGGTCCCTACACGTTGGCGGCAGTTGCTGCCGACGGCAGCCAGCAGGCAATCCACGACGTGCTGGTCGGGGACGTGTGGCTGTGCGCCGGGCAGTCGAACATGCAGCTGCCCGTGCACCGAACGCTGAACTCACGAGCCGTGATTGCGAACGCGCACAGCGACACGATACGCATGCTCAGCGTGACGCGTCGTGCCAGCGCATCGCCGCGTACGTCGTTGGCTGGTCCGGTGGCGTGGGAGAAGACCACACCGCAAACGGTGGGCGATTTTTCCGCGGCCTGCTACTACTTTGCGCGCGACCTCCAGAAGAAAGTCCACGTACCCATGGGGCTGATCAATGCTTCCTGGGGTGGTTCGCGGATGCAGGCATGGATGAGTGCGAAAGCCCTGAAGAAGGTGGGAGGCTACGCTCGCGCGCTCGGCGTGCTGGCGCAATATGCGAAGGATCCTCTGGCGGCCAACGCGAGCTGGGCCAAGGTGTGGGAGGCGTGGTGGCACGGACTGCCGGGCGTGGCGCAAGGTGACGAGCCGTGGAACCCGAACTCGCTCGCCGGCCCGGGGTGGCATCCGGCGCCCGCAGGCCTTGGTGGCTGGGACGAGTGGGGCGTGCCCCAGTTGGCCCGTTTCACCGGCATGGTCTGGTTTCGTAGCAAGGTGGAACTCAGCGCGAAGCAAGCGGCCGAGCCTGCGGTACTGTCGCTTGGCACCGTCGACGAGATCGACGAGACATGGGTAAATGGCCGCGCGATTGGCAGCACTTACATCGGTGCGCCCCGGAATTACCGGCTGCCACGGGGCTTGCTGCACGCGGGTACCAATTTGATAGCCGTCAATGTGCTCAACACGTACCGCGACGGCGGCCTGATCGGACCGGCTTCGACACGTGCGCTTCATTTCGCCGATGGCACATCGGTACCCCTCGATCGCGCATGGACGTATCGCATCGTGCCGGCTTCGGCCGGCATGCCACCGGTGGCGCCGTGGTTGTCGGCACCTGGCACGACGACGCTGTACAACGCCATGATCGCGCCGCTGGGGCACTACGCCGTGCGCGGCGAGATCTGGTACCAGGGGGCGTCCAATACCGCCAATCCCGGTCCCTACGCAACGCTGCTGCGCGCTTACCGCACGCAGGTGCGTGCGCAATTCGGGGCACACCTGCCATTTCTGATCGTGCAATTGGCCGGCTACGGGCCGGGAAGTACACGCCCCGGTCCGAGCGACTGGGCCCGGCTACGCGAGGCGCAACGCAAAGTGGCCGCTGATGATCCACACAGCGGGCTTGCCGTCCAGATTGACATCGGCCATCCCCACTTCATCCATCCTGCCGACAAGCAGGCCCTCGGGCAGCGGCTGGTGCGCGTCGCGCTGCATGTGGCCTATGGCGACAAGACTTTGCCGCCGTCGGGACCCATTCCGTTATGGGCCAGGCATGAGCATGGCGCAGTGGCAGTGCGCTTCGGCGACATCACCGGCGGCCTGGTGGCATACAGCGCCAGTGCGCCGATCGGCTTCGAGCTGTGCGGGACGCAACCGGGCTCGTGCCACTACGCCGACGCGAGAATCAAGGGCGATGAGGTCATCCTGCACGCCGCGAATGCCTCGCAGGCCACGCGCGTGCGTTACGCCTGGGCCGACCGGCCGGTCGTCAATCTTTTCGACAAGGCGGATTTGCCCGCCGGCCCCTTCGAGATACCGATCCGATAACCACTTGCGAGCGAGCATTTCGTGAATACGCCATCCACGCCCGAACACCGAGTCCAAGGCTCGGCACGGGACCGCGAGATAGTCGATGCCAAGGTCATCGTCACCAGTCCCGGCCGCAATTTCGTCACCCTGAAGATCACCACCGGCAGTGGCGTCACCGGCCTGGGCGACGCGACGCTCAATGGCCGCGAGCTCGCGGTGGTGTCGTATCTCAGGGACCACTTGGTGCCGAATCTGATCGGTCGCGATGCCGGACGTATCGAGGACACATGGCAGTTTTTTTATCGCGGTGCGTACTGGCGACGCGGCCCGGTGACGATGACTGCCATCGCCGCTGTCGACGTGGCGCTGTGGGACATCCTGGGCAAGATGGCGGGACTCCCGATCTACCGGTTGCTGGGTGGACGTTCGCGCGAGGGGGCGCTGGTCTACGGGCATGCCACCGGGCGTGATATCGGCGAAGCCAGCGATGCTGTCGGACAGTTCATCCAGAAGGGTTTTCGTGCCGTGCGCGCGCAGTGCGGCGTGCCTGGTGTCAAGAAGGCTTACGGCGTCACGGCGGACGACAAACCCTATGAACCGGCCGAGAGCGAACTGCCGATCGAGACCGTGTGGAACACGCCACGTTATCTGGAAACCGTGCCGAAGCTGTTCGAGCGCTTGCGCCATGACCACGGCAACGACGTCGAACTGCTGCACGACGTGCACCATCGGCTCAGGCCGATCGAAGCGGCGCGACTTGCGCGTGAGGTGGAACCGTACCGGCTGTTCTGGCTGGAGGACACGTCCGCGGCGGAAGACCAGAAGGAGTTCGAGCTGGTGCGCAGGCACTCCACGACCCCGCTGGCAGTAGGCGAGACGTTCAATTCGATCTGGGATTGCAAGTACCTGATCGAGAACCAGCTGATCGATTACATACGCGCCACCATCGTGCATGCCGGTGGCATCACGCACATTCGTCGACTGGCCGATTTCGCGGGCCTGCACCATGTGCGTACCGGCTTCCATGGTGCCACCGACCTGTCGCCGGTAACCATGGGTGCGGCGCTGCACTTCGATACCTGGGCTCCGAATTTCGGGATACAGGAATACATGTTCCATTCCGACGAGACCAACGCGGTGTTCCCGCACGACTACGAGTTCCGTGACGGGCGCCTGCACGTCGGCGACACGCCCGGACACGGCGTCAGCCTCGACGAGCAACTGGCTGCGAAGTATCCATACGTGCCGCGACAGTTGCCTGTTGCACGCCTGGAAGACGGTGCGATGTGGGACTGGTGACGAACTTTCCGTGCCGCCCGGCACGGCGCAAGTGAGCGACAGAACAGGAGTCACAGACAGTGCGAATCCATGATCACTTGTTGGCATCCGTCGTGTGCGGTGCAGCGGCGGCCTGGCTGGTGCTCGTCGCGACGCCCGCGGATGCCGGCAAGCCGCAAACCCGCGGGCGATCAGCCACCACGCAGGCGATTTATCGCGACACCCATTACAGCTTCAAGAAACGCGCCGCCGACCTGGTGTCGCACATGACACTCGAGGAAGAAGTCTCGCAGATGCAGAATGCCGCACCGGCGATTCCGCGGCTCGGCATACCGGCCTACGACTGGTGGAGCGAGGCACTGCACGGTGTCGCGCGGGCGGGCTTGGCGACCGTGTTCCCGCAGTCCATCGGTCTGGCTGCGACGTTTGATGTGCCGTTGATGCACGAGGTTGGAACGGTCATCGGCGACGAGGGGCGCGCCAAACATGACGCGTTCTTGCGCCGCGGCCAGCGCGGACGCTACCAGGGGCTGACTTTCTGGGCACCCAACATCAATATCGACCGCGACCCGCGCTGGGGACGCGGCCAGGAAACCTACGGCGAAGACCCATACCTGACTTCGCGGATGGCCGTGGCGTTCGTCACCGGCATGCAGGGCGACAATCCCGACTATCTCAAGATCGATGCGACCGCCAAACATTTCGTCGCGTACAGCGGTCCGGAGTCGGAGCGCCACCATTTCAATGCGAGTGTGAGTGAGCGTGACCTTTACGACACCTACCTGCCTGCGTTCCAGGCAGTGGTGCAAAAAGGCAAGGTCGCCGCGCTGATGACTTCCTACAACAGTGTCAATGGCGTACCCGCGTCGGCGAACCAGCACCTGCTGCAAGACGTCCTGCGCGACAAGTGGGGTTTTCAAGGTTACTTCGTCTCCGATTGCGACGCGGTTGCGGACATCTACCAACACCACAAGGCCGTGGCGACGGCGGAGCAGGCGGCCGCGATGGCAGTGAAGAGTGGAGTCGACCTCAACTGCGGCAGCACCTATGCCGCGCTGGTGAAGGCAGTGCACGACGGGCTGGTCAGTCGGGCCGCCATCGACAAAGCCGTCACGCGCCTGATGCTGGCACGGTTCAAGCTTGGCATGTTCGATCCAGCGAGCCAGGTGCCGTGGACGCATCTGCCGTATTCCGTGGTCGACTCGCCCGCGCACAGGGCACTGGCTTGTCGTGCCGCGCACGAATCGATCGTGCTGCTCAAGAACGATGGCTTGCTGCCCCTGTCGACCAAACTGAAGCGCCTTGCCGTGATCGGTCCGACCGCAGACGATGTCGATGCGCTGCTCGGCGATTACTACGGTACGCCGGAGGCACCGGTAACGATCCTGCAGGGGATACGCCGTGCCTTGCCGCACACGCAAGTGGTGTACGCGCACGGCGCCAATCTGGTGCCGGGCCGGCTCGACCCCACGGCCCTGCTGGTGATCGAGTCTCGCTATCTGCGGCCGTCGGCTGGTTCGGCTGCGCATGGCCTGAAGGGTGAATACTTCCGTGGCCACGATCTCGAAGGACGGCCGGTGTTGACCCGCATCGATCCCGCGATCGATTTTCACTGGTATTCGGGTACGCCGACCGATGCCCTGGTCGCGGACGGCGCGATGCCGCAGGGCCGCGCCCTTTCCAGAGACGATTTCAGCGTGCGCTGGAGTGGCCGGCTGTCACCGCCCGTGTCTGGGCGCTATGAATTGGAAGTCGCTGCCAACGACGGTTTCCGCCTGTACCTCAACGGCAAGCTGCTGTTGGACAAGTGGGCGTCGAAGACCGCGGGGCGCGTGCAAGCGGTGGAAATGCCGGTCGATCTGCAGGCGGGCAAGTCATACGCGATCCGACTCGAATATTTCGAGGCTCGGGGCAACGCCACGGTTCGTCTGGGCTGGCGCCTCCCAGGGGCCAAGTCACCGTTCCAGTCGGCGCTGGAGGCCGCCCGCAGTGCCGACGCCGTCATTTTCGTCGGCGGCCTGACTGGCGAAGTCGCGGGCGAGGAAATGAACGTGCACTATCCGGGCTTTTCCGGTGGCGACCGTACCAGCCTGCGCTTGCCGGCGACCCAGGAAAAGCTGCTGCGGGCCATTTACGCGACCGGCAAACCGGTCGTGTTGGTGCTGACGACCGGGTCGGCACTGGCGGTCGATTGGGCGCAGATGCATCTTCCGGCGATCATGCTTGCGTGGTATCCGGGACAATGCGGCGGCACCGCGGTAGCGGACATGCTGTTCGGCCATGCCGATCCGTCGGGGCACCTGCCGGTCACCTTCTACAAGAGTGTCAAACAACTGCCGCCATTCTCCGACTACGCGATGAAAGGCCGCACCTATCGTTTTTTCGACGGCAAACCGCTGTACCCATTTGGTTACGGGTTGTCGTACACGCACTTTGCCTATTCGGACCTGCACCTTGACCACACCAGCGTGGGTCCGCAAGGCAAGCTTCGGATCACCTTCGAGGTGAAAAATACCGGCAAGCGAGCCGGCGACGCGGTCCCGCAGCTTTATGTACACCCGGTCGAGTCGAAACACATGCACATCATCAAGACGCTGCGCGGCTTTCAGCGCATCAGCCTGAAACCGGGGCAGGAGCGCACGGTGTCTTTCACCATCGTTCCGGCCACCGACATCAGGTATTACGACGTCGACAAGCAGGCCTATGCGGTTGAACCGGGCGCTTATGAGGTTCAGGTGGGGACGTCCAGCGCGGACATCCGCTTGAAACGGCATTTCGTCGTGGTCAGGAACTGAGAGGTTGCCATGAGCAGCGGACCGTCATCGGCGCCCGACCGATCCCGCATCGTCTGTTTCGGCGAGCTGTTGATGAGGTTGTCCGCGCCCGGACGCGAGCATTTGCTGCAGTCGCCACGGTTGCAGGTGCACTTCGGTGGCGCCGAGGCCAATGTCGCCGTTTCGCTGGCAATCCTGGGCCACCACAGTTGCATCGTCAGTACCCTGCCGGACAACACCATCGGTCGCGCCTGCCTGGGGGAGCTGCGCCGCCACGGCGTAGATACCACCGGCATCCGCTTCGTCGACGGTCGCATGGGTCTCTACTTCTTGTCGCTTGGCGCCATGCAGCGGCCGTCCGCGGTGCTGTACGACCGCTCCGGCTCCGCCTTCGCCTGTGCCCCCGCCGATGCCTACGACTGGCCCGGCCTGCTTGCCGGGGCGGGCTGGCTGCACGTCTCCGGCATCACGCCGGCGCTTGGCGATGCTGCCGCGCAATCTGCGCTGGCAGCGGTACGTGCGGCGCGCGAAGTTGGCGCAAGGGTGTCGTTCGATTGCAATTACCGCGGCAAGGTGTGGAGTGCGCGCGCGGCCCAGGCCCCGCCGATGTTGCGCGCGCTGGCCGCCGAGGCCGACCTGCTGTTCGCCAATGATCGTGACCTGGCACTCATCCTCGGAATGGATTACCCGCAAGCAGATGCCGGCGATCGCTTTGGTGCCGCGGCCGAAGCGGCGTTCGCGGCTTGGCCGAAGCTGGGCCGAATGGCTACGATCGAACGTCGGCAGCGAAGCGTCGACGATCAGGAGATCGTCGGCCTGCTCGCAGATGCCGGTTCGGTGCATGTGAGCAGGGTGCATGCGCTGAGCGGCATCATCGACCGTATCGGCACTGGCGATGCCTTTGCCGCCGGCCTGTTGCACGGCTTCGAGCGCGGCATGGACGCCGCCGCATCGCTGGACGTTGCCGTGGCAGCCGCGTGCCTGAAGCACTCCATGCCCGGCGACGTCAACCTGGCGGGTGAAGGCGACATCCAGGCTTTCCTGTCCGACGCCGGTTTCGAGGTCAGGCGTTGATGGCGTCAGGATCGATTTCCTGCGGCGCAGTGAGGCTCGGCGATGGGGCACTGGCTGGATTGCCGCCCGACGTTGCCGGTCCGCGCTACGACCGAACGCACACCCATATCGGCATCGTGCATTTCGGTCCGGGTGCTTTCCACCGCGCGCACCAGGCCGCGTACGTGGACGACCTGCTCTGCGAAGACCCGCGCTGGGCGATCTGCGGCGTGTCCCTGCACAGTCGGGGCGTGCGCGACGCACTGCGTCCGCAGGACGGGTTGTACACGCTGGCGCTGCTCGAAGCCGCGCCGAGCATGCGCGTGATCGGTTCGATCCGCGAGTTGTTGTGCGCACCCGACGAGCGGCCTGCGGTGCTGACACGGCTGGCCGATCCCGCGGTGCGTCTGGTCACCCTGACGGTCACGGAAAAGGGTTACTGCATGCACGGCGATTCGCTCGATCTCAGTCACCGCGAGATCGCTCACGACCTTGCCGCGCCGCAGGCGCCAACGAGCGTGATCGGCTACCTTGTCGCCGGCCTGCGCGAGCGCCAGCGCCATGGATTGCAGCCGTACACTGTGCTCAGTTGCGACAATCTCGCCGACAACGGCCAGCGCTTGCGTCGGGCCGTTTTGCAGTATGCCCGGCGCGTCGACACAGGTCTTGCGGCGTGGATCGAGGCGAACGTTGGGTTCCCGCGCTCGGTGGTCGACAGCATCACGCCGGCGAGCGACGAGGCGTTGCGCCATCGCGTCGCTGCCCGGCTCGGTTGCGTCGATGCATGGCCGGTCCAGCGGGAACCCTACGCCCAGTGGGCGATCGAGGACGCGTTCTGCAACGATCGGCCCGCCTTCGAGCGTGCCGGCGTGACCGTGAGCAGGAACATCGAAGGCCATGATCGCGCCAAGTTGCGTCTGCTCAATGGCGCGCATTCGACGCTGGCCTACCTGGGGCTGTTGATGGACATCGAAACGGTGGCCGACGCGATGCGCCATCCACTGCTGTCCGGCTTTGTCGAGCAACTCATGCGCGAGGACATCGTGCCCAGTCTGGATGCGTCGTCTGGCTTCGACCCGTATGCCTATGTCGATGCCATACTCGGACGGTTCCGCAATCCCGAGATCCACCATCTGCTGTCGCAAATAGCCTGGGATGGCTCGCAGAAGCTTCCCGTGCGCATCCTCGGCACGGTTGCCGACGCGTTGGCGACGGGTCGGCGCATCGGCGCACTGTGCGTGCCGGTGGCGGCATGGATGCGATTCGTGTGCCGCCAAGCAAGGAACGGCAAGGTTCCCGTCGACCCGCTTGCCGATGCGTTGATGAGCATCGGCCGTGCCGCCACCGGCAGTGCGCAGCATGACGTGGACGCTTTTTTGGGGCTCGATTCGGTGTTTGTGCCGTTGTCGGGAGATGCACGTTTCGTCGAGGCCGTACGCGATGCCTATGCCGCATTCGGCGACGGCTCGCCGGCGGCGGCGGTACGTATGTTGGAATCAACGTCACGATAGTCGGGCTCGCGCCAAGCGTTGGCCCACCGGGGCCGGACTTCGCGAGTCGGATTCGCTGGTCTGGCGATCGCGGCGATCTACAGCCTGTAGATTTTTTTGGGCGAAGTACGCGTCAGGTCTGTCGCAATTTCGGCGGCTTCGCCCTCGTCCATGCGGTGTTCGGCCACCAGTGTTGCCAGGAACGAGCAGTCCACTCGTCGCGCCACGTCATGGCGCGCGGGTATCGACAGAAAAGCGCGGGTATCGTCGTTGAAACCCACGGTGTTGTAGAAGCCGGCGCTGCTCAGCGTCTGCGCACGGAAACGCCACATCCCTTCCGGCGCATCGTGGAACCACCAGGCGGGACCGAGGAACAGGCAGGGATAGTGCCCCGCCAGTGGCGCCAACTCGCGTGAATACGTTGCTTCGTCCAGGGTAAACAAGATCAGTCGCAGGTTTGATTCATTGCCGAATCGGTCCAGCAAGGGCTTGAGCGCGCGCACGTACTCGGTGCGCAGCGGAAAATCGGCGCCCTTGTCGCGACCGAAGCGCTCGAACAAACCGCGATTGTGATTGCGGAAACACCCCGGGTGAATCTGCATCACCAGTCCGTCGTCCAGGCTCATCGCGGCCATCTCGGTGAGCATCTGCGCGCGAAACAGCTCAGCGTCCTGCGCCGTGGCGCGGCCGCGCACTACCCGGTCGAACAAACGCGCCGCTTCGGCTCCGGAAAGATTGGCCGTGGCCGGGCTTGGATGCCCGTGATCGGTCGATGTCGCGCCCAGCGAGGCAAAGTGGGCGCGGCGCTGACGGTGCGCGCGGAGATAGCCGTCCCACTGGAAGACGTCTTCGCCGGTGATCTCGGCGAGCCGCTCGAGTGCGGACGGAAATCCGTCGTACTCGGGATCGACGATCGGGTCCGGACGGTAGGCGGGGATTACCCGGCCACTCCAACCGCTGTCGCGTATTGCAGCGTGGTGTTGCAGCGAATCCAACGGGGAATCGGTGCTGGCAATAACCTCGATGTTGAACCGTTCGAACAGCGCGCGAGGGCGGAATGCCGCCGTCTGCAGCGCTTCGTTGATGTGGTCGTAATAAAGATCGGCAGTGTTCACGCCCAGACGAACGCGCAACCCGAATACTTCGTGGAACACGTGGTCGAGCCACATCGCCGAGGGCGTGCCGCGGAACAAGTGGAAATTTTCCGCGAAAGTGCGCCACGCCGTGCGTGGATCGATCGCGGCGCGTGAGCCGTCGCGGCGGGGAATGCCAAGGGCATCGAGTTCGATGCCCTGGCTGTAGAGCATGCGGAACACGTAATGGTCGGGCACCACCAGCAGCTCCGTGGCGTTGGCGAACGGCGCGTTGTCGGCAAACCATGCCGGGTCGGTGTGGCCATGCGGGCTGATGATCGGCAGTCCCGCGACCTGCGCGTACAAGCGGCGTGCAATCGCGCGTACCCCGGGTTCCGGCGGAAACAAGCGATCTTCGTGCAGGGTGAGGGGACGGGTGGTGGCGCTCATGATGATCTCGTCGCGGTACGGTGTTGCCGAGCCTGATGGGGTGCCGGTGCACGGCATCTGGCGTCAGCGGCGCTCCGGCAAGCGCGTGCTTTCGGGTGGTCCAAGGTAACTGGTCCGCAACGGGCCGTGGATCAACTCCACGCGCTGAAAAACGACGCCTGGATCGACCCGCCACAGCTTCAGTGTCTTCGCCCCCGCGTGGTTGACGTACAGATGCGTGGTGGCGACGTAGACGCTGTCGCTGACCGCGCGTTCCCATGCCTGGAATCCGGCACTGCCCGGCCTCGGGTCGGCCTTGATGGTGACGATCCGTGGCGCATCGTCATCGATCGAAACAGCGAAGCGCAGTCCGCCCCGGTGCAGGAAATCGAGGCTCGGCGACACGATCACGCGCACCTCGAAGCGCCCGGGTTGTTGCAGGTATACGGGATATTCGAGCAGCGCGTCACCGTTGCCGGGTAGACGAGCTGGCGTGGTGGCCGGCCAGCTGGTCACGCCGGACAGGCTGCGGCCAAGGTTCGGGATGGTCTTCCAGGAGAGCCCCGGCGCGGTGACGGCACGCGCGTAATGTGCGGCATCGATGACGACATGACCGTCGGTCTCGATGAAGCCGGTCATGGCAGCACGGTGCGGTGGATTGTCGACCGGTACCTCGATCTGCAAGCGGGTACCGTCGCTGCCGCGCAGGGTCAGTTCGGCGGTATGCAGGCCATGCGGTGCCTTGCTCCAGTCGACCCGGACCTGGAGTGTGCGCCCGCTGCCGACCTCGCCGGATGCAGGCAGTACCTGCAGCCACGGCTGTGACGTGTCGGCGGTGTAGTGGAACGGTGTACTGCCGCGGTTGAATATCGTGAGTTCACGCGTGCGCGCGCCAAACGGATCGAGCGGAGGCAGTTTCGGCCGACTCGCCGCGCCGGGCCACGCACGGGTATCACCTTCGATCGCCAAGCCCATCGACGCTTTGGCCGGCACGTCGAGCGTCCTGACTGCGGGCATGACGTTGCTGGCAGGATCGTGCCAGCCGGTATATCCGATATATGGCTGCGACATCATGTGGGCCCATTTGCCGCCGGCGATGTCGTGTTGGTAGACATGCGCCAGGTTCGCCGCGCGTTTGAACAGGCTTCGGGCCTTGGCCGCTTGCGCATTGGTAGCCGCGCGGCCCTGTGCCGCGTACAGATGGTTGCGCGCCACCGCGACGTACAGCTCGTTGAGGTTGGCGCTCGCCAGCACCGGATACTCGACAAGTTCATAATAGGCGTCGCGATAAACGGCCGGAAGCTTGCCGCCGACATGTTTCGCCTGCCGCGCCAGTGATTCCCATTCCGCGAGGACGCGCTCGGCCTCGTGATAGTTCACCAGGCTGTAGGTGTCCGGTGACAGCAAACTCGGTTTGCGTCGCGCGTTGTATTGCGTGTAGCGGGTCAGCAGCTTTCCGATCTGGTGTGCGTACCGGGGACCGAACTGTTGCGCGGCCCACTTGGCTGGATAGTCGCGCAACTGCTGCAGCGAAAAAGCATCCGGATCCCAGGCGTAGTCGAGGAAGAAGCTGATCGGAAACTCAAGCGGCTTGATGTCGCCCACGTTGACGATCCAGAGTCGCCGGGCGCCGTAGGCGTAGGCCAGGTGCATCTGCTCCCAGATGCGCTCGATCTGGACGGTATCGATCCACTTGTAGCTGCGCGGGCCACCGACATAGTCGAAGTGGTAATAAATGCCGTAACCGCCGCTGCGCTTCTTGCCGGGCTTGGGCAGGCGGCGAATGTTGCCCCAGTTGTCATCGCAATACACCAGGGTCACATCGTCGGGCACCTGCATTCCCGCATCCATGTAGTCCTGCACTTCCTTGTACAACGTCAGGACCTGCGGTGTGCGCCTGGCGGGCTTGCCGGTGACTCCGGCGATGATGCGACGCTGGTCGGCAATGATGTGCTCGAGCAGATGGATGTGGGTGCCCTGTGTCAGCGGTTTGTCGCCATCGCCGCGCATGCCGATGGTGACCAGCGCATCACGGCCCTTCATGCGCTCGATGCCGTGGCGCCAGTACTGGTCCAGCTCCTTTTTATTGTGCCGGTAGTTCCATGGCCCCTTGCCGTATCGTTTCCACTCGGCGTGGGCGCGCAGCATCGGCTCGACGTGCGAGGTGCCGATGATTACGCCGTATTTGCTGGCCAAGGCCGGATTGAGCGGATCATCGGAAAAGAAGGAACGATTGCCCCACATCGCCGGCCACAGCGTGTTGGCCTTCAAGCGCAAGAGCAGTTCGAATACGTGCTGGTAAAACCGGTGGTTGTCGCCGCCGAATTTCGCCTTCATCCAGCCGCCCAGCGCTGGATCCTCGTCGTTGATGAATATGCCGCGGTAGCGCACCTTCGGGGCATCGATGAAGCGTCCGGGTGCGACATTGAGTTCAGCGTGTTTGCGCACCGGCACGTCTGCCCACCAGACCCACGGTGATACGCCGATGCGGCGCGACAGCTCGTAGATTCCGTAGATGGTTCCGCGCTGGTCGGCGCCGGCGATCAGCAGGGCGCGGTCTATACCCGGTTCGGGGTGATCCACGACCTGCAGCAGGTAGCCTTCCCAGTGACCAGCCACGCCTCGCGTGTCGATGCCCTTGGCATGCACGATGCGGTCCACGCGTGCACTGCGACCAAGTGTGCCGACGATGATGGCGACATGTTGCGCGGGCCGGGCTGCGGTGGAAAAGGTGACGCGGGTACCGGAAACCGACGACAAGTCCGACTGCAGGCTGCGTGCGGCGATCAACACGCCGGGAAAGTCGCCGGCATCGGCGACGATGCCGGCGGCCCGACCGTGGTCGATCAACGCCAGAGCGCCCGGCACGGCATGTGTGCACACGGCGGCCGGCTGCCTGCAGTTGCTCGCTGCATACAGTGGGCGGCATAGCAGCAACGCCAGCACGGTGGCGACGGCGGACAGCGTTCTCATGCTCCGCAGGGCGTGCCGTCGCATCGAGGTGGATACCGGTGCCGAAGTCGCGGTCATCCCGGTCGACCCTCCGGTACCGGAAGCTCGTCCATCCGGGCTGGTTGCAGTCGCGGCACCAACAGATGCACGACCAGCAGCGCCGCGAGATAGGCCGAGCCGGCAATGACGAATATCGGCACATAGCTGCCGGTGATCTGGAGCAGGAAGCCGGTCAGCGTCGAGATCATCATTCCGCCTATCGCTCCGGCAAAGCCGCCGATGCCGACCACCGAACCCACCGCGCGGCGCGGAAACATGTCCGAGGGCAGCGTGAAGACATTGGCTGACCAGCCTTGATGCGCAGCGGTTGCCAGTCCGATCAACCCCACTGCCACCCACAGGTGGCTGGCGTGCGCCGCAAAAACGACCGGCACTACCGCCACCGCACATACCGCCATCGCGCCCTTGCGTGCGTGGTTGATGTCCCACCCGCGCTTGACGAACCGCCCGGCGAGCCAGCCGCCCGCGATACTGCCGGCGTCGGCGAGCACGAAGATCACGATCAATGGCGGTCCCAGCCCAAGCAGCGAGAGGCCATACGTGGCATGCAGGAATTTTGGCAGCCAGAACAGAAAGAACCACCAGATCGGGTCGGTCATGAACTTGGCGGCGGCGAATGCCCAAGCCTGGCGATGGCGCAGGATACGCAGCCACGGCACGCGGACTTCGGGTTCCGGTGGATCGCTGCGTATGTAATCCAGCTCGGCCATCGTGAGCGTCGAGTTTTTCCCTGGCGCCCGATACCAGACCAGCCATGCCACGATCCACGCGGCGCTGAGCGCGCCGGTAAGCAAGAACGCGGCGCGCCAGCCCCACTCGACTGTGATCACCGGCACCAGCAGGGCAGCGACGATGGCGCCGATACTGGTTCCGGAATTGAAGACGCCCACGGCCAGCGCGCGTTCACGTCGAGGAAACCATTCGGCAACGGTCTTGACCGCGGCCGGGAAGTTGCCGGACTCGCCGAGACCCAGCGCAAAGCGGGCGATCCCGAAGCCAATCGCGGTAGTGGCCAACGCATGTCCCATCTCTGCGAGGCTCCACACGCCAATGGCAATGGCGTAGCCAATGCGTGTGCCAAGCCGGTCGATGATCGCGCCTGCCCCTACCATGCCGATGGCATACGCGGCCTGGAAGGCCGTGACGATGTACCCGTACTCGATCTGGTTCCAGCCGATCCGTTGCTGCAGGAACGGCGCCAGAACACCGAGTACCTGGCGGTCCATGTAGTTCATGGTGGTGACCGCCAACAGCATGGCGCATATGCGCCAGCGATAAGTGCCGGTTGCGGACGACGATCTGGAGAGGACCGCCACGAGCATCGACTTGTTCATGACCGTTCCGGGCTGTGTAACGGGAAGAGGAATGGGAATCGACGGCCTGTCCGTGCTGCGTTGCCTTGGGTGCGTCTCTCGATCCAGTTGCACCGCGTTCGCGTGGAGATTATTGGTAGCGCTACCATATCACTGTTCGATGGAGGCGCATCGTTTCCGCAGCGGCGCGTGTTGACCGCTGGCGACGACAAGCGTGATGGCGGGAAGTCAGGATCGCAGTACGAACAGCGCCAGATTCGTTGCTTGCGCAAAAGTGGGGTGGATGGCATGCCCGGTCCGGCTCGGATCGCCGGTCCATCCGCTGAGCCGCCGCCGCTACGCCGACCGATTCAAGGCGGCAGCGTCATTGCCGGAGCAGATCGACGGACATTTCTGGAGGCTCTCGCGGACGCGTGTGCAGCGCGCCATGCGTTGCCGCGACGAGGATCGAACGCGCGAGGAGCGGTCAGGAACCTTCAACCTGGATGCCGCAACGGAAGGTTCGCTCGGCACCGGGTTCGAGGCGGATCGCGTCGGCACATTCGGGACGATTGAATGCATTGGCCATGCATTCGGTCGATTCCAGCGCAACCGCGCGGCGTACGCGTTCCCGCAAGGTGTCCGATGTGAAGACATGCGCGACGCCACGTTCCTGCCATACGACAACGCCAAAGCCATCGGAAGGGTCGGTGACACGTGTGCGGATGCGCATGTCGGGATCCGCAACGAGGTCGACGTAGTCCAGATCGAGGATGTTGTCGGCGATCGGGCGCGGCTTGCGAAAATCCAGATCCGGTGCAGCGTCCAGTGATACGTACGCGGCGTCTCCGGGCAACGCGATCAGGTTGGCGTCGGTGCGGACGAGCGTGCGTGCGGGGACGTGCAGCAACCAATCGTCCACTTGCCCGTCGTTGATCCGGAAGTACGGATGCCAGCCGAAGAAGCACGGCGCCGCCGTGTCGCCCACGTTGCGCATGCGGGCGTCCAGATCGAGGCCGCCGGCATCCAGCGTGAAGGTCACGGCGAGGTCGATTGAAAACGGATAGCCCGGGTTGTGCCGGATCGCAGCGCTGGTCAGCGTTGCTCGCGCCGAGTGCTCGTCTGCCACCAGTTCGGCGACGGTGAAGTCTGCGTCACGCAAGAAACCGTGCATGATCCCGCGCGTGGCGTCTGGTACGCCTGGCTGCAAATCGTGTTCGTGGCCGTCGAAGCGGTAACGTGCAGCGTCCACCCGTCCGGCAAAAGGCGCCATGATCGCAAAGCGCGAGCCTGGATGCGTTTTGAGCTCCGCTTCGTCACGATGGCTCGACGCGATGTCGAAAGAAGCGCCGTTGCGCGGTACCGTGAAATTCAGCAACGTGGCACCGCGACACGCGATTCGCACGCAACGACCGGCGTGATCCCGAAGCACGACCAGCGGCTGTGCGCCGAGCATTCCGTGTTCAACAACGTATCCAGCCATTGCACCCTCCCGGCAGGGAGCTTGAGTCTAGCAAGCGCGACACCCTTCGTCAGTGCGGGCTCTACCGCGTGATGTCCGCCACGCGCCACACGCAAGTCGGGATCGCTTTCGGCCGGCCAGCGCAGCTCGGGCACTGGGTCGTGCACTCAGCGTGTCCCCGAAAAGCCCCTGTAGAACGCGCGAAGCTTTTCGATCGGACCCTTTGCATGCGACAGCCATGCAGTGCTCGCGGTTGAATATCGAGTGGCGAGCTTGGTTGCAATGTGGGAGTGCGCTCCAAATAAACACGCGGTTGGCCCCTGCGGCATCATCGGGGCGATCGCGATCAGCGAACTGAACCCGCAGCCATGCCGTGGCAGCGTCGGTGCTTCGAGGCTGCAGGGCAGGTGCGGCGATCAGCACAAGCTGTGCTTGCGTGCGTTGTCATGCGCTGTGAAACTTGCCCACGTAGTTGTCGGATCGATGGCGACACCGGGAGAGGCATATGGGCAGCCCTGACGCTGTCGCAAAGCCGCCGCAAAGTATCCTGCTGGGCACCGATCTCGAGGCCCATTCCGACCGTGCCCTCGACCGCGCTGCGGTGCTGGCGCGGCAATGGCAGGCGACGCTGCACGTGGTCCACGTTCGGCGCCCGGGAGTGCCGGGCGGTTGGTGGGCATCCGGGGATGACGACGCGTCCGCAGGCGAGGGCGAAGTGGCGCGGCTCGAACGCCAGATCCGGCGCGACTTGTACGACGCGCCCGACGACCTGGTGATCCACATCGCAGCGGGCGAACCTGCCGACGTGATCCTGGAAACTGCCGAGCGAGAGGGTTGCGGGCTGGTTGTTGCGGGTACCGGTGGTCCGGTGTTTGCCGATCTCGCCGGTCACTCCACCACGGTCCAGCTGCTGCGGCGCTCGCTGCGGCCGGTCCTCGTCGTCAAGGCGCGACCTCACGGCGCCTACCGGAAGGTGCTAATCGGCACCGATTTCACGCCTGAATCGCGGCATGGGCTCGAGACTGCGGTCGCGTGGTTCGCGGACGCCGACTTCGCGCTCATGCATGCGCTCGACATACCCCACAAGTCGCTGCTGCTGGATGCCGATCGCGGGCAGGCATTCGCACGGCTGGAGCACGACACCATGCAGTTGTTCGTGGATGACGCGCATCTTGCCGACGGAGTCCGACGCCACCTGCAAACCCACGTTGAATACGGTCGACCGGAGATCCTGTTGCGCCAGCGTGCGCTCGCCGACGACGCCGACCTCACGGTGATCGGCGCCCTCAAGCGAGGCCTGGCATTCCGAATCCTCATCGGTGGCAACGCCACGCGCATCGTGGAAGCCGCGCCCGGTGACGTCTTGACGGTGCGTGCCACGCCATCCGGCGGCACCTGAAGGCCGGGATGCTCGCTGAAACCGTGCGCGGGTCGCGCTGAGTTGGGGTCGGACGCGCCCAAGGAGTAGCATGTTGCGGGTCAGTTGATCCGAATGCCCGGCCGCCGCACGCGATCGGCGTGTTCGCGTGGATTGATTCGCGTGTGGAAGGAGTTGCCATGAATGTGTCGATGGCAGGCGCGGCTGATTCGGTGCTCGACCCTCTCGAACGGTTGTTGCCCGACCTTGAGGCTTTGTACAAGGACGTGCACGCTCACCCCGAATTATCCATGCAGGAAACGCGCACCGCGGGGCTGGCTGCGGATCGGCTGCGCGCCGCGGGCTTTGACGTCACGGAACATGTCGGCAACACCGGTGTCGTAGGGCTGCTGCGCAATGGCGATGGCCCGACCGTGATGCTGCGTGCGGACATGGACGCGCTGCCGGTCGAGGAAGCGACCGGCGTGCCGTATGCCAGCAAGGTCAAGGCAACCGATCCCGAAGGCAAGACAGCGCCGGTGATGCACGCCTGCGGTCACGACATGCACGTCACCTGGTTGGCCGGCGCGACCACGCTGATGTCACAGGCACGCGATGCCTGGCACGGCACGCTGATGGCCGTATTCCAGCCTGCAGAAGAAACCGCCGCCGGTGCGCAGGCGATGATCGACGACGGCCTGTTCAAGCGGTTCCCGAAACCCGACGTCATTCTCGGCCAGCACGTGATGGTCGGACCGGCCGGCGCGCTGGGCGGACGTACCGGCGCGATTACTTCGGCGGCCGACAGCTTGCAGATTCGTTTGTTCGGGCGCGGTGCGCATGGATCGATGCCGCAGGCCAGCATCGATCCGGTGGTGATGGCGGCGGTGGTGGTGCTGCGGCTGCAGACGATCGTGTCGCGCGAAGTGGCGGCGGCGGAATCCGCGGTGGTCACCGTCGGCGCGTTGCAGGCCGGCACCAAGGAGAACGTGATTCCCGACGAGGCCATCATCAAGCTCAACGTGCGCACCTTCGACGAGGGTGTGCGCAAGCGCGTGCTGGCCGCGATCGAGCGCATCGTCAATGCCGAAGCCGAAGCATCGGGTGCGCCAAGGAAACCGGAAATCACACCGCTGGATCGTTACCCGCTTGCCATCAACGATGCTGCCGCGAGCAAGCGGGTGGTGGAGGCTTTCCGCCGGTACTTCTCGCCGGAACGTGTGCACGAAACCGGCCCTGCATCGGCAAGCGAGGATTTCGGATCGTTCGGCGCGGAATGGGGCGTGCCGTCGGTATTCTGGTTCGTGGGCGGCACCGACCCGGGTGTTTATGCCAAGGCCAAAGCCGAGAATCGCATCAACGAGATTCCGACCAACCATAACCCGCGGTTCTTGCCCATCATCCACCCGACGTTGGAAACGGGCGTCGAAGCCATGGTCGTCGCCGCGCGGGCATGGCTGGCTGGCTGATGCGCCTGCGCCGGTGTAGGCCGGCTCAAGGAGCGTAGCGACGGAGCCGGCACGTGGCGCGCCAGTACGCGTGTGGCATCATCGATCACGCCGGTTCCGGCCGTAGGCCTTGAACCGGCCTACCTCGTTTTGTGCGAGCACGTGCCCGCGCTGGCGTAGGCCGGCTCGGCGTATAGTTCGGGCTTGTCTGCAGCACAAGGCACCGCTCCATGCCCCACATCCTGCTGACGGTGCTGGACCTCGGCGGCACCTTCGTGTTCGCGATCAGCGGCGCGGTGGCCGCGGTGAAATATCGCCTGGATATCTTCGGCGTGATGGTGCTGGCGTTCGCGGCCGGCAACGCCGGTGGCATCACGCGCGACCTTTTGATTGGCGCGACGCCGCCGGCAGCGATCGATCACTTGAGTTACCTCGGCGTATCCATTCTTGCCGGCTTGATCGTGTTTTTCTGGGACCCGGTGGTAACGCGGCACAACAACACGGTGCTGTGGTTCGACGCGGTGGGCTTGGCGTTCTTCGCGGTGGCGGGTGCGGAAAAGGCCCTGGTATACGGCCTCAACCCGGTGATGGCGGCGTTGCTCGGCATGCTCACCGGCATCGGTGGCGGCATGCTGCGCGACGTGCTGGTGAGGCAAATTCCGGCTGTGCTGCGTTCCGACCTGTACGCGTTGGCCGCGCTGGTGGGCGCGGCGATCGTGGTCGGTGGGCATGTGCTCGATATCCATGCCGTGCCTGCCACGATTGTCGGCGGACTCGCGTGTTTCGCACTGCGTTACATGGCGATCCGCCACGGTTGGCACCTTCCGCATGCCCGCCGGTCTGGAGGCCAAGCATGAGGGCATGCAGTCAACAATTTCCCGGACCCGCATCCGGCGCTTTCGCGCAAAAGAAAAAGCGGCGTTCCGCCCCTTCTCCCGGAGGGAGAAGGAATCAAAGTCGCCGCTGCTCAGGAACGCGTCCATGACTGATCGCATGCCAGCGCTGTTCATTGGACACGGCAATCCGATGAATGCCGTGCAGGATTCGGTG
>JBOHYW010000055.1:0-20105 GCA_050738155.1 Rhodanobacteraceae bacterium
CTCCAGTCCTCCCGCGCCGAACAAAACGCTGCAACCCGTGATCGTTACCGGTTCGCGCATTCGCCAGGTCGACCTCCAAACCCAGCAACCGATCCTCGTCATGACCCGGCAGGAAATCCAGGCGACCGGCCTGACCACGGTGAATGACATATTGGGCCATCTGGACACCATCCAGACGGAGCCCGGTGCCAATAGACAGAGTACGCAAGGCGGAACTGCCGGATCGTACCCGGACATGCGCGGCTTGGGTGCATCGCGCGTTCTGGTGTTGGTCAACGGGCACCGCTGGATGACCGACAACAACGGTCGCACCGACCTGGCGACGATTCCATCAAGCGTGATCGAGCGCATCGAAGTGCTCAAGGATGGCGCATCCGCGGTGTACGGTTCCGATGCGGTCACCGGTGTGATCAACATCATTACCCGCAGGAACGTGGATGGTCTCGAAGCCGATGGCTATGTCGGTGCCAATGAAGAGGGAGATGGCATGACGCAGCAGTACAGCGTCACGATGGGTTCGGGCGCAAGCAACAAGGGTTCGATCATGATGAACCTGTCCTACATGAACCAGGACATCATCTGGAATCGTACGCGTGAACTGACACGATATCCGGACGGCCCGCGCCATCCGACCACGTCCTACTATCAGGTGGGTGCGCTCGGGAGCTTTACCGACGACCAGGGCTTGTACTATTTGAACGGACCTGGGTTGGATACAAGCAAACTGTCCAATTATCAACTGGTGGATCCTTCAAACAAGCCACTGGAGGATACCTACAACAACTTTCTTCCGAAGCCGTTCCGTACGCCGCGCAGGTTGAAATCGGTGTATATACAGGGCCAATACAATTTCTCCGAAAACCTGTCGTTCTACAGCACAACCATGTATGTGGAAAACCGCGGGTGGAACCAGATGGCAGGGTTCCCCATGCAGTCCCACTATTTCAATCTTTCCGACGGGCTGTTGTCGAAAGACAGTATCTACAACCCGGTTGATCAGGACGTGGCCGTCGGCGTGGACTTCATCAACAGGCCACGCACCGTCACGAATCAGAGAAAATCGGAACAGGAGATTGCGGGCTTGAAAGGTGCGTTCGAATTGAACGGCCATTCCTGGACGTGGGACGTGGGGTTGAACTACAGCAAGTCCAGTGGAAAAAACGTCACGTTGAACAACCTGAACTACTGGTACATGCAGCGCGCAATGGGGCCATCGTTCATCAATAGCGCCGGGCAGCCCACCTGCGGCACGCCCGGCAATCCGCTCAACGACTGCATACCGTTGAATGTTCTGGCAGGTGATCAGGCGATCGACGCAACGCCTGAGCTGGCGAACAAGGTTTTCATCACGTCGCAGACGGACACGACGAACAAGGACATGTCCTACAGCGCAGATGCGACGGGCGGATTGTTTGACATCCCGTTTGGAGGCGAGGTGGCCGTTGCCGTCGGGGCGCAGCACCGGAGCCTCACCGGCTCCGACGAGCCGGATGCATTCACGCAGTCAGGCTTGTCGAGCAACAATGTCGCCGCCGGTACCCGTGGCGGCTACGACGTCAACGCTGTGTACGCGGAGCTGTCGGTTCCGCTCCTGAAGAATCTGCCGGGCGCAAAGCTCCTGTTGTTCGACGCGGCGACCCGCTACTCGCACTACAGCAATTTCGGCGGTACCACCAACAGCAAGCTGAGCATCCAGTACAAGCCCATCGACGACCTGATGATCCGTGCCAATTACGCGCAGGCATTCCGGGCGCCCACCATCAGTGACCTGTATGCGGGCACGGGCCAGGGGTTCGGCCAATACACGGACCCGTGCGACGCCGCTTTCGGAGCGCGCATCTATGGTGCGGCAGTTCATGCTGCCTGCATCGCATCATTGCGCAGCGCGGGGTACCCGAATCCGGATCAATTCCGCCAGGCACAAGCGCAAGGCGGTGCGATCAGCGCTCCGAACGCGCAGACGAAGAATGCCTTCTACAGTGGCGGCAATCTCGATCTCCAGCCGGAGACCGCGACGGACAAGACGCTGGGGCTCGTTTACAGCCCGCACTACATATCAGGGCTCGGCATCACGCTGGATTGGTATCAAATCAAGCTCGCGAACATCATCAGTCCGGTCACCGCCAATGATGTGTTGCAGGAGTGCTATCAGGGGGTCGCGTCATTCTGTGGCAGGTTCGAGCGCGATGCCAACTGGCAGGTACTGAACCTCCATACCGGTCAGGCCAACAGGGGCACCGCAAAGGTGCAAGGGTACGATCTCGAAGTCACGTACGCGCTGCCGATGACCAGCCTCGGACAATTCCGGCTTACGTCGACAGTGTCATATACCGACAAGTGGGAGGCACAGGAAGCGGCTGGCGCGACGGTGGACAACCGCGTCGGAAGGGCAGAGAGCAGCGGCTACTACTGGCGCATCCGGAGCAATACGTCGCTTGCCTGGAGCAAGGGCAATTTTGGTGCGACCTGGAGGATCCGGTACTTTTCGAGCCTGACGGAGGGATGCTTCTGGGGCAAGGCGGTCGAGTGCAATGACCCCGATCATATCGACCCCTTCAATGGGGCCTATCCACAGAATCGTGTGGGTGCGATTGCATTCAACGACGTCAGTTTCCGTTGGCAGAGCCCGTGGCAGGCAACGGTCAGGGTGGGCGTCAACAATGTTTTTGACCGTACGCCTCCGATCGAGTATCAGCGTCCGCTCGGCAGCGCACCGGTGAATCCGGCCTACGACATCGACCGCTTCTGGTTCGTGAGCTACAGCCAAAAGTTTTTCTGACGGGTTGCCTGCGGGTCCCGGTTGCCATCGACAACCGGGTGCCTGGGGAAGATTGAGGGCGAAGAGGGTGTGCTGCGCAATGTTGGACGGTGAGATGGCTGAGCAGTTGTGCCCAGCTCGACTTCGTTGATTTCAGCAATCAAGGCTCCGCTGGAGCTGAGGAGACAGTGAATGAAAAGTTCCATGATTGTGTGCGCAATGGCGGCGCTGTGCATCGCCAGTGCGCCGCTCGCCGCGCGGCCGGCGGCGGATGCGCCATCGACGCATCATGACGCCAAGGCGCCGCATGGCACGCGCTCGGTCACCAAGGGCAGCGTCACGGTGGAAGGCAAGCGCATCGACTACACGGCTACGGCGGGCACCATCATTCTCAGGGACATCCACGGGAAGCCCACCGGCAGCATGTTTTATGTTGCCTATGTAAAAGATGGAGTAAAAAATCGCGACGATCGACCGCTGACATTCTTTTACAACGGAGGTCCCGGTTCGTCGACCATGTGGCTCCATATGGGCGCTTTCGGTCCGCAGCGAATCGTGACTGCCGACCACACCCATACACCACCGGGGCCGTACCACCTGACCAACAACGACTACAGTTTGCTGGACGTGACCGATGAGGTGTTCATCGACATGATGAGTACCGGCTACAGCCGCATCATCGGCAAGGATCAGGGCGGGGTCGGCAAGTGGCAGGACTTTTACGGGGTGGATCCGGACGTGAAGTCGTTCGCGCAGTTCATTCAGCGTTATTTGAACCAGACCGGTCGTTCGATGTCGCCCAAGTACCTGTATGGGGAAAGCTACGGAACCTTGCGTTCCGAGGTACTCGCGAATTATCTCCAGAAAGTCGAAGACATCGACTTGAACGGCGTGGTGCTTCAGTCGGCGTATATGGGTAATGCCGTTCCGCGCGGCTCGGATATCCAGTATGCAACCGACTTGCCGACCATGGCGGCAGATGCGTGGTATCACAAGAAATTGCCGAATCAGCCTGCGGAACTAAAACCCTTCCTCGCAAAAGTTGAACAGTTCGCGACGAATGAGTATCTGCTGGCTTTGACCAAGGGCAACACCCTGGATGCGGCGGAGCGAAAGACGGTCATTCGGAAACTGCACGATTTTACGGGGCTCAGCGAGGCGTATCTGGACAAGGCCAACTTGCGGGTGAGCCCGCGCGAGTTTTTCCATGAGCTGTTGAATGGCCAGGACCTCACGATCGGGCGTCTCGATGGCCGGTTCGCCCAGGCGTCGATGGACCCGCTGAGCCAGGGGATGGAGTACGACACCCAGGCGGCGTCAATCAGCTCGGCTTATGCGGCTGGGTTCAATTACTACGTCCACAACATTCTGAAGTACGGACAGGACCAGCTTTACCGGCCGGAAGCGTACGGCATCGTGCACGCACACCCTTGGTCGCAGGAAGACGAGAACCTGGCTACTCGACGGAAAATACGCAATGTCAACGGAGCGATCAATCTCGCGCAGGCGTTGAAGTTCAATCCGCATTTGCGAGTCGAGGTGGAAGCCGGATATTACGACTTTGCGACGCCGTTCTATGGAATGGTTTACGGTGTCAACCACATGGACATCCCCAAGAATCTTCAGTCGCATGTGCAGTTCAAGTATTACGAATCCGGACACATGATCTATGTGCGCATCCCGGACTTGAAGCAACTGCACGACAACGTGGCGGCATTCATGGGTGAGACCCACAGCGTGCAATGATGGCGGACAAGCAGGTGACCCGGTGAAGCAGGTCGCGGTGGACCGTTGTCTAGGAGCCATCTGGTTTTAGGCCAATCGCCAGCGCGCAATGATGAGTGGGAACGCGGTGGGTCGAAGATTGGCCGGGCGTTGCGGGTGACTTCAGTCTCCTGTATGGGGGAATTGACGGCGGCGACCTGCGCAGTTTGGAAGTGCTAGGCTGGTCTGCGACCGGGCCTCGTTGAAATCACGACACCAGCAAACGGCGACGTGATCACGGTGGGTTCCATGGTGCTGGCTGGAGTCGCCATTTCGAACCGTCCAGGGGGACGCATGTTTGGCTATTACCTCTATCTGGCATTCCGCAGCTTGCGACGCAGTCCCGGGCTGACGGTGCTGATGATGCTGGTGATTGGCTTCGGCGTGGCCGCGTCGATGACCACGTACGCAGTGTTCCGCGGCGTGTCCGGCGATCCGATCCCGTGGAAGTCCTCGCAGCTGTTTGTGCCGCAGATCGACGCGTGGGGACCGGGACAATCGTCTGGTTCGGGCGAACGCAGTGGTGCGCGTGAACCACCGGATGCGTTGACCTACGCCGACGCCATGAGGCTGATGCACGACCACCGCGCGACCAGACAATCAGCCATCTACGCGGTCGCGCCAACGGTATTGCCGGCCAAGGCGGGCAGCAGCCCGATCCCGGTGTTTGGTTTTGGCGTCAACAACGAATTCTTCCCGATGCTGGATGTGCCGTTTCAGTTTGGCAGCGGCTGGAGCGCCGCGGATGACACGCAGGGCGCACCGGTCATCGTGATCAGTGCCTCGCTCAACCAGCGCGTGTTCGGTGGCGGCAACAGCATGGGCCGCGATATCGATCTGGACGGCCAGGACTACCGCGTGATCGGCGTGATGAAACCCTGGAATCCACAGCCGGTGTTTTTCGACGTGGTCGACACGGGTGGCTTCACCGGTGACGGGCCGGCGCTCTTCGTGCCCCTGCGGCGCGCAATCTCCAGCGGCATGCAAGGTGCCGGTGCGGTCAATTGTCCCAAGGGCGTGCAGCCACCACCTGGCGTCGATGGTCTGCAGAAGACCAATTGCGTATGGTTGGCATACATGGCCGAGCTGGATAACGCAGCGGCGGTGCAGCGCTACCGGCAATACCTTGACAACTACGCACGTGAGCAGCAGCAAATCGGTCGCTTCACTTGGCCACCCAACGACCGCCTGCGCGACGTGCGCGGCTTCCTCGATCACGAACACGTGGTGCCCGACAACACCCAGCAGTCGCTGCTGGTGGCCTTGGGTCTGCTGCTGGTGTGCCTGATCAATACCGTGAGCCTGCTGCTGGCCAGGTTTCTGCGCCGCAGCGGCGAGATTGGCGTACGGCGTGCGCTGGGCGCATCACGAGACAAGATCTACGCGCAGTTCATCATCGAGGCGGCGGTGGTCGGCGTGGGTGGCGGCGTGCTCGGGTTGCTGCTGACCGGTATTGGTGTGCTCGGCGTCCACCTCGTATTGCCACCGCGGTTGGCTCGTCTGGCACATATCGATCCGGCATTGCTGGCGTTGACGTTATTGGTGGCCATCGTGGCAAGCGTGCTGGCGGGTCTGTATCCCACGTTTCGTGCCGCGCGGGTGCAGCCCGCCTGGCAATTGAAAAGCAATTGAGGAGATGGCGATGAGACTGCATCCCATCCTCTCCGCACTGCGCCGGCACAAGGCTGGCGTAACGCTCATCGTATTGCAGATTGCCTTGACCCTGGCGATCGTGTGCAATGCCATTTTCCTGATCGGCCAGCGCATCGAGCGCGTGAATCGGCCCACCGGCGCTGTCGAGGACGGGCTGATTCGCATCTCGCAAGGTTGGTATGGCGCACCGACGGGCAACGATCCCGCGTCGGTGGCAAAGCTGGACGCTCTGCAGCTCACCGACTTGGCCACGCTTCGTGCGCTGCCCGACGTGCAGGGCGCGGCGGCCTCCTTCAGCATGCCGCTGCAGGGCCAGATCTACAGCGGCAACCTGACGTTGAATCCCGAACAGAAAGGCCTGACGGTCACCGCCGCCTACTACTACGGCGACGAACATTTGCGTTCCGTGCTGGGCTTGAAGCTTGTCGCCGGCCGTGACTTCAAGGCCGACGAGATCCTGCATCACACAATCCACAGCGACGCCGTATCCCCGGTTGTCATTGTCAGCAAGCCAGTCGCCGACAAGCTGTTCCCGAACGGCGGTGCGCTGGGCAAGACCATCTATCAAGACGGCAAGCCGGCGCGTATTGTCGGCATCGTCCAGCGCCTGCAGACGCCGACGACTTCGAAATGGGGCAGCGCCTGGGATTACAATTCCGTGCTCGAGCCGGTACGTCTGGACGGCGCCTTTGCCAGCTACGCGGTCCGTGCTCGACCCGGACACACACATGCGGTGATGCGCGAGGCACGCAAGGCCTTGCTGACGGTCGATCCGATGCGCGTGATGCCGGATACCTGGGGCATCCAGTCGATGTCCGAGATACGCGGCAAGGTCTACCGTGCCGACCGCGGCATGGCACTGGTGATGGGACTGGTCTGCCTGATTCTGCTGCTGGTCACTACCGCCGGCATCGTCGGCCAGACCAGTTTCTGGGTCGGCCAGCGCCGCAAGCAGATCGGCATTCGGCGTGCGTTGGGCGCGAGGCGCAGCGACATCCTGCATTATTTCCAGACCGAGAATTTCCTGATCATCACGTTCGGCGTCGTGTTCGGCATGGTGCTGGCCTACGGCCTCAGCCTGCTGTTGATGCGGCACTACGAGCTGCCTCGGTTGCCGGCGTATTACCTGCCGATCGGCGCGATAGCGCTATGGGTAATCGGGCAACTGGCCGTGTTGGTGCCTGCGCTGCGCGCCGCTGCCGTACCGCCGGTGGTGGCGACGAGGAGCGTGTGACCTGCAGTTGATAAAAGCTTTCAACGCCCGCTATCTGGCGACCCGACAGAAGCGACAACTGACCGGTTTCGGCGACGGATTCAACTGATCGACGCAACACATTGCCGATAGCGGCAGTACGTTTGTCGAATTGTCCGTCGGTGGTGTGCGCCACGAGTGCCGCCGACTCGAACGAAGATGTGCGCCCTGGTTATTGCAACAGCCGTTACGCGCCAAGCTGCCTCACCAGCTCGATGTATTTCTGTTGCGCCTCGTCCGCATGCATGCCGCGCAGTTTCGACCAGGCTTCGTATTTGGCAGTGCCGACGAAATCGAAAAAGCCGGGTTTGTCGCCGCAGACGTCGCCGACCGCACCCTGTTTGTACAACGCGTACAGCTTCAGCAGCGTGTCGTTGTCGGGGCGCGTCGGCAACTGTTTCACATCCGTGGCGGCGCGCTGGAATTCGGCGGTCAGGTCATCTGGCATGGCTCGCACCTGTGCATGGGAACTGAAACCCTCACCGGATTTTGCAACACCCGGTGAGGTTCGCGCGGGCGGGGCATCAGGACTGGTCGGCGCCAGTCTTTTTTGCCGCGGCCGCCTTGCGTGCGCCGGTTTTTCGGGGTGTGGCACGGGCGGCGTGCACCTCGCGCGTCAGTGCGTCGATGCGAGTGGACAGTTCCTGGATGTCCTGATGGGTGGGTATGTGCATGCGCTGCATCGTGCGCGCGATACGCGCATCGAAAGCCTGTTCGAGTTTGCCCATCGCCGCGCTGGTGCGCTTGCGTGCACCTTCAAGCCATGGCTCGGCCTGATCGGCGGCCTGCTGCGCCTGCTCCTGCGTGTAGGCGTGGGTCTTTTCCTGTATGCGTACACCTTCGGCCACCAGCATGTCGAAGAATTTGCCGCCTTCCTGCTGGGTGCGTGACAGCGCGCCCAAGCCCGCCAGCCAAATCTGTTGCGCGGAATCCATCATCCCGCGGCTGAAACGCTGGCCTGACGTGGCGGCATCCTGGGCGGCCTTGAACGGATCGGGTTGCTCGGGCATGGCGGTATCCTCGAGTGGGCGGGGATTACCAATGTACGCCAACTCGCGTGCAAATTCAGGACCGGCCAACCGCCCATATCACCATACGATGTTCGGCAAACGCCGGCTCCGGCCTACGGCCTTGAGCCGGCCTACGCGAAACGTGAGGGGTTAAGGCCGGTTCAAGGTCGAAGGCCGGAGCCGGCTGTAAGCGCAGCGACGGAACCGCGGCAATCAACCCGAAATCAATCCGAAATCAATCCGAAGCCGCGACCGGCGCGAGCGCTCGCGGCCAGTCGTGTGCGGCGGGTTCGGCCACCAGCCGCGAGAGTCCGGCAAGAAACTGTCGACGCGGAATCGTGCGAGCGCCCATGTTGAGAAGATGCGGATTGGGTACCTGGGCGTCGATCCACGGACAACCGCGTGCGTGCAGCACCTTTGCCAACATCACCAGCGCCACCTTGGATGCATCGGTTCGGCGCGAGAACATCGACTCGGCGCTGAACGCGCGCCCGACCGCGACGCCGTAGGTGCCGCCGACCAGTTCATCGCTTTCCCAGATTTCCAGTGAATGCGCGTGACCGAGCAGGTGCAAGTTGGTGTAGGCCACGATCATGTCGGGCGTGATCCAGGTGCCATCCTGGCCGGCGCGCGGCGCGGCGCACGCGCGCATCACGGATTCGAAAGCGCGATTCATGCTCCATTGCCAGCCCGTCTTGCGCAGGGTCCTGGCAAGGCTGCGCGAGACGTGCACGCTGTCGGTCGCGAACACGCAACGCGGGTCGGGCGACCACCACAGCAACGGATCGCCTTCGGAATACCAGGGGAATATCCCCAGCGTGTAAGCGCTGAGCAAACGTTGCGGGGAAAGATCGCCGCCGAATGCGAGCAGTCCGTTGGGATCGGCAAGTGCACGTTCGGGGTCCGGGAAGCGGTCGGGCGCGAGGGTATCGAGTCGCGCAATGCGAATCATGGCGCTGCGTCGCGCTGCGCGAAGGGCGAATGTTCGAGCAGTTCGTGCTTGCGTCTTTCCAACAGCACCGCCTCGCGCTGCAACGCCGTGCGTACCACGGCACGAAACTGCGGGTCGACAAGATAGTGTCGCGAATGCGTGCGCACCGGCAGGAAACCGCGCGCGAGTTTGTGGACGCCTTGCGCACCCGGTTCGAAGCGGTGCAGCCCATGCCGCAGGCAATGCTCGATGCCCTGGTAGTAGCAAAGCTCGAAGTGCAGGCCGGCGGCTTGTTCGTATGCGCCCCAGTAACGCCCGTACAAGGTGTCATGGCTGGACAGGAACAGCGCGCCGGCGATGATGCCGCCACCACGCCGCGCGAACGCGACGTGCGACTGGTGCGGGAACGCCACGCCGAGGTGGCGGAAGAAATCAAGCGTCAGCGTCGGTGTGTTGCCTTTCTCGTCGAAAGTGTGTTCGTAGAGGTGGTGCATACTGCGCCATTCCGTGTCACTCAACGAGCCACTCTCGCGGAACTCGCATTCCAGTCCGGCGTTCGCCACTTGCGTGCGTTCATGACGGATGGCATTGCGGCGCTTGTGGGTCAACGCGCCGAGGTAATCCTGGAAGTCGCGCCAGTCACCCGGATTGCGCCACTGGAATTGCCAGTCGCTGCGTTCCAGCCACGTATCGTCAAACGCGCCGATTTCCGTCTCGCTGAAGAAATCGACATGCACGGACGACAGTCCGGTGCGATCGGTCAGCTCGCGCAGCGCCGCCGCCAGCAAGGCGCGACGCTCGTCGGCATCGGGACCGGTTCCGGCCAGCAGGCGTGGCCCGGTGACCGGCGAATAGGGCACGGCGCACAGGAATTTGGGGTAATAGTCGCCGCCCGCACGTTCCCATGCATCGGCCCACGCCCAGTCGAATACGTACTCGCCGTGCGAGTTGGCTTTCAGATACAACGGCAGCGCGCCGACCAGCGTGCCATCGTCTTCGTGCAGCGTCAGGTGCTGGGCGCGCCAACCGAATGCGGTGCGGATGCAACCGGTACGTTCGAGCCCGGCCAGGAACGCGTGCGACACGAACGGGTTGTCATCCGCGGCCAGCGCGTCCCAATCGGCAGCGGCAATTTCGTCGATTGATTCGTGTGTGCGCAGCATTGGCATGCGCACATTTTGACAGGCGCGTGATCGGGAGGGCAGCCCCGGACCACGCGCCGCGAATCAACCCGCCAAGCCGATCGAGTCGAGGAATTTCTCGGCATCCAGCGCGGCCATGCAGCCGAAGCCGGCCGAGGTGACGGCCTGCCGATACACATGGTCGGCCACGTCGCCGGCCGCGAACACGCCGCGTACCGAGGTTGCGGTCGCGTTGCCGTCCAGGCCACTCTTGATCTGGATATAACCATTGTGCATGTCGAGCTGGCCCTCGAACACGCCCGTGTTGGGGGTGTGGCCGATCGCAACGAACATGCCGGTGACGACGATTTCACGCTTGCTGGCGTCGCTGGTGTTGACGAGGCGCAGGCCGGTGACGCCGGTGTTGTCACCCAATACTTCGTCGACCGTGTGGTTCCACAGCAATTCGACCTTGCCGGCATTGGCCTTCTCGAACAATTTGTCCTGCAGGATCTTTTCCGCGCGCAACTTGTCGCGGCGGTGCACCAGCGTGACCTTGCGGGAGATGTTGGCAAGGTACAGCGCTTCCTCGACCGCGGTGTTGCCGCCGCCGATCACGGCCACGTCCTGATTGCGGAAGAAGAATCCGTCGCAGGTTGCGCAGGCAGACACGCCCTTGCCCTTGAATGCGGTTTCGGAAGGAATGTCGAGGTACTTGGCATCGGCGCCGGTGGCGATGATGAGTGCATCGCAACTGTATTCACCGCTGTCGCCCTTCAATCGAAACGGCCGTTGCTTCAGGTCGACGGTGTGGATATGGTCGAACACCACCGCGGTGTTGAAGCGTTCCGCATGCGCGGCCATGCGTTGCATCAATTCCGGGCCCTGCACGCCCAGCGCGTCGCCCGGCCAGTTGTCGACTTCCGTGGTCGTCGTCAACTGCCCGCCTTGCGTGAGGCCGGTGATCAACGTCGGTTGCAGATTGGCGCGCGCGGCGTAAACCGCGGCCGTATAGCCGGCCGGACCAGAACCCAGGATCAAAAGGCGGCTGTGTTTCAAGGTGCTCATGTATAATCCTCGGCGTTGTTTTGTAGCCCGCAGGAACTCTCGCATTCACCGCGGCATGCCGATTGGCGCCGCGCTCCCTGCCGACTGAATCGCCGTGACTCCGGTGCGTCGCGCGACCGGATATGTGCGCATTCAGGCGGCAAGCCGTGCAGGATGGGGAGTTCGCGGCGGTATTTCAAGCGCGTTACTTTGCCATTCTCTCACGAGGAAGCTTTCCATGCGTATCGGTGTTCCTTCCGAAACCAAGACCCTCGAGGGCCGCGTCGCCCTCGTCCCCGCCGCCTGTGCCGATTTGATTCGGCACGGTCACGAGGTATTCCTGCAAGCCGGCGCGGGCGACAAAAGCGGATTTTCCGACGAGCGCTACACCGTCATCGGCGTAAAAATCGTTGCCGATGCGGCAGCGCTCTACGACGCCGCCGAGATGATCGTCAAGGTGAAGGAGCCGATCGTCGGCGACCTCAAATTGCTGAAGAAGCATCACCTGTTGTTCTGCTATCTGCATCTGGCTGCGGAACCGGCGCTGACGAAACAGTTGCTCGGAATCGGCTTGACTGGCGTCGCTTTCGAAAGCGTGCAGGAAACCAATGGCTCGTTGCCGTTGCTGACGCCGATGTCGGTGGTCGCCGGACGCCTCGCGACGCAGGTTGGCACCACGCTGTTGCATCAGCCGCAGGGCGGCAAGGGCAAATTGCTGGGCGGCATGGCCACCACCGAGCGTGGCAAGGTCGTGGTGCTGGGCGCGGGCGTGGCCGGCGGCAACGCGGCGATGTTGGCGGCGGCTGGCGGGTCCAATGTGGTGGTGTTCGACAAGCGGCCCGATCGCCTCACGCAAGCGATGGGCTGGGGCGCCAACGTCACCGGCTTGTACGCGTATGAATCGGCGGTTGCCGAGGAAGTCGCGACCGCCGACCTCGTGATCGGCGCGGTGTTGGTCCCGAGCGCCAAGGCGCCGCACGTCGTGACCCATGCAATGGTCAAGTCGATGGAGCCGGGCAGCGTGCTGGTCGACATTTCGATCGACCAGGGCGGTTGCTTCGAAACCTCCAAGCCGACGACGTGGAAGGATCCAACCTACGTGGTCGACGGTGTCACGCATTTCTGCGTCACCAATATGCCCGGCGCGGTGCCACAGACGTCCACGCAGGCGATCTCGGCGGCGATTCTGCCGTACGTGCTGCGCCTGGCGCAGAAGAACTGGCACGACGATGCGATCCTTGCCAGCGGCATCAACATTTCCGGCGGCGACTTGGTACATCCGGCGCTCAAGGGCATGGCGCTCTGACGAGACGTTTTGGCTGATTGCCTGTTCCGGTGTGATCCAGGGCCAACCAGCCGTCGTCATCGCGGCGCAAGCCGGAGCCCACCAACGACCGTCATCCGGGTCTGACTGCAGTTTCATCGCAGTCAGAACCCGGGATCTGCTTGACTCGTCGTTGTTTCGATATTCCTGTCTTTTTCCACACGCCTTCGGCGTGGGTCGCCTGCACGCAGGCTCCTACAGGGACGCTTCGTAGAGGCGACCCTGAGCCAACGCGTCGTGGTATGACGCCGCGGCGAGCACCAGGGTAGGCCGGATCAAGCCGCTCCTGCGGCGGATCCGGCGCTACGCGTCTTGATCCGCCCTACCGCCGAAACAGAAGTAGCCCGCTCGCCGCTTGGGCGAGCGGAACACAGCAGGGACGTCGCCCGCAGCATCATTGACAAGCATACAAAGCGAGACACGCCGCGCTTGGCGCGTCGGCCCGTGCTGGTATGATGCGGCAGCATCGCGAAACCACCCGCGGCGGAGGTTGCAAGTGTTTGAAATCCTGAAGGCGGGCGGCTGGGGCATGCTGCCTATCCTGGTGTGTTCGGCGGTCGGTCTGGCGATCGTGCTGGAGCGTTTCTGGACATTGCGCCGCGGCGCCGTGTTGCCGCCGGGGCTCGGCGAGCAGGTGCGCAGTTGGGCGCACTCTCAGCAGTTGAACCCATCGCACATCCAGGCACTGCGCGAAAATTCGCCGCTGGGTGAATTGCTGGCCGGCGCGCTGGACGTGCGCAACCGCTCGCGTACAGAAATCAAGGAACGCATCGAGGACACCGGCCGGCACGTCGTGCACGACCTCGAACGTTATCTCAACACGCTGGGCACGATCGCGCTGATTGGCCCGTTGCTGGGCCTGCTCGGGACCGTATTCGGATTGATCCGGATGTTTCTCGCGGTGATGGTGTCGGGTGTCGGCGATCCCATGAAGATGGCCGGCGGCATCGGCGAAGCACTGATATGCACGGCATCCGGTTTGGTGATCGCGATTCCCGCCTATGTGTTGCATCGCTATTTCCGCGGGCGGGTGCAAGGCTACGTGGTGCAGATGGAAAAGCAGGCCACCGCATTGCTGGACGAATTGTCGACCGCGCGGCCACAGGCCGTCGAATCGCATTCACCGGCAACGGCGGCACCGCGCGCCGTGCGCGCCACCGGGGCCTGACGGAGCGACACGATGCGCATCGGCAACAGCCGTGGCGACGAGTTCGAACTCAACGTGGTCAGCCTGATCGACGTGCTGTTCACGTTGTTGATGTTCTTCGTGCTGACCACGACCTTCGTGCAGCAGGGGCACATGAAGGTGTCGTTGCCGCAGGCCAGCGACAAGGCCGCGGCCCCCGCCACCGACACGCTGGTGATCGTGGTCAACCGGGAAGGGCATTTCTTCGTCGGCAACAACCGCGTGCTCGGCGATGACGAAGCCACGCTGCAGCGTGCCATCACCGCGGTAGCCGGCACGAACCGCGATCGTCCGGTACTGCTGCGCGCCGACGCCATGACGCCGCACCAGGCGGTGGTGACGGCCATGGATGCACTGGGCAAACTCGGCTTCAGCCATCTGTCGATTGCCACGGCGCCACCCAAGGGTCCGTCGGCGGGTGGCTGACCCGATGCGCCAATCGGGTTCAGACTGGGCGGTCTACCGGCGGTTGCTCGGCTACCTGCGGCCGTATCAGATGGTCGCCGCAGTGACCTTGCTGGCGATGGTGGTCGACCCGGCCTGCATGTCCTTGTTCGCGTATGCGATCAAACCGCTGATCGACAAGTTGTTCGGCCCGACCCGCGACCCGACGGTGGTCTTCTGGATGCCGATCTTCATCGTCGTGGTTTTCTTCGTGCGCAGCATTGCCGTTTATGTGGAAACCTACGGCGTAGCCTACGTCGGCCGCGGCATGGTGCAGGACGTCCGCAGCCGGATTTTCGACCAATACCTGCACATGCCGACGGCGTTTTTCGACGCGGAGCCATCTGGCCAGCAGATTTCGCGCATCACCTACACCTGCAACCAGGTGGCCGAGGCTGCCACCAGTTCGGCCAAGGCGGCCATCGTCGATGGCTTGACCGTTGTGGGGCTGGTGGTGGTGATGGTATGGACCAACTGGATACTGGCATTGGTCTTGCTGTTGATGGTGCCGCTGGTCGGGTTACTGGTGGTCTGGGTCGGGCGGCGCTACCGGCGCATCAACGTCACCATCCAGGAACTTGTGGGCAGCGTCACCGGCGTGGTCGAAGAGGTGGTCGGCGCACACCGCGAGGTCAAGGTGTTCGGTGGCCAGGATTACGAATCGAAACGCTTCGACGAAGTCACCAGCCTCGATCGCAAGATGAACATCAAGATCGCGGCGACCAATGGCATTTCCACCGCATTCGTGCAACTGGTGGCGGCCATCGCGCTGGCCATCATCGTGTTCGTCGCGACCCGTCACTTCATGGTGGATTTCGGACTGACCGCTGGCGGATTCGCGACGGTGTTCATGTGCATGGGTGGAATACTGCCCTCGTTGAAACGGTTGACTACCGTGCAGTCCAACATCCAGCGCGGACTGGCTGCGGCCGAGGAATTGTTCGGTATCCTCGATGCATCGGTCGAAAAAGACGCAGGGGACGCCGTCGTCGTGCGTTGCCACGGCGATATCGAATTTCGCGACGTGCATCTGGCCTATCCCGGCGCCGACATCGAAGCGTTGCGCGGCGTATCGCTGCGTTGCGCCGCGGGCTCGGTTACCGCGCTGGTCGGACGCTCCGGCAGCGGCAAGAGCAGCATGGTCAGCCTGATTCCGCGCTTCTACGAGCCGACTGGCGGAATGTTGCTGCTGGATGGCAAGCCCCTTGCTGACTACGAGTTGCGCAGCCTGCGCGCGCAGATTTCGTGGGTGGGGCAGGACGTAGTCTTGTTCGACGACACCATCGCGCACAACATCGCCTACGGCGCGCTGGCCAACGCGAGTGAAAAGGAAATCGTCGCCGCGGCCGCGGCCGCCAATGCGATGGAGTTCATCCGCGAATTGCCGAACGGCATCCACAGCCGGGTCGGCGAGAGCGGCTCGCTGTTGTCGGGTGGCCAGCGCCAACGCATCGCGGTGGCGCGCGCATTGCTGAAAGATGCACCGATCCTGGTGCTGGACGAGGCGACTTCCGCGCTGGATACCGAATCCGAGCGTCTGATCCAGGACGCCTTGTCGCGCCTGATGCAGAATCGCACCACGCTGGTCATCGCGCACCGGCTTTCCACCGTCGAACACGCCGACCAGATCGCGGTACTGGAGGCGGGCCGCATCGTCGAGCTGGACAGCCACCGCGAATTGCTGGCCCGTGAAGGCAGATACGCGGCGCTGTATCACTTGCAGTTTCGGGACGCGACGGCGGTTGGCCAATAAATGGTTTGTCATTTCCGCGTAGGCGGGAATCCAGACGAGGCCATCGTCAGGGAAAGGCAGGTCAAGGAGTGGCCGGGGATGGAAGCTCGCACTTGTTGAGCAAGACAATCCGTTTTGGCGCGATTTGTATTCGAACTTCTGGTTGAGAAAAGGCACTGGATTCCTGCTTGCGCGGGAATGACGAAGCTCCATGAAGCCCGCCGATTCCGTACAACAACGCTGGTATGAACCGAACGAGGCGCCCGTGTGGTGGACTCGTCCGCTGGCGGCGTTGTACGGCGGCGCCACGACATTGCGTCGCGCCTTGTATCGTCGCGGTTGGTTGAAAGCTGTTCGTTTGCCAGTGCCTGTGATCGTGGTTGGCAACATTACGGCCGGTGGTGCCGGCAAGACACCGCTTGCGATCGCACTGGTGGAGGCCCTGCGTGCGCGCGACTTCAATCCAGGGGTGGTCAGTCGCGGCTACGGCGGCACGGCGCGACTGCCGATGCTGTTGGATGCGCAACCCGATCCAGCCATCGTCGGTGACGAACCCGCCCTGATCCGCATCCGTACCGGTGTACCGGTGGCGGTCGGTGTCGATCGACCGGACGCGGCTACGCTGCTGCTCGATGAGGGTGTCAACGTGATCGTTGCCGATGACGGTCTGCAGCACTACGGGCTGGCGCGCGACCTCGAGATTTGCGTCGTCGACGGTGCGCGCCGCTTCGGCAATAGGCAATTGCTGCCAGCCGGGCCATTGCGTGAACCGCTGTCGCGTCTGCGCGCGGTCGACTTCATCGTCTGCAACGGCGGCGAGCCGCAAGCAAACGAAGTTCCGATGCGGCTCGAATTGGGCGACGCCGTTTCACTCGCCGAACCGTCACGCAGAACGCCGTTGTCGGATTTTTCCGGTGCGGCGGTACACGCTGTTGCCGGCATCGGCAATCCGGCGCGATTTTTCGAATCGCTGCGCGCGTGCAACATCGAACCTGTCGAGCACCCGTTCCCCGATCACCATCGCTACACCTTGGCCGATCTCGATTTTGGCGACGGCTTGCCGGTGCTGATGACCGAAAAAGATGCGGTGAAATGTCGCGCCTTCGCTGCCGCCAACATGTGGGCGGTGCCCGTTGCGGCAGAATTGCCGACATCATTTTTCGACGCGATCGCGGCTCGTATCGCAGCATCGTCGTAGGGGCGGTGTGGGAGCGGGCCGGCGCGAAGCGCCGTCTTTTTCTTTTGCCCGCGATCATTTTGCGATGGAATGCCGCATCCATCGCGCGCATGGCACGCTCCTACATCGCCTCCGAGTCCCGAGTCCCGAGTCCCGAATCCCGTTCTTTCAGCAACAACGCCAAAAATGGCGGCGCGATGATTGAGGTCAGCAACGACATTGCGATGATCACCGCGTAGAGCAAGTCGCCGAACACGCCAGCGGAAAGTCCGAGTGCCGCAACCACGATGCCGACTTCGCCGCGCGGGATCATGCCGACGCCGACGGTCAGCGCGCTGCGTGGCCCCAGCCTGATGGCGCCCAGCCAGCCGCCCGCGAGCTTGGTCACGAGTGCCAGCAGCGTGGCGGTGAGTAGCAACCACAACGCCTCGCCGTTGGCGAGCTTGGCGAGTTCAACCTTGGCGCCGGTGAGCACGAAGAAGAATGGCGTCAGCAGCGCAAGCAGCGGTTGCATCTGTTCCTCGAGCTGCACGCGCTGATGGGTTTCCGATGCGATCATGCCGGCGAGGAATGCACCGATGATCGCGGCCAGACCGAAGCGCGTCGCGATCCATGCGAGGCCGAGGCACAATACCAACACCAGCAGCAGTGGCGACAGCGGATTGCGCGCGCGGTCGAGCCAGCGCGAACCACGCCGCATCATCCAGGTGCCCAACCAGCCGACCACCAGCACGAAACCCACGGCTTCCGCAGCTACTGCCGTGAGGGTCCCGACACGCACCGATCCGCCGGCCTCGATGGCGACCACCACGCCCAGCAACAGCATCGCCAGGATGTCGTCGATCACCGCGGCGCCCAGGATCACGCGGCTCTCGGTGCGACGCAGCGCGCCCATCTCCTTGAGCACGCTTGCGGTGATGCCGGCGGAAGTTGCCACGAACGCCGCCGCGACAAACAGCGAGCGCGGCCAGTTCGGCTCCAGCGAGTGCGCCCAAAAAGTACCGGCAACGAAAGGAATGATCACCCCGATCACACCCACCGCGAAGGCGCTGCCGCCGACTCGCTTCACGTCCTCGAGGCGCGTTTCCAGGCCCACCGCGAACAGCAGCAACACCACACCTATTTCGGACAAAACCTCCAGCGGCTCACTGGGCGTGATCCAGCCGAGCACCGAAGGCCCGATCACGCAGCCGGCGATGATCTGGCCGACCACATCCGGAAGCCGAATCCGTCGCGCCAGCCAGCCACCTGCCTGCGCAGCAGCGAAGATCACGAAGACTTCCAGCAGGATCGCGGTGGTGTGGTTCACTCGGTACGTTCCGGAGACAACGAACCGATGCTACAGGGCAACCAGAGCGGGTGCGCTTTTCTCCTCCCCCCCAAGGGGGAGGTTGGGTGGGGGATGGGTTTGTTCTGGCCGTTATTCGATTCAATACCATTCCCGCCCAACCCTCCCCTTGAAGGGGAGGGCCGTATGCATCATGTCGCCGTTTCTGGCGTGCTGATCGGCCGCCGCAGCGGCCGGTCATGGCGCAGTCGCGTAAACACGTAAACCGCGATCAACGGCATCACGGCCATCATCAACACTGCAACATGGAAACCGTGTACATAGGCGGCGGAGTCGTGGTGGCGGCCGCCCAGGAACACCGCCAACAGCCACGAGGACAACGCGATACCGAAGCTGATCACGAGGTATTGCGCAGTGGACGTCAGCGAGGATGCTTGTGCGGCGCGCTCGGGTGGCAGGTCCACGAATGCGAGGGTGTTCATCGACGTGTATTGCAGGCTCATCACGAAACCGTAAGCAAACATCAACATTGCGATCATCCACCACGGCATGCGCGCGCCCAATAGCGCGAAGCAGGCGAGCAGAATGGTCGCGAGCACGGTGTTGACGAACAGGGTGCGGCGATAGCCGTAGCGTTTGAGGATACGGTCAATCAGCAGCTTCATCAGGATCATCGCGACCGCCTGCGGCAAGATCATCAAACCGGCCATGGTCGGCGTCCAGCCGCAACCTACCTGCAGGAACAGCATCAGCAGGAAAGACAAGCCCGCGGTACCCAATCGTGTGCACATGCCCCCACCGACCGCGATCACGAAGCTACGTATCCTGAGCAGCGTCAGGTCGACCACCGGATGCCGCGCGCGCCGCCCGTAGCGCCAATATGCAAACGCACATAACGCACCGATACCTGCCGCGATCGCCGCCTTGCGGTAATCGCCGTCGCCACCAGTTTCTGCGGCGGTAAGCAGCATCCCGGAGGCGAATGCGAACAGCACGAATCCAACCCAGTCGAAGGGGCGGCGTTCGCCACGAAAATCCGGCATTTGGGTGCGGTTGAGCCACAGCCCGACGATGCCGACCGGAATATTGACCAGAAAGATCAGTCGCCACGACGCGTATTGCGACAGCACGCCGCCCAGCAGTGGCCCCAGCACGGGACCGAGTAGGCCGGGAATACCCGCGGTGCTCATGGCCGCGACGAAATCCTTCGGGCCGAACGCGCGCACCAGCACATAACGCCCGATCGGCATCAGCAGCGCGCCACCGATACCCTGCAGCACGCGCGCAGCGATCAGTTGCGGCAGGCTTTGCGACACGCCGCAGGCTAGCGAACCGAGCGTGAAGATCAGGATCGACGCCGCGAACACACGGCGCGTACCGAAACGGTCGGACAACCAAGCACTCGCGGGAATGCAGAT
>JBOHYW010000056.1:0-20024 GCA_050738155.1 Rhodanobacteraceae bacterium
CCGCGTGCCTCGGACGGCACCCGCCGCACCACGCGCTACGACATCGATCTTTTCAAGTGCATCTACTGCGGTTTTTGCGAGGAGAGCTGTCCGGTGGATTCCATCGTCCTTACCGACATTCTCGAGTACCACATGGAACGCCGTGGCGAACACGTGATAAACAAGTCACAGTTGCTGGCGATGGGCGACCGCTTCGAAAAGAGCATCGCCGCGAACCGCGCGCAGGACGCGGCGTACAGGTGATGCCCATGACCCACTCGATCTTCCAGATGGTCTGTTTCGTGTTCTTCGCCGCAGTCGCGGTGGGTGGCGCGCTGGCCTTGATCTCGGTGAAGAACACCGTGCACGCGGTGCTGGCACTGGTGCTCACGTTCTTCTCCGCCGCTTGTGTCTGGATGCTGGCGCAGGCCGAATTCTTGGCGTTGGCGCTGGTGGTGGTGTACGTCGGCGCGGTGATGGTGCTGTTCCTGTTCGTGGTGATGATGCTGGATATCGAACTGGAGCCGATGCGCGAGGGTTTCATCAAATACCTGCCGGTCGGCATCGGTGCGGCCGTCATCATGCTGATCGAGATGCTCGGCATCATCGGCGTGCGCTCGCTGGACATCGCGCCTGGGTCGAACCCGGCCGGGGTGTCCAATATCCAGTGGCTGGGCACCGCGTTGTTCACGCATTTCCTGCTGCCGTTCGAAATCGCCGCGGTGATCCTGACGGTTGGTCTGGTTGCCGCGGTGGTATTGGCACTGCGCGTGCGCACTTTCTCCAAGCACCAGAATCCGGGCAGGCAATCGGCGGTGCGTGCCGCGGGCCGCGTGCGCATGGTCAAGATGGCGGCGGTGACGACGGCGCCCGAAGCTGTCACGAACAGGGAGGATTCGCAGGCATGATCCCGCTTTCCTGGTACATCGTGTTCGCGACGGTGCTGTTCTGCATCGCGATCGCGGGCATCTTCATCAACCGCAAGAACGTGATCGTGCTGTTGATGTGCATCGAGCTGATGCTGCTTGCGGTCAATACCAACTTCGTTGCGTTCTCGCGTTATCTGCACGATCCGGCGGGACAGGTTTTCGTGTTCTTCATCCTGACGGTCGCAGCCGCCGAATCGGCGATCGGCCTCGCCATCGTGGTGTTGCTGTTCCGCAACCGCCGCACCATCAATGTCGAAGAAATCGACTCGTTACGCAATTGACTGGAAGGGGACGTCCCATGCCACATCGCTTCGCACGATGCCGCGCCCTTTCTGTCGCGGCCAACCAGGAAATCATTGCCGTGTTTGAGGTGCAACCGTGATCAGCCAGACCCTTCTGATCGTGCTGGCAGCCGCGCCGCTGGTGGGCGCGTTGATCGCCGGTCTCGCGCGCAACCAGATTGGCCGCGCCGGCGCTGCCGCGATTGCGATCGTCTCGGTAGCGCTTTCATTTGCGTTGTCCTGCGTGGTGTTCTACCAGCTGGTGTGGGGTGGGGCGCAGCCTTTCAATCACGACGTTTACACCTGGCTCGAAGTCGGCAAGCTGACCATTGGCATTGGGTTTCTGGTCGATCGCCTGACCGCCTTGATGCTGGTGACGGTGACCTTCGTGTCGCTGATGGTGCACATCTACACCATCGGCTACATGCGCGACGACCCCGGTTTCCAGCGCTTCTTCGCCTACATCGCGTTGTTCACCTTCTCGATGCTGATGCTGGTGCTGGCCAACAACTTCCTGCAGCTGTTCATTGGTTGGGAATTGGTCGGCCTGGTGTCCTACCTGCTGATCGGCTTCTGGTTCGAGCGGCCGACGGCGAGCGCTGCGGCGTTGAAGGCATTCCTCGTCAATCGCGTCGGCGATTTCGGGTTCATCCTCGGAATCGCCTGCGTGCTGTATGCATTCCACACGCTCGATTACTCGACCGTGTTCGCGCACGCTTCGTCGTTGCATGGCCGCACCATCGAGGTGATCGGGGGCCAACATTGGTCGCTCGCGACGTTGATTTGCTTGTTGCTGTTCGTGGGCGCGATGGGCAAGTCGGCACAGGTGCCGTTGCACGTGTGGCTGCCCGATTCGATGGAAGGTCCGACCCCGATCTCGGCCCTGATCCATGCCGCCACCATGGTCACTGCCGGCATCTTCATGGTCGCGCGGATGTCGCCGCTGTATGAAATGTCGCCCGCGGCGCTGTCGGTGGTGATGATCGTGGGCGCGACCACCGCATTCTTCATGGGGCTGGTCGGCATCGTGCAGAACGACATCAAGCGCGTGATCGCGTATTCGACGCTGTCGCAGCTTGGCTACATGGTTGCGGCATTGGGCGTGTCGGCTTACGCGGCCGGCATCTTCCACCTGATGACCCACGCTTTCTTCAAGGCGCTGCTGTTCCTGTGCGCCGGCTCGGTAATCGTGGCGATGCACCACGAACAGGACATGCGCCGGATGGGCGGCCTGCGCAAGTACATGCCGATCACCTACATAACCATGTGGGTCGGCACCCTGGCCTTGTGCGCGGCGCCGGGTTTCTCCGGGTTCTTTTCGAAAGACCAGATCATCGACGCGGTGGGGCTGTCCAACCGCTTCGGCCACACCTATGCATATTGGTGCGTGTTGCTGGGCGTGTTCGTGACCGCGCTGTACAGCTTCCGCTTGCTGTACATGACCTTCCATGGCAAGGAACGCTTCAAGGTCGAGCACGGCCATGACGACGAACACCACCACCAGCCCGGTGTGCTGGCGCATGCGCCGAAGGAGTCACCGTGGGTGATCACGCTACCGTTGGTGCTGCTGGCGATTCCATCCATCATGATCGGTTGGGTCGCGATCAAGCCGTTGCTGTACGGTGGCTGGTTCGGCAGCGCGATCAAGGTGCTGCCGGGTCACGACGTGCTGGCGAAAATGGCCGAGGAATTCCACGGCACCGTGCCGATGTTCTGGCACAGCTTCCTCACGGCACCGTTCTGGATTGCGGTTGCGGGATTCGCGGTTGCAACGTACGTCTACTTATTCAACCCCGCCGTCGCGACCAGGGCAGAGCAGATGTTCCTGCCGATTTATCGCGCGCTGGTGCGCAAGTTCTGGTTCGACGAGCTGTATTACAACCTGTTCGCGCGTGGCGGTTTGAAGATGGGCCGCGCGTTCTGGAAGGGCGCGGATGCAGGCGTATTCGACGGCGCGGTAAATGGCGCGGCGTTCGTCACCGAGCGCAGCTCACGCGTGGTGCGCCGCTTGCAAACCGGTTTCCTGTATCACTACGCGTTCGCGATGATCGTGGGGTTGATCTTGCTGCTGGGTGGGTTGTGGTTTTGGGGGTTGCGTTGATGGCGAGCACGAATAACAACAGCAACAACAGCAGTCCGCGAAGGACGCAAAACACGCGAAAGGGAATAAAAGAATTTCCTTTGCGTCCTTTGCGTTTTTTGCGGACCCATGCTTTTGCCTTAGCGTTGCCAAGGAACACGCATGTCTGACTGGCCCATCCTCAGCGTCCTGATCTGGTTTCCGTGTGCCGGTGCGATCCTCGTGTTGCTGGCGGGCAACGCGCGTCCGCGGCTTGCGCGCTGGTTGACATTGGCAGTCACGATCATCACCTTTGCGTTGAGCCTGGTGATGCTCTCGGAATACCACGCTGGCCCCGGTGGCTTCCAGTTGCAGGAAATGCATCGTTGGATTCCCGGCATCAACTCCAGCTATCACCTCGGCGTCGACGGCATCTCGGTTGCGCTGATCGTGCTGACCACCTTCACCAGCATCCTGGTGATCGGCGGCGCGTGGGAGGTGGTGAAAGACAAGGTGCACCAGTACATGGCCGCGATGCTGGTACTGGAAGGCCTTCTCATCGGTGTGTTTTGCACACTCGACGCGCTGTTGTTCTACCTGTTCTTCGAAGCCATCCTGATCCCGATGTTCTTCCTGATCGGCGTCTGGGGCGGGCCGCGTCGCGTGTACGCGACGTTGAAGTTTTTCATTTACACGTTCTTCGGTTCGATCTTTTTCTTGATCGGGTTGCTGTACCTGTACCACCGCGCCGGCACTTTCGACCTGCCGACGCTGTGGGCGTTGCCGCTGACGATGAAGGAACAGTCATGGCTGTTCTTCTCGTTCCTCATCGCGTTCGCGATCAAGACGCCGATGGTGCCGGTACACACCTGGTTGCCGGACGCGCACGTCGAGGCGCCGACTGGCGGCTCGGTGATCCTGGCGGCGATCATGCTGAAGGTCGGCACCTACGGCTTCATCCGTTTTTCGCTGCCGATCGTGCCGGATGCCTCACAGGCATTCGCCTGGCTGGTCATCGTGCTAAGCCTGATCGCGATCATCTACATCGGCTACGTCGCGCTGGTGCAGACCGACATGAAGAAGCTGATCGCGTATTCGTCGATCGCACACATGGGCTTCGTCACCTTGGGCCTTTTCATCGTGTACATGCTGGTGCGCCAGTTGCATGACGTGCAGACGGCGCAACTCGGCGTGCAGGGCGCGGTGGTGCAGATGATCTCGCACGGTTTCGTATCGGGCGCCTTGTTCACCTGCATCGGCGTGATGTACGACCGCCTGCATACCCGCGAAATTTCGGCTTACGGCGGCTTGGCCAAGGTGATGCCATGGTTCGCCGCGTTCTGGGTGCTGTTCGCGATGGCCAATTGCGGCTTGCCGGGCACCTCGGGCTTTGTCGGCGAGTTCATGGTGATCTTGTCGAGCTTCACGGCGAACCCGTGGATCGCCCTGTTCGCCGCGTTCTCGCTCATCATCGGCGCAGGGTACACGCTGTATCTCGTCAAGCGCATCGTGTGGGGCACGGCGCCCAGCGAGAAGGCAGCGGCAATGCCGGACATCAACACGCGTGAAGGTCTCGTCCTCGGCGCATTTGCGCTCGCGGTGTTGGCGATGGGCATTTATCCGTGGCCACTGATGCACCTGATGGATTCGTCGGTTGCACAACTGGTCACGCACCTGATGGCCAGCAAAATCTAAGCTGTTGTGAAAAGTGCGGTCATGGATGACCGCCATTTGACTGTTGCGACCGGGAAGGTCGCATCGGAGAGCCCATGATTTCCGTGAACGACCTGCTGGTATTGCTGCCAGAACTGTATCTGACGGCTGCGGCGTGTTTGCTGCTGCTGATCGACGTGTTCCTCAGCGACGAGGAACGCAACTTCACGCACTGGCTGGCGATCGGCGTGATGATCGTCGCGGTGTTCCTGGTCATCCACGGCCAGCCGCCGACCACCGTCACCGCGTTTGGCGGCATGTTCGTGCGTGACCGCATGGCCGAAATCCTGAAGGTGACGGTGCTCGTCGCCACCATCATCATGTTCGTGTTGGCGCGGCCGTGGTTGCGCGACCGCAAGCTTTTCATCGGCGAGTTCTATTCGCTGACGATATTTTCGGTGCTCGGGGTGATGATGCTGGTGTCGGCTGGCAGCCTCGTTACGGTGTATCTCGGGCTCGAATTGTTCAGCCTGCCGGCCTTTGCGCTGGTCGCGTTGAATCGCGAATCGAAGCTGTCGTCCGAAGCCGCGGTCAAGTTTTTCGTGTTGGGCGCGTTGGCTTCCGGCTTGCTGCTGTTCGGGATGTCGTTGATCTACGGCGCCACCGGCACCCTCGCGCTCGACAAGATCTTCGCCGCGGTCACTACCACCACGCACCCACACCTGCTCGAATTCGGGCTGGTGTTCCTGGTGGTCGGCATCGGCTTCGAATTCGGCGCGGTACCGTTCCACATGTGGCTGCCGGACGTGTACGAGGGCGCGCCGACGCCGATCGCGATGTATATCAGCTCGGTACCGAAACTTGCTGCGGTGGGTCTTGCGTATCGTTTGCTGGAAGCGGGGCTGGGGCCGCTCGCCGCCGATTGGCGGATCATGCTGGCGATCATGGCCGCACTGTCGTTGGTGGTCGGCAACGTCGCCGCGATCGCGCAGACCAACCTGAAACGCATGCTCGCGTATTCCACCATTTCGCACATGGGTTTCGTGTTCCTGGCGCTGTCCAACCCGACGCCGGAGGGCTATTCGTCGGCGGTATTCTACGCGGTGTGCTTCGCGCTGATGGAAACCGTCGCCTTCGGTTGCATCCTCGCGCTGGCGCGCAAGGGCTTCGAATGCGAAATGATCGACGACTTCAAGGGCCTCAATCACCGTTCGCCGTGGTTCGCCGGAATGATGGCGATCGCGATGTTCTCGCTGGCCGGCATCCCGCCGTTATGGGGTTTCGCCGCCAAGGTGCTGGTGCTGAAAGCCGCGATCGACGGCGGCATGCTGTGGCTCGCGATCGTCGCGATCATCTGCTCGATCATCGGCTTGTTCTACTACCTGCGGGTGGTCAAGGTGATGTACTTCGACCAACCCGTCGAAGGCGCCGAGCCGCTCGCCAGCAAACCGGATGTCCTGCTGCGCTGGGTGCTGTCGATCAACGCGCTGGGCCTGATCGTGATGATCTTCTTCTCCGGCACGTTGTTCGCATGGTGTCGGGCGGCGTTCGGCGTTTGACCAACTTCGCCTGGCTTTGAACCGCACACCGCGCGGAGGGAGACCTTCGCGTGACCGGTTGCATCACCCGCGTGCAGAACCCTATCGCTTGCATGCGCGCCGTGCTGTTCGCGCGATGTCTCCGCGATGCGCCACCTGTCATTCCCAACGTACCGATCGCGTCACAACGGTCGACGCACTGCGAGTGGTATGAACAACTATATTTATAGTTGACAGCATTCTGCGGAGCATGTAAGTTGGTTTCAACTATTGAATTAGTAGGCATGTCATGGCGAGACCACCAGCACCTGCGCCAACCGAATCCGAGCAGGCCATCCTGGAAATCCTGTGGCGCAAGAAGGAGGCCTCCGTTCGCGAAGTTGCGGACGAGCTCTCCAGAACAAAGCCGGTGGCCTACACGACGGTGCTCACCATTTTCAAGATTCTCACGAAGAAGGGCTACGTCCGTCATCGAACCGAAGGTCGCGCATTTATCTACCGACCCACGCTCAGCCGAACACAGGCGCGCCGCAACGCATTGAAACACTTGCTCGCACAGTTCTTTGGTGGTTCGCCGCATGCGCTGGCAGAGCACTTGCTGAGCGAACGCGAATTGGACCTGGTCGAACTGGAAACGTTGCAGAAGAAGGTCGCCGCAGAACGGGCGAAGGAGCGTTCCGGATGAACGGTGATCACTGGATTCACGTTCTCGTACAACTTGCGATCCAGCACTTGTGGCTGGGTGCGGTCTTCGCAATACCCGCTCTGTTGCTGCCGAAGCTGCGTCGGCGCATCGGCTCCGACGCATACTCATGGGTTCTCTTGGTCGCGTTCGGATTGGCCGTCGTATCACCCTTCGCCATCTTCCTTCCGAACAGCGGTCATGCGCTACTCATCGCACCGGATTTGTTGGTTCCAGGAACAAGTCCGGTATCGACTCTCCATGAAGGCCTTCAGCCAGCAACCCACACAGTTGTGGCCAATGTGGGTGCGATGGCCCCGATCCATCAAAACCCGCTGATATTGGTTGGCATTGCAGTCTGGTTGGCCGGTTTAGTGTGGATGCTGTATCGCCTGGTGGCGGGATGGATCGTGGCGCGCCGCTTGTGCGCCGCATCGCGGCATCGTCCTGATCTTGAACAGCGGTTTGCCCACGTATTGCAGCGCGACGTCATGCTGCGGACTTCCGAACGCATATCGGGTCCTTTGGTCGTGGGTTTGCTTCGGCCGTGTGTGTTGTTGCCACGGCGACTGACCGACGAACTCGCGCCCACGGAACTGACGTTCGCTTTGCTGCACGAGCTCGCACACATCCGCCGGCGGGATCCGTGGGTGTCCCTGTTTCAAGCACTGGGGCTTGCCGTGTATTGTTGGAGTCCGTTGCTGTGGTTGATTGCACGGCGGCTCGACGGGTCGCGTGAAATGGCGTGCGACGAGCGTGCGGCGCTGCGATCGGGTGATGCCGTTGCATGTGCCGATGCCTTGGTCAAGGCAGCAGGGAAGATTTCGATTTCCGGGCACGCCAACGCTTTTGCCGTCGGGATGTTGCGCAACCGAACTATTCTCACCCAACGCATCGAGGGACTTCTGCAAATGAACGTCAATAGATGCCTGTCCAGCAAGCTGGTAGCCACTGGTTGCGGAGTGCTGTTTCTCGCTGGTGCCTCGTTTGCCGTATTGGCAGCACCGCGTATCGGGAATGTGCCATCCGCGCCGACAAGCGCTCCCCGCCATGCCATGCAATTGATCGATGCCGCCGATGCCGGGCGCACTGATGTCATCAAGCAGCTGGTAGCGCAGGGTACGAACATCAATGCCCGGGTGCCGCATGATGGCACCGCGCTGATCGTGGCCGCGCAACGCGGCGACCTTGGCATGGTCAATGCGCTCCTCAAGCTTGGCGCCGACGTCAACGAGGCGTCACTCGATGATGGCAATCCCCTGATCGCGGCGGCAGCACGCGGGCATCTTGCTGTTGCCAAACGCCTGGTTGCTGCAGGCGCCAACGTCAATGCCGTGGTTGAGTTCGACGAGACACCGTTGATCAATGCGGCCAGAAGCGGCGGCTTGGCCATGGTCGAGTATCTGGTCGGACAAGGTGCAGACGTGAATCTTGGGGTGCTTGCCGACGGGCATCGGTGGCGCTCGCCACTCAATCAGGCACGGACCGATGCAATTCGCGACTATTTGAAGAGCAAGGGAGCGGCGGTGCGCAAATAGGGCGCCCCTTCGCGCAACGCGTTTCCATCCATTCTTTGCTGGGTCCAGCTTCCCACGCCTCGCTGCTGCGAGACGCAGGGAAGAGCGTGCCATCGGCAAGCGAGACAAGAAGATGACAAAAGCGAGCATTGCAGTTCTGCTTTCCACAATCGGATGGGCCGTGATGGCCGGGGTGTCATACGCCTCGCCCGTTTCGGCAGCGAGTACCGGGCCGACCAGCATGGTGTCGCCGGCGGGGTTCAAGGCCGACATTCAGGCCATGCGCGCAGATATACGAGCTACCCATCCCCAGCTCAGTTATACCGCCAATGTCGGTGCGCTCGATCGAGTGATTGCGCGGCTTGTTGCCGGTGTGCATAAGCCGATCACCCGCGAGGAAGCGTGGCGGAGGCTGGCCACTCTGAATCCTGTGTTTTCTGACGGACACCTCGCGATCATCGTTCACGACTGGCGCAAGCATGCCGCTGAATATCTGGCCAAGGGCGGCGCGTTCTTTCCTTTCGAGGTCTGGGTAAATCCGCAGGGCAGGGTATTGATTCTCTCGGCGCTGGGCGGTGGTACGACACCCTTGAAGGGAGAGCGGATCACGTCGATCAATGGCGTGCCGATCCATCGAATCGCAAAACAACTGTTGGCACGCGCGCATGGCGATACCCCGACTTTTCGGGCGGCGCTTCTGTCGAAACGCTGGTGGTGGTACTTCTGGAAGATGTACGGTGCCAAGCCTGAGTTCACGATCGGCGTTGCCGGCAAGGCGCGCCCGGTTGAGGTGCCTGCCAGTACCGCGAGCCCGATCGAACTGCAGGATCAAGCCTTCAAGGAAGAATTCCAGTTCGCCCTGAAACCGCCTGATGCCGCAGCACTCACCATCCGGTCCTTCTACTGGAAAGACAAGAACCGATATTTTGCCTTCATGAAAGATGCCTTCGCGAAAATCAAGCGCGCGCATGTTTCCAGGTTGGTGATCGATATACGCGACAACGGTGGCGGTGATGACGACATGTGGATGCATGGCATCCTCGACTACATCGCGGACAAGCCGTACCGCTGGGGGTCGACGTACAAAAAGAAAATCATCGCCAAGTACCGTGACAAGGGCGAGGTGGTCGGTGACGTGAAGGTGGGGAAGATACAAAGCGTCATTCAACCAAAGCTCGACAACCCATTGTTCTTCCACGGCAAGACGTATGTTCTGATTGGACCGTACACGTACTCGTCCGCCATTTTGTTTGCCAACGTGGTCAGGGACTATGGGTTTGCGACCGTTGCGGGATCAGGCGATTCCGCCAAGGTTGGTCAGACAGGCGGTCTGCAAGCGTTCATTCTGCCCAACACCGGACTGGAGTTTGATTGCCCGCGTTTCTATCTGTTGCCGCCTTCCGGAGAAGCGGGCAGGGGCCTCCTGCAGCCGGAAATCGCGCTGCCTTACGATCCCTTGCAACCGCAACGGGCGATACAGGCGCTCTTGAACCGCTGATTTGCAACGGCTTGTGGGGTACCAATGCAGCGCAGTCGGTCGCATGCATTGACCGACTGGCTGGCGTAAACGTACCATTACGCTCCTGCCGGGCGTGATTTTTGCCGGCAGCGCGTCGGGGTATAGCTCAGTCTGGTAGAGCGCCAGCTTTGGGAGCTGGATGTCGGGGGTTCGAATCCCTCTGCCCCGACCATTCGTGTGGTCGCACCACGGACGGTTTCTTGAGAAAATGCGCCAGCAACGCGCCTGTAGCTCAATCGGATAGAGCATCGGCCTTCTAAGCCGACGGTTGCTGGTTCGACTCCAGTCAGGCGCGCCAGTCCGGATTGCGCGGGGTTGGTGATACACGCCCCTCCCCAATGTAGGGCGGATCAAGGCGTGAGCGCGTGAGCGCGCACGCCGGATCCGCCGCTGCGCGGCTTGATCCAGCCTACGGCTTCGCTTGGTTCGATTCCAGTCAAGCGCGCCAGGATTGCGCTAGGTTGGTGATATAAGCCGCTCCCCGATGTCGGGCGGACCAAGGCGTGAGCGCGGGCGCGCGCACGCCGGAAGGCTCCAGGCATCCTGCCTTCCGGCCCGGCTCTACGCCGTTCGCGCCGCTCTTGCGGCGCAGTCGGCGCTGCGCACCCTGATCCGCCCTACCATTGCCAGCCGGCTGCGGCGTTTCGTGTCGGCATAGTTTCTCGACCGAACCTGCCGCAGTTTCACGCTTGCTGCATCGAGGCACCACGCGGAGTACGATCGGGGCCTTGTTCGCAACCAGTGGAGACAGCCATGCGATTTGTCGGGGCACTGATTGTCTGGATCATCATCGCGATCATCGCGTATTTCATCTTTGCCTTCAGCGGGGTGTATCAGGTCGGCGCGGACGTGCCGCACTGGCACATCACCCGGCAGGCGATCGGTTTGGTACGCGAGCATGCGGTCGAGCATCGCATCGCCGACATCACGCCGCCGCCTCTCGACAATCCCGCGCTGGTCAAGGAAGGCGCCGAGCACTATGCGAAGATGTGCACGGGCTGCCATCTGGCGCCGGGGATGGGCAGGAGTGATCTCCGTGAAGGGCTGTACCCGAGGCCGCCCAACCTGACGCGTTTTTCGCCCGATCCCGCCGAGGCGTTCTGGATCATCAAGCACGGTCTCAAGATGACGGCGATGCCGGCATGGGGCAAATCCCACACCGACCAGCAGATCTGGGCGATGGTGGCTTATCTCCAGAAGCAGCCGAAGATGAGCGCTGCCGAGTATCATTCGCTGACGGCGAATGCAGCCGAGGTGGAAAACCACGGCATGGCGCCTGCGACGAGTGAGCCGCTTCCGCCGCCACCCATGACATCGGCCGCGCCGGTTTCTTCGGTGGGAACGCCGTTGCCCGCGTCGGGGTCGAGCTTGCACTGAGCTCTCGCGTTTCGCGTCGAACGTGCCTCGGCGATTTGGTCGCCGAGGCTTGACTCTGGACCATGGTCCATGGTTTAGCATGGACGCATGAATACCCAATCCCGTCAGCATTTCACCATCGGCGCACTCGCACGTCGCGCCGGCGTCGGCATTGACACCATCCGCTATTACGAACGCGAGGGCCTGCTGCCAGAGCCCCAGCGGCGCGCGTCGGGTTATCGCGATTACGGCCCCGGGGTGGTCGAGCGGCTGCGCTTCATCCGCCGCGCCAAGGATCTCGGTTTCACGCTGGAGGAGATCCGCGAGTTGTTGGCGCTCTCCATGGATCGCGAACGCGGCGTAAGCGGCGTCAAGCAGCGCGCGGAAAGGCGTCTTGGCGACGTCGAACTCCGCATTCGCGAATTGCAACGCATGAAGCGTGGCCTGAAGCAGCTCATCGCCGCCTGTCCGGGGCATGGCGCGCTGGAACATTGCCCGATCCTGCGTGCGCTCGGTGGCGGGGAAGGCGCATGAACATGCACGATCACGCGCATCGCCACCACGCGGCGGGTGATGCAACGTCCGCGGTCGACCCGAACTGCGGCATGACGGTGGCGTTGCCGTCGCAGCGGCACGCCGAGTTTCGCGGCGAGCGCTATTACTTCTGCAGTGAAGGTTGCCGCCGCAAGTTCGAGGCCGATCCGCAAGCCGTTCTGGCCAAGGCGCGCAGGCACGAGGTCGAGGCGGGGCGCCTCGATCCGGTGTGCGGGATGGAAACCGACCCTGAGCATCCGCGCTGCAGCACCCTGCATGCGGGTATGCATGTCAATTTCTGCAGCGAAGGCTGCTGCGACAAGTTTGCGGCTGATCCGGATCGCTACCTCGGTGCATCGGCCGGGCCACATGCCGGGCATGACGCACCCGCCGATACACCCGCGGGCGCGATTTACACCTGTCCGATGCACCCCGAGGTTCGGCAAATCGGCCCAGGCGATTGCCCGAAATGCGGCATGGCGCTGGAGCCGTTGTTGCCCGATGCGAATGCGGAAAGCGACGACAGCGACCTGCGCGCCTTGACGAAGCGCTTCTGGACACTGGTTGCACTGACAATACCGGTATTCCTGCTGGCGATGGGACCACATCTCGGTGGTTGGCATTGGCCGTCGTCGTGGGGTGGCGCGGTGGGTTGGGTGGAGGCGTTACTTGCCACGATCGTAGTGCTGTGGGGCGGCGCGTCGTTTTTCGCGCGTGGCTGGCGATCGCTGAAACCGTGGTCGCCGAACATGTATACCTTGATCGCGCTCGGTACCGGCGTGGCGTGGTTGTACAGCGCCGTGGCGTTTCTGCTGCCGGAGTTGTTCCCGCCCGGGTTCCGCGACGCGCAAGGCCGCGTCGGCGTGTATTTCGAATCGGCCGCGGTGATCGTGACACTGGTGACGCTGGGCGACTGGCTGGAACTGCGCGCGCGTCGCCGCACCGGCTCTGCGTTGCGCGCCTTGCTCGATCTGGCTCCGAAAGTCGCGCGTCGGATCGCCGCGGATGGCGGAGAGGCGGATGTACCGCTGGATCAGGTCCACGTGGGCGATACGTTGCGTGTGCGTCCGGGCGAAAAGGTACCGGTGGATGGCGTGGTGACCGACGGGGTCAGCCATGTCGACGAATCGATGCTTACCGGCGAAGCGTTGCCGGTCGCCAAGACCAAGGGCGAGAAGCTGGCTGGTGGCACCGTCAACCAGGATGGCGCATTGACCATGCGTGCGGAAAAGGTCGGCGCAGAAACGATGCTCTCACAGATCGTTGCCATGGTCGCCGAGGCGCAGCGCAGCAAGGCACCGTTGCAGCGCGTTGCCGATCGCGTCGCCGCGTGGTTCGTGCCCAGCGTGGTGGCAATCGCAGTGCTGGCGTTCATCGTGTGGATCGCGGTCGGTCCAGCGCCGGCATTCCCGCACGCACTGATCGCGGCGGTATCCGTACTGATCATCGCCTGTCCGTGCGCACTGGGCCTGGCGACCCCGATTTCGATCATGGTCGCGAGTGGACGCGGCGCGCACGAGGGCGTGTTGTTTCGCGACGCCGCCGCGATCGAAGCATTGCGCGGCATCGATACGTTGGTGGTCGACAAAACCGGCACGCTGACGGAAGGCAAACCTGCGCTGCGCGGCGTGGAAACATTGGGCGGCATTGATGACGCGCGTGCCCTGGCGTTGGCGGCAGCACTGGAACGTCCCAGTGAGCATCCGCTGGGACGCGCGATCGTTGACGCCGCCGAGACCCGTGGCATTGCCATTCCCGCCATCGATGATTTCAAGGCGCTGACGGGGCGCGGCGTGCGTGGTCGCGTTGAGGGTCACGAGGTGTCCATCGGCAACGCCAAGCTATGGAAAGAATCTGGCATGCGCGTGAATGCCGCGATGCAATCGCGGGCCGACGCATTGCGCGGCGAAGGCGCGACGGTGATGCTGCTGGCGGTCGATGGCGAAACCGCCGCCTTGTTCGCGGTGGCCGATCGCATCAAGCCCGATACGCCGCAGGCGCTCGCGGTGTTGCGCGGGCAGGGCATGCACATTGAAATGCTCACCGGCGATCACGCGACCACGGCGCAAGCGGTTGCGCGCGAACTCGGCATCGACGCCGTGCATGCCGAAGTGTCGCCAGCCGACAAGGCGGCGGTGGTCGCGAAATTGAAGCGCGAAGGTCGCCGCGTGGCGATGGCCGGGGATGGCATCAACGACGCACCGGCACTGGCGGCAGCGGACGTCGGCATCGCGATGGGTACCGGTACCGACATCGCGATGGAGAGCGCGCAGGTTACCTTGGTGCGTGGCGAGCTTTCCGCGATCGCACGCGCGCGCGCGCTGTCCGGCGCGACCGTGCGCAATATTCGCCAGAACCTGTTTTTCGCGTTCGTCTACAACACCGTGGGGATTCCGATTGCGGCCGGGGTGCTGTACCCCGCGTTCGGCATCGTGTTGTCGCCGATGGTCGCGGCGCTGGCGATGAGCTTGTCGTCGGTGTCGGTGGTGACGAACGCGTTGCGGTTGCGCGGTACGCCATTGCATTCGGCCGATCGCGTATGATCGGACACTCGCATCGAGGAGAACGACCATGCGCAGTTTTTTGATCGGATCCGCCCTTGCCGCATTGGCCGCGACAGCTGTCGCCGCTGCACCCACATTGCCGGTGCACAAAGCGCCCGCAAACGCGCGCGTGTACATCATCAGCCCTGCCGACGGTGCCACGGTCGGGCGCAATGTGACCGTGCGTTTCGGGCTTGTCGGGATGGGTGTCGCGCCCGCCGGCGTCGAGAAGCAGCACACCGGGCATCATCATCTGCTGATCGATGTCGCGACGCTGCCGGTGGCCGGCCAGCCGATTCCGAACGACGCGCACCACAAGCACTTCGGTGGCGGCCAGACCGAAACGGTGTTGCGCCTCATGCCGGGTACGCACATGCTGCAGCTTGAACTGGGCGACGCAAACCATGTGCCGTTCGATCCGCCGGTGGTGTCCAAAAAGGTCACCATCCACGTCCGGTGACAGCGGTCCACAACCGGCTGTGACAGGACGTGTCGATTCGACGTGGTGTCCGGTCGACAATATTCCACGGGTGACCATCGAGGTTGCGACCACGGTCGCTCCTGCAGCGGAACCCGGTAGGAACCTGCGTGCAGGCGATACAAACCATTTGCGTCGGATACACCGGGGTTCAAAAAAAACCGCACGGATCGCTCCGTGCGGCTCGAAAGCGAAACGGTGTGGCGCTTCAGCGCGCGAACAGTGGCTTGTTGAGCTTGGCCATCAGACCGCTCTTGCGCGATGCGCCCGTGGAGGCGGAGGTGCTGGCACCGGCTTCCACGGTATTTTCCAGGCGCCCGGCTGCATGGCTGGCGTTGACGTAGTCCACCACTTCCTCGAATGACACGCCCGATGCGGCGGCGATTTCTTCGGCGGTGGCTGCGTTTTTCAGCATGGCCTTGGCGATGCGGAAGTGCTTGGGGAATTCACGTTCGGTTTCCGGCCAGCGTGCCAGTTTGCAGCGCCCACCCTGGGTCAGTTTGCGACCGAGGATGCCGGGGGTGGCGATGAGTCCCGCATACCAGCGCACGCGTTCCAGCGATTGCGCCGGGTGCGTCTCGCGCACGCCCTTCATCGCTTCGGAGTAGATCGGTATCCACTTGTCGGCCGGTTGTTGCAGCAGTGCGGCCAGCGGTTTCAGCGACGTCGATTCAAAGTGGTAGGCGCCGCGTTCCGGATCGACCACCAATTCGGCGCCGTCGGGACCGGTGAGTTTGCGCGCGCTGGTGAAAGCGTTCAGCACCAGCGCTTCGGCAGCATTGACGGGACCGACGTCCGTGACGGTTCCAGGGGCTTCGACTGTCGCTGCGGGAACGGTTTCGAGTTCGAGTTCGACGATAGGGTCCGGTCCGGTGTGTGAGCCGGAAAGCCAGGTTTCCAGACCTGCTGCCGTGGTGCGGGATGTCGCGTTCGATTCCGGGGTGAGTGTCATGGTGTCGGTGCCTTGCATGTCAGCGTTCCTTTCGAAGCTGCGCCTTGGGGTTCACTGAACTACGTGCAATACCCGTGCCTGCGAACCGGCGTTTGTGCAAAGTTTAGGCAGCGAAAGCGCCCGTGGCGCATGCAAAGTGGTGAACATTGGTTACGCACCGTCGAGCAGGCGCGCGGGGGGGCGCACCGTGACACAAATCTACATTGCGGTCGTTCCGGATGCGGTGCAGCCGTCGGCCTGGGGCTGACGAGCGAAAGGCAATCCGCGCCGCCCGCGGTATGCGCAGATGGCACCCCTGACCAGCCGGGACGTGTGCTCAAGCCTGCAAGGGTTCGCCGGGCTGGCGTGCCTGCAATGCCCACAGCGCGGCGTAACGCCCACCCTCGGCCAGCAGCTCCGAGTGGGTGCCGCGTTCGACCACCCGGCCACGGTCGAGGACCAGGATCTGGTCGGCGTCGACGATGGTCGAAAGCCGATGGGCAACGATCAGGGTGGTGCGCCCGCGTGCGATCTCGGTCAGTTCGTGCTGGATGATTTTTTCGGTGCGGGTGTCGAGCGCGCTGGTGGCTTCGTCGAATACCAGGATCGCCGGGTTCTTCAACAATGCACGCGCGATCGCCACGCGCTGCTTCTCGCCGCCGGAAAGCTTCAGCCCGCGTTCGCCGACAGTGGTTGCGTAACCTTGCGGCAATGACAGGACGAAGTCGTGGATGTGCGCCGCGCGCGCGGCGGCTTCCACTTCGTCCCGGCTGGCACCGGTGCGACCGTAGGCGATGTTGTAGTAAATGGTGTCGTTGAACAGCACCGTATCCTGCGGCACGATGCCGATCTCCGCGCGCAGGCTGTCCTGGCTGACCTTGCGGATGTCCTGGCCGTCGATGCAAATGCGCCCGCCGGTCACGTCGTAGAACCGGAACAGCAATCGTGACAAGGTGGATTTGCCGGCGCCGGTTTCGCCGACCACCGCCAGTGTGTGGCCGGGCGGGATGGTGAAGTCGATGTCATCCAGGATCGCGCGGTCGGGGTTGTAGTGGAACGACACATGCTCGAAACGCACCTCGCCGCCACGCGCGCGCAGTGCTTTTGAATCCGGCGCGTCACGCACTTCGGCGTGTTCGTCGAGCAGCGAGAACATGTGTTCCATGTCGATCACACCCTGCTTGATCTGGCGCCAGGTGAAACCAAGCATGTTGAGCGGGATCGCAAGCTGCAGCAGCCAGCCGTTGACCATCACGATGTCGCCGACCGACAGCTTGTGCGCGACCACACCCATCGCGGCCATTGCCATCAGCGCGGTCAGTCCCAACGCGATCACCAGCGCCTGCGCACCGTTCAACACCGCCAGCGAGGACTCGGTCTTGACCGCGGCATCTTCGTAACGGCGAAGGTCGGAGTCGTAGCGATCGGCCTCGAACGCTTCGTTTCCGAAATACTTCACCGTTTCGTAATTGAGCAGGCTGTCCACCGCTCGCGCATTGGCCAGGCTCTCGGCCTCGTTCATCGCCCGCACGCCGGCGGTGCGCCATTCGGTGATCCAGATGGTGATACCGATATACAGCAGCATCGTGGCCAGCGTGATCACTGCATAGCGCCAATCGAAGTGCTGCAGCAACAACACGATGACGACGATGATTTCAAACAGCGTCGGGATGATGTTGAACACCACCCAGCCCAGCAGGTTGTACACGCCGCGGGTGCCGCGCGAGATGTCGCGGCCGATGCCGCCGGTGTGGCGATCGAGATGGAAGCGCAACGACAACCGGTGCAGTTGCCGGAATGCGTCAAGGCCCGATGCGCGCATCGCGCGCTGGCTGACTCGTTCGAACACCGCGTCGCGCAACTGGCCGAACAGCGAGCCGATCAGGCGCAGCACGCCGTACAGCGCGATCAATGCGATCGGTACGGTCAGCACCGCGATGCGCGGATCGAGATGGTCGACAATGTCCTTGAACGCGACCGGTACCCATACGGTGGCGACCTTGGCGATCACCAACAGTGTGGCAGCGGCAATCATTCGGCCGGGATAGTTGCGCACGTACGGCCACAGCATCACGAGGGCGCGCCGCTCGCGGGCCGGTTTGCGCTGGGGTTCGGTCATTGCATGATCATGGGGGCGGGGCGGGCTTCCTTCCAGCGTTCGAGAGCAACAAGCCTTGATACGGATAAAACCCGATCTGCACGGATCTGGTCAGGAGGATCCGCTTTTATCCGTGTCCAAAGCCTTTGACGGAGGTCCGTTGGCGCGCAGCGGCTACAATACGCAGCCTTCAATTGAACCGCCGCGACGATGACCTTCCGCACCCGCTTCGCCCCCAGTCCCACCGGTTTCCTGCACATCGGCGGCGCGCGTACGGCGCTCTACTGCTGGCTGGAAGCGCATCATCGTGGCGGGCAATTCATCCTGCGCATCGAGGATACCGACCGCGAGCGCTCCACGGACGCGGCGGTGCAGGCGATCCTGGACGGCATGCACTGGCTGGGCCTCGACCCGGACGAAGGCCCCTTCTACCAGACCCAGCGGATGGACCGCTATCGCGAAACCGCGCAAGCCTTGCACGATGCCGGCAAGGCATATTGGGCTTACGAGTCGAAGGACGAACTGGATGCCATGCGCAAGGCCATGCTGGACCGCAAGCAAAAGCCGCGTTATGGCGGCCGCGCGCGCGATCTGGACCTGCCGTATCGCGACGATCCCAACCGCGTGTTGCGTTTCAAGAATCCGCAAGCGGGTTCGGTGGTGTTCGGCGACAAGGTCAAGGGTCGGGTCGAATGGGCCAACGCTGAGCTCGACGATTTCGTGATGCTGCGTTCGGATGGTTTTCCCACCTACAACTTCGCGGTGGTGGTGGATGACCTGGACATGCGCATCACCGAAGTGATCCGCGGCGACGACCACGTCAACAATACGCCGCGCCAGATCAACCTTTATGCAGCGCTGGGTGCACCGGTACCGACTTTCGCGCACCTGCCGATGATCCTCGGACCCGACGGGCAGAAGCTTTCCAAGCGCCACGGAGCGGTCGGCGTGATGCAGTACCGCGAAGATGGTTACCTGCCGCACGCGCTGCTGAATTACCTGGTGCGGCTCGGCTGGTCGCACGGTGATCAGGAAATATTCTCGGTCAAGGAAATGATCGACTTGTTCGATATTTCAAACGTCCATCACTCCGCGGCGCGTTTCGACTTCGCCAAGCTCGGCTGGCTCAACCAGCAATACCTGAAAGACGGCGATCCGCGCGAATTGGGCAAGGAACTGGCGTGGCATCTGGAACGGCTCGGGCTGGATGTCGCGCAAGGACCGGATCCGGCCAAGGTCGTGGTCGCCTTGCGCGAGCGCGTACAAACATTGAAGGCGATGGCCGAGCAGGCCCGCATCTGGTATGCGCCGATCGAAAAGTGGGACGAAAAAGCGGTCAGGAAACATTTGGGTGCAGACGGCGCCGCGGACGTGCTGCGCGCGATGCAAACCAAACTTGCGGGGTTGCAGGAGTGGTCGCCTGCGGCCATCCACGCGCTGGTCGCTGAACTTGCGGCCGAACGCGACATCGGCATGGGCAAGGTCGCGCAACCGCTGCGCGTGGCGATGACCGGCACCGCGGTGTCGCCGTCGATCGAGGATACGGTTTATCTGGCTAGTCGCGATGTCGCGTTGCAACGCATCACGGATGCGATCGCGCGAGCAAGCGAAGCGCATCCCCCTTCGCCTGCGGAGGGCGGGGCGAAGCGAACGCGCGAGTAGCGCGAGAGGGGGATGACTCTTGCCTGCACCTGATTAGCGCTATATCTGAGTAAACCTCATGCACACGGGAAAATTTGTCGTCATTCCTGGGGCGATCACCGACTGTATCGGTGATCGAACCCGGAATCTGCCTTTGATGGCAACAGAGGCCAAGAGCAGATTGACTCGCGCCATCCCTGGCGCTCGCCCTTTGGGTCGCCTGCGGCGTTCGCGTTTGCAGTCCTTGCAAACGCAGTCGGGTTCGGTCTGCGATGAAGCTGCAGAC
>JBOHYW010000057.1:0-19867 GCA_050738155.1 Rhodanobacteraceae bacterium
ACCTACGCTTGCTCGGCTCGACGACACGATTCGCAGGCCCGCATTACGTCACCTGCGTGCGTAACGTTTCCGCAGGAACGCGTGAAACGCGCGCAGGGATTGCGCGTCACCGCCGCGCGGGCGACCCCGCCGGTCGCCATCGTTCCACGCGTACACATCGACATGCAGCCACGGCACGCTGGCCGGCACGAAGTTCTGCAGGTACAGCGCGGCGGTGATCGCGCCGGCGTGGCGCGAGGCGCCGGTATTGCAGGTGTCGGCGATCGAAGAGGTCAGCAGCATGCGATACGGCTGCCACAACGGCAACCGCCACAACGGATCGTGCACGCTGCTCCCGGCGGCGAGCAGCGCATCGGCTTCCGCGTCATGGCTCGAGAACAGCGCCGGCAGGTCAGGACCAAGCGCGACCCGCGCGGCGCCGGTGAGGGTGGCGAAATCGATCAGCAGATCCGGTTTGCTTTCGACCGCCAGCGCCAGCGCGTCGCACAGGATCAGCCGTCCCTCGGCGTCGGTGTTGTCGACTTCCACCGTGATGCCGGCACGGGTGCGAATCACGTCGCCGGGCCGCATCGCATTGCCGGACACCTCGTTGTCGACGGTCGGGATCACCAGCAGCAGGCGCACCGGCAGGTTGGATGCCATCACCAGTTGCGCCAGCGACAGGGCGTGCGCGGCACCGCCCATGTCCTTCTTCATCCAGCGCATGCCGTCGTGGCTCTTCAAATCCAGACCACCGGTGTCGAAACACACGCCCTTGCCGACCAACGCGAGCAGCGGATGCTTCGGATCGCCCCAACGCAGTTCGATCACGCGCGGCGCACGCACGCTGGCGCGGCCGACCGCATGCACGGTCGGGAATCCGGCCTTGAGCAAGCCGTCGCCGCTCCATTCGCGGCACTTGGCGCCGAACTGCGCCGCGACGTCGCGCACTGCCGCGCAGACCTCGGCGGGGCCCAGATCATGCGCGGGGGTGTTGATCAGATCGCGCACTCGCGTAACGGCCTCGACGGTCGGCGCAACCTCCTGCAAGACTTGACGCGGCAGCAACAACCGCGCCGGTTCGACGCGCACATCGCGATAACGCAGAAACTGGTAACTGCCGAGCGCCCAGCCAAGCGCCGCGTCGTGCGCAGACAGCACATCGCCATCGAGCCGGTAGTCGCCGGACGGCAGGCGATACGGCAAGCCACCCAGGGCGAATTCCGGTGCGGCGGGGTCGACGCCGCACACGATGCGCGCCGCGTCGCCACCCGCATCCGGCAGCGCGCACCACGCGCCAGCTTGACCTGCGAAACCGTTGGCCTGCGCCCAACGCCGTTGTCGCGCGCCCAGGGTTTTCGCGAACGCGGACCATCCGCCGCGCGTCACCGGCGTCAGCGGCAAGGCGCGGCGGCCACGACGATCTTCGCTCAATCCGGTCATCTGGCAGCTCCCGACGGATGGGTCTTCGGCTCCCGAACCATCGCGAGCGAAGACCCCTCAGACTATCAGGGGTTCGACGAGGACACCCGCAGCACCTGTCCGATCTGCAGCAGGTTGCCGTGCAGGTGGTTCCACTTGCGCAAGTCTGCGACGCTGATCGAATGCGCCAGCGCAATCTTGGAAAGCGTGTCGCCTTTCTTCACGGTGTAGTGCTGGACGGCCGCGGGCGTTGGCTTGGGCGCCGCCGCGGCGGCCTGGGCAGCAGCAGCGCGCTGCCTCTCCACCACCTGGGCGGCTGCGCGTTGCAGTGCCGCGGCACGCGCGACATCCTGTGGATCGCCGGCCAGCCGCGCAAACTCGTTGCCGGGGGCATAGTCCGCCGGCAGGCCTTCGGCCACCATGTACGCACCAACCGTGTTGATACGCTCCATCTCGGTTTTGGCGTTCAACGCGGTCGCCTGTGCGTAGGGCAACAGATCGTGCGAACGCAGGATCTCGCTGGCCCGCGTGCCGCCGAGAAACGCGAGGAACTTCTGGATCTCGGCGAGCTTCGGACTGTCGGCCTTGTAGGCCAGGTAGATCGTCAACGGCAGCGGATACTTGCCATTCTCGAGGCTCGCGAGGGTGGGCCGCACGCCTTCGATGGGGATGATCTTGATGCCCTTCTGGCGGCGCGCGTGCACCAGCGTCGATACCGCCAGCGCCTTGCCATCCAGCGACACTTCCGATTGCAGCGAGTCGATGTTGATGAACAGCCGCGGCACCGCGACGTTGATGTCACCGTTGCCGAACAGCAGCCGACGGAAACTGAACTGCACGCCGTCCAGCGGCGACGCCACGCCATCGAGGTCTATCTTCCTGTCGGGGCCACCGACCTTGGACCAGTTGGTGATCTTGCCGTAGTAGATGTCGTGTACCTGCTTCAGCGTCAGGTTGTCGACAGGATTGGCACTGTTGGTGATGAGCACCAGCGCATCCCACGCCACCGGCGTGAAAGTGAGCCCGGCTTCCTGGTGCCGTTTGGGATACGCGGGCCGCGCCACCGCGGCCAGATCGACTTTGCCCAGCAACGCATCGTCGATGCCGGAAATGGTATTGAACGGCGTTACCTTCAGATGACCGTCACCGGTATCGGCAAAAGCGTGCGCGACCGCGTCGACCAGACCCTCGGTGCTGACCTGGTCGCCGCGTACCACCAGCGCGGGGCCGGAATCCCGGTGATGCCGCGACGTGTGGCGCGCCGGCGCGGCGGTCGCCACAAGCGAAAACACGAGCAGAGCCGAAGCCGCGATGCAGCCGTGGGATCGAACACGCATGAACGGGATACCGTGTGGAAGCCGAGGGAGGCCCGGATTATGGGGTAATGGAATCGCGCAAACATGAACCGTGTACGCAGATTCGCGGTGCCTTGAGTCGGGTAGGGCGGATCAAGGCGTGAGCGCGAATGCGCGAACGCCGGATCCACAGCATCTGTCCGTACCAGGCAAGTAGGGCGGATCAAGGCGCGAGCGCGAATGCGCGAACGCCGGATCCGCCGGAAAACTCCAGGCATCCCGCCTTCCGGCCCTTCGGACCCGGCTTCGCCGTTCGCGCCGCTCCTGCGGCGCAGTCGCCGCTTCGCGGCTTGATCCGGCCTACTCGCCACGCGAGGCGGACAGGTGCCCCTAACGCCCGATCCGTATCCGCAGCATCTGCCCCTCGCGTACCAGCGCCAGCACCAGCGTGCGCGGATGCAGCCCGAACACGCGCCGCAACTGGTACAGACTCGGCGTCGCCGCGTGGTTGACGCCGACCACCACGTCGCCGCTGGCAAGTCCGTTGCGTGCGGCGCGGCTGCCCGGCGCCACGTTGGTCACGGTCACGCCCTCGATTTCGCTGGCGGAGCGGGTACCGGCAAAGGTCGCCCCGGCGAGCCGCGGGTCCAGCGATGCGCCATCGACCTGGTCGCTGCTCGCGGTCAATTTCGCGTCGAGGGTGAGTTGTTTGCCACTGCGATCGACGCCCAGCACCAGCGTGCTGCCAACGGTCGCCAAGCCCTCGGCGTTGCGAAGATCCTGCGCATCGGTGACGGGTTTGCCGTTGATGCTGGTGACGAGATCGCCCGGCTTCAGCCCCGCCTTGGCAGCCGGCGAACCCGGCAGCACACTGGTGATCAACGCACCGCTGGAGGCCTTGATGCCGAGCGCCGCGGCCACCCGCGACGACAGGTCCTGCGCGTCCACGCCGAGCGTGCCGCGTTCCACCTTGCCATACGCGATCAGTTGTTTCATTACCTCGGCGGCAAGATCCGACGGAATCGCGAAACCCAACCCCGCGCTCGAGCCCGAAGGCGAATAGATCATCGAGTTGATGCCGACCAGTTGGCCGGCAAGGTTCACCAGCGCACCGCCGGAATTGCCGGGGTTGATGGAAGCATCGGTCTGGATGTAGTTCTGCACGCCATTCCGGCGCAGATCCTGGCGCTGCAAGCCGGACACGATGCCCGAAGTCGCCGACTGCCCGAGCCCGAACGGATCGCCGATCGCGACCACGAAATCGCCCACCCGCAACTTCCTGGAATCGGCCATCGGCAACGCCACCAGGTTCGGCGCGTGGATCTGGACCACCGCAAGGTCGGTGGTCGCATCGGCACCGATCACCTTGGCCTTGTACGACTTGCCATCGGTGAGCGTGACCTTGATGTCGTCGGCGCCCGCGATCACGTGGTTATTGGTCAGGATGTAGCCGTCCCTGGCATTGACGATCACGCCCGAGCCCAGCGATTGCTGCACCAGTTCGCGCGAAGGCGGCTCGGCCGGCAGGCCGAAGAACTGGCGCATGATCGGATCGCTGAAGAACGGATTCACCGCGACCCGCCGGTGGCTGGTCGAGGAAATGTTGACCACCGCCGGCGACACTTTCGCCAGCATCGGGGCCAGCGAGGGCAGCTTCTGCCCGTCGACCGCGATCGGCAACGTACCGGCCAAGGCCGGCATCGTCACCAGGCCTGCCAATACGGCCACGATGGCAAGCGAACGAAATCCCAACAGCATGCGCGCGACAGAGGGCATGACGGCTCCCGAATGATGGCTGTCCGTACATTATCCGGCACCCGCGCCACCACCAAGAAAACAACTCGCATTGACGACCCGCTGCAAGCCCCGATGCGCACCCTGCCGTCGCGCAAACGAAAACTTCATGCGGACCCCTTTACAGGTCCACCCTGTCAGCGTAGGGTTGAGTCCCGCTCGTGATCACAACATCTTGTGTCTTGGGCTGCATCACGGCCCAAGGGTTGGTTCCGAAGCAGTTTCGAGCGGGGGGATGGCGAAGATGGTGGTCTGGCGGTTGGGCTGGGCGCATGGCGATCGGGAACCCCCGATGCGCGGCGACCCTCCAAGTGAAATGGGACCTTGAAACGCGGCGCCCGCGAGGTGCAAGCGTCGGGGTGATGTCGTCGGCATTCGGGCATTCAAAAACAAGAACCCGAAACAGACACGGAGGAATGAACACAATGGGTACGGCACGGATTCAGCAAGTGGCGCGGGCGGCGGCCGAAGTACCGCTGCAACCAGCGTCGCTGGATATCTGGGACAAGAAATACCGCCTGAAGACCAAGCAGGGCGAACCGGTCGATGCGACCGTGGACGACACCTGGTCGCGGGTGGCGCGTGCGCTGGCCGACGTCGAGACCACCCCGGAACTGAAAGCCCACTGGCACGAACGCTTCCTGTGGGCGCTGCGCCATGGCGCGATCCCGGCCGGGCGCATCACCTCCAACGCCGGCGCGCGCGCGCACAAGCCGGCCACCTCCACCATCAACTGCACGGTGTCGGGCACCATCACCGATTCGATGGACGACATCCTGGAGAAAGTCCACCAGGCTGGACTCACCCTCAAGGCCGGCTGTGGCATCGGCTACGAATTTTCGACGCTGCGTCCGCGCAACGCGTACGTGTCCGGCGCTGGCGCGTATACCTCGGGTCCGCTGTCGTTCATGGATATCTACGACAAGATGTGCTTCACGGTGTCCTCGGCCGGTGGCCGGCGCGGCGCACAGATGGGCACCTTTGACGTATCCCACCCCGACGTCAAGGAGTTCATCCGCGCCAAGCGCGAGAACGGCCGGCTGCGCCAGTTCAACTTGTCGCTTTTGATCACCGACGGCTTCATGCAGGCGGTCGAAGTCGACGCCGACTGGCCGCTGGTGTTCCCGGTGCACGTCAAGGAAAAAGACGAAATCGACCTCGCCGACGACACCCAGGTCGTCTGGCGCGAATGGCCCTGCCACGACAACTACATCGTGCGTGATGATGGCCTGATCGCCTGCAAGATCTACGGCCACATCCGTGGGCGGCACCTGTGGGACATGATCATGGTTTCGACGTACGACTACGCCGAACCCGGTTTCATCCTGATCGACCGCGTCAACGAGATGAACAACAACTGGTGGTGCGAACACATCCGCGCGACCAACCCGTGCGTGACCGCGGATACCCGCCTCGCCACCCAATACGGGATGGTTCCGATCGGCGAGCTGTACGCCGCAGGCAAGCCACTGTCGGTTTCGGTCGACCGCCGTTCGCTGGAACTGGACGATCGCGGCGTGGAAACGCGCACCGCCAAACCGGCCTTCATGACTGCGCCGCGCGCACCGGTCTATCGGGTCCGTACCGAGGATGGCTACGAGATCAAGGCAACCGAATGGCATGACTTCTATGTCGAGCAGGGCAAGATCAAGCTGCGCGACCTGAACGTTGGCGACCGAATCCTGGTGCAATCCGGCAAGGGCCAGTTCGGCCCGCAAGGCAGCGAGGATCTGGGCCTGCTGCTGGGGCTGATCACCGGCGATGGACATTTCACCAACCGGGGCAGAGAACAGCAGGCAGCCGTGGTGACCCTGTGGGGCGAAGATCGCGCTCTCGCCGATCGGGTAGCGGCTTACGTCAACACCCTCGTTGCCCATACCGCCCAAGTCGGGCGCGATTACCGGGTTTCCCCGGTGGCTGTCCCGCAGCGGCGACAGGTGTTCATCCGCTCCGTGCTGCTGGCGCGCCTGCTGGAACATTACGGATTCACGGCCGCGACCAAATTACGCGTGCCCGAAGTGATCTGGCGCGGTTCGGAGAGTTGTGTCAAAGGCTATCTGCGCGCCCTGTTCCAATGCGATGGCACGGTGAACATCTCCAGCGCGAGCCAGAGCTGCTCAATCCGCCTGGCATCCAGCGAAAGGAGCCTGCTCAAGGACGTGCAGATGCTGCTCGCCAATTTCGGCGTGTTCTGCCGAATCCGCAAGCGGCGCGACGCGCGGATCACGAGCCTGCCCGACGGACACGGCGGCAGCCGCGACTATGCATGCCTTGCCCAACACGAATTGATCATCGATGGGGAGTCGCGCGAGCAGTTCATGGATGAAGTCGGGTTCCTGCTGCCCACCAAGAACGATCGCTACCGAGCCTGGAAGGTCGACAAAGTCCTCCGCAAGCACCAACGATTCGCCTCGCGCATCGAGAGCATCGAATACGTGGGCCAAGAAGCAGTTTTCGATACCACCCAACCCGATCACAACGCCGTGATCTTCAACGGTCTGGTTACCGGGCAATGCGGCGAGCAGCCGCTCCCCCCCTACGGGTCGTGTTTACTAGGCTCGGTCAACCTCACCCGCTTCGTGCGCGACCCGTTCGGGCCCAAGGCGCAGTTCGACATGGACGAGTACAAGGAAGTCGTGCGCGTATTCACCCGCATGCTCGACAACGTGGTCGAAGTGAACGGCTTGCCGCTGGCCGAACAGCGCGCCGAGATCCTGTCCAAGCGCCGCCACGGCATGGGTTTCCTGGGGCTGGGCTCGACACTCGCAATGCTGAAGCTGCGCTACGGCTCGGATGAGGCGGTCGCGTTCACCGAAGAAGTCTCGCGCGAAATGGCGCTGGCCGGCTGGGAAGTGGCGCTGGAACTGGCGAAGGAAAAAGGCACCGCACCGATCCTCAGCGAAAATTTCGCCGTCACCGGCGAGATGCTGCGCAAGCGCCCGGAAATGGCGGCGGATGGCTGGAAGGTCGGCGACAGCATTCCCGGCCGCGTGCTGCACGCGAAGTACTCGCGCTACATGCAACGGGTCGCCGCAGTCGCACCGGAGCTGGTCGAACAACTCGCCGCAACCGGCGCGCGTTTCACCCACCACACTTCGATCGCACCGACCGGCACCATTTCGTTGTCGCTGGCCAACAATGCTTCCAACGGCATCGAGCCGTCGTTCGCACACAGCTATTCACGCAACGTGATCCGGCCGGGCCGCAAGACCAAGGAAAAGGTCGAGGTGATGAGTTACGAACTGCTGGCCTATCGTGCGCTGATCAACGCTGATGCCAAGCCGGGCTCTGACGACCCACACGAAAAGTTGCCGGACTATTTCGTCGCCGCCGATGACATCCGCCCGACCCAGCATGTCGACATGCAGGCCGCCGCGCAGAAGTGGGTGGATTCATCGATTTCCAAGACCGCGAATGTCCCGACCGATTATCCCTACGAGGATTTCAAGGACATCTACTTCCACGCCTACAAGGCCGGCCTCAAGGGCTGCACCACCTTCCGTTTCAACCCGGCCGCGTTCCAGGGTGTGCTGGTGAAGGAAGCCGACCTCGAGAACACCTTGTACCGCTTCGAGCTGGAAGACGGCAGCACGGTCGAGGTCAAGGGCAACGAGAAGATCGAATACGACGGCGAAACCCACACCGCCGCCAACTTGTTCGATGCGCTCAAAGAGGGCTATTACGGGAAGTTTTAAGCTGCGCTGTCGACGCTCCAATCGAAGCTGCTGTTGTGAAAAGTCAGGCCAAGGATGGCCGTTCTGGTGTCCCGTGAACGAGCGCTCGACCAGTTCAGCCAAGCATTCGGGGATGCAGCGATCAGGGACGATCGCACGAACAAACATCAAGGATCGATCGCACGACAATTTTTGTGTGAGAATGGGTCCCGGCGATGCACATCGCCGCTTGAAGTGCAACCGAAGCAGTCCACTGTCAACGATCCATCCGGAGGAGCATCCGATGAGCAACGAAACCACGTTCCCGTGGAGCATCACCGAAGAACCTGCGGCACCCGCCGCCCCGGCGCCAGCCGCTGCGGCCGCACCGGTCGCGAAGAAACCGGCCAGGAAGAAAAAGGCTGCCAAGAAACCGGCTGCCAAAAAAGCCGCGAAGAAAGCGACCAAGAAACCGGCTGCAAAGAAAGCCGCCAAGAAAAAACCGGCCAAGAAGGCTACCCGGAAAGCTGCCAAGAAGACCGCACGCAAGGCAGTGAAGAAAGGTGGTGCACGCAAAGCTGCCAAGAAGACCGCACGCAAGAAGGCAGTGAAGAAAAGCGGCGCACGCAAGGCCGCCAAAAAGACCACGCGCAAGGCGGTGAAGAAGGGCGGCGCGCGCAAGGCCGCGAAGAAATCAGCCAAAAAAGCTGCCAGGAAACCGGCCAAGAAGGCAGCGAAGAAAGCTGCCAAGAAAACGGCCCGTCGCAAGAAAAAGTAACGACGCAACCGCGAGAACGCCGGCCCTCGTCGGGCCGGCGTCGCTTTTTGCACCAGGCCTTTTGAATCAGGCGCAGGAACCAGACGACATGACGATTCGAATCAACAAGAAGATCAAGGGATACCAGGTGGTCGGCAACGACACCAAGTCTGCCGCGCCGGAAACCCAGCCCGACACCGCGCCGACACCCGCCGCGACCGAGTTCAAGGTCATCCAGATGCACGAGAAGCTCGAGCGTCCGGAAGAGCTGGAGGGCTACACCTACAAGATCAAATCGCCGCTGTTCGAGCACGCGCTGTACGTCACCATCAACGACATCGTGCTGAATGCCGGTACCGAATTCGAGATGCGCCGCCCCTTCGAGATCTTCATCAACTCGAAGAACATGGACCACTTCCAGTGGATCGTGGCGCTGACCCGCGTCATGAGCGCCGTGTTCCGCAAGGGCGGCGACGTCACCTTCCTGGTCGAGGAACTGAAGGCCGTGTTCGATCCGCGCGGCGGCTACTTCAAGGCCGGCGGCGTGTACATGCCCTCGATCGTGGCCGAGCTCGGCTACATCATCGAGACCCACCTGACCGCGATCGGCCTGCTCAAGGGCGCCGAACTCTCCGATGCGCAGAAGCAACTGATCGCCGAAAAACGCGCCGCCTACGAGCGCAAGAGCGCAAAAAAAAACTCTGAAGCAAGCGCCGCCGATGAAATAACCGGTGCAATTGTCGAGTCGTCCAGCGAAACACCTCCGTCATCCCGGCGCACGCCGGGACCCAGCGACTCCAACATCGAAACCGACGCCGGCGCCTTCCCACCCGGCGCCGCCATGTGCGGCAAGTGCAACACCCAAGCGCTGGTTCTGCTGGATGGTTGCCAGACGTGCCTCAATTGCGGCTATTCCAAGTGTGGATAGCTAATTAGTCTGATACATCGTGTCTAAAAATAACACTTGACTCCTACGACGCTCATGTCTACTGTCGCGTTGGAGGTAATTTTATGGCCGATGAATCCGAAAGAGAATTTGACGATCCGCTTGCAGAACTCGAGGCGATGCAAGCCGTGGCGAAGGCTCTTAAAGGTTTTTCGCGTAACTCGGCTGCACGTGTATTGAGATGGGCCGCAGAGCACTTTTCGATGGACCAGGCACCCGGTGGCCCTCAAGCACTGCCATTGCCAACTACCACCGAAGCGGGCTCATTAGGTAACCAAGCCACCCTTGACGCTCAGACGCTACCGGGCCAGTTTCGGGACGCTGCGGACCTCATAAGCCATACAGGCGTCACGACTGGCCCAGATAGAGCATTACTAGCTGCATACTGGGTACAAGCGGTAGATGGTAGAGACGGATTTGATGGGTACACCATCAACAACATGTTGAAAAACATGGGATATAGACTTTCGAACGTAACAACAACCCTAGCCTCATTGATGCACCAAAAACCTGCGTTAGTTCTGCAGGTAAAGAAGTCGGGCCAAACAAAGCAGGCACGTAAGCTCTACAGAGTTACGCGGGAAGGGGAAAACCGTGCCGAGCGCATTATTAGACGCGAAGATCTTTAAAACACAAACTAACGAAAAGGGGTCGCGGCTAGCACCACGACCCCTTGAGGTTACGCCGACCGACCTCTGAAGGCTGACCAACGCGACAAACGGATGGTATCCGAGTCAGCCTTGCTTCGGAAGTGGACGGCATTTGATCAAATAGAGGAAAGACCATGGCAGCTAACACCGCCAAGGGAACCCCTTTCTTTGTTCGGTCGTTCAAGCACTGGCGTTCTGGAAAGGTTATCCGTGCTGAGAACTACGGCAAGAAGGCATTCCCAATCTTCGGCAAACGTAAGAAGAAGTGAGAGAAAGGCAGGCGGGGCAGCTACTGCCCCGCCTGCCAATACCGAAAATTTTCCCAGCCAGCTCGTGTAGGTTGGGGTGACCGCATTTTGCGAACCCCAACAAACAATCGGGACTGAAGCGGTGGGGTTCCTACGGACGAGGTCCGCAGTCACCCCAACCTGCAAACCGCTCGACGGCTGCCAGACCTGCCTGAACTGCGGTCACTCGAAATACGGCTGACATCGGGATGACCGGTGGCCGCACGATGCGGCTTTTTCAGGAACTCGCACCAATCCGATTGAGCGGCAGACGCAGGTAACTGTGCCCATCGGCTTCGGCAGGCGGCAAGCGTCCGCCGCGAATGTTGACCCGCAGCGCCGGCACGGTGTCGATACACTGCAGCGCTTCAGCCCCTACGGCACCGCCGGTAACCCCAACGCCAAACGCAAGGGGTTCAACAGCGCCCCGTAGCGGGGTGCCACGGACCGATGCTTGTACATCGGCAGGCGAACCTGCGCAGCGCTCAGGGTTTCGATACTGCGTCGCGACTCATGAAACTGCAGGCAACGCGCGTCCCACGGCAGACCGCAAAAATCGAGCAGCTCACGGATTTCGCGCTCGGGCGCCTCGGTCATGGCTTCATAGCGCTGTTCCCGGATCTGCAGTGGGTCGCGGCGAATCCAATACGACGAGGCCTGGTCAAAGCCTTTCCAGAACGTCGCGAGATCCCGGATGTCGTAAGTGAATTCCCACCCGCGCCCAAAGTATTGCTTGAAGCAGGACCAGCAGTTCTCCAGCGGATCGCGCCGGCACACCACGATGCGGGCACCGGGCAACATCGCGCGGATAGCGCCGATGGCCCGCCAGTTGACCGGGAGTTTGTCGGTCGAAAACGGATGATCGGACCGGAACGCCGCGGTCAACTCGAGATAGCGCTGCCCCAGGCGTTCCCAATCCTCGGCGCTGGCATCCGGAACCCAGTCCGGATAGTGGCATCTCCGCCGGGTCGATTCCTCGGTCAATACCTGGGGGAAAGCGGGCAGTTCGCCCGCAGCGCGCACCTCGGGATGGGACGCCAGAATCTGTTCGACCAAGGTCGTACCCGAGCGCGGCATGCCGACGATGAAAATCACGTCTTGCCCAAGGGTTGCGGTGACAGCGCAGGCGTGCGGCACGGCGAAGACCTCGCCAGCCTTGCGTTCGCGCTCCAGAAAGTGCTCACGCGACCAGGGCCGCAGTTCGGCTTTCCTGCGCGCATTCGCATGCACCAGCCGCTGCCACGCCTCGGCATGGTTTCCCATCCGCTCGCAGGCCATCGCCAAGGCAAATTCGATGGCCGTGCGTTCGCCGGAATCGATCTTTGACGAGCCCTCCAACAACTCGCGCATGCGCGCAAGCTCTTGCGGTGTTACCGACACGGTTTTCGCATCGACCAACCCCAGCCAGGCCACCCCGAAGGCCGGTTCATGCTGGAGCGCACGCCGCATCATCGCAGCCCCAGCATCGACCTTGCCGCAGGCGACATAGGCCGCGCCGAGCTTGAACAGCGCCGGCGCAAACGTCCCCGCCAGTTCCACGGCACGCTCGAGTGGCGTGAGTGCAGCCTCGATGCTTTGATGGCGGTAAAGGTGATCCCCGAGGTCAGCCCACGCAGCGGGGGATTCCGGCAGCACCTCGATCGTGCGCCGGCGCAGCGCGAGCGCCCCCGCAATGTCGCCGGCGTCCTCGCGCACGCGCGCATATTGCCAGTAACCCATCGCGTCATCGGGCGCGGCACGCAAGGCCTTCTCGAAGCCATCGGCCGCCGCGGCTGCATTCCCGGCACGCGCCTGCAACAACGCATCGAGGCGCAGCGCGTCGGGCTGGTCCGGCACTGCTGCCAACGCTTGGGCCAGCACGGGCCGGGCAGCGGATGGATTGGTACCCGCCAGCAACGATCCGGCACGCTCGATCAGCGCACGTACTCCTGATGGCAACGCTGCCAGCCGCGCCTCGACCTTGGCAGCATCCGCAGGCGGCAATGCGAACAGGCGATCACTGATGCCCATGGCTACGGTCCCACACAGCGGCGGTGGCACCAGCCGAGTAGCCCCAGTGATCCAGCATCGGTTTGAGGATCGGAAGCACTGGCTCGATGTACTCGCGGTAGCGCTGCCAATGATCCACGGCCTGCCGGCCGATCGGTTCGACGACTTTGCTGTAGCTGGGGGTTCGGATGTAGCCCTTTTCACGCGCCCGCGCAGCAAACTGCAGCATGGCTGCCGCATCGTCCAGTCCCAGGAACGCCGCGATCCTGCCGGCATGGGACGGCGGATCGGCGACCAGGTCCTCGTACCGCGAGACCATGACATCCGCGCGGAACAGCGACGCGTGATGCAGCCAGTTTTCCATCGCCGCGACGTAAGCGTGCGCGAGATGATCAAGCGATCGGCACGCGGCAACCAGCGGCGCGGCGCGAAAGTCCTGCAAGAAACAACTCAGGATCACGTCGCACGGATGGCGCACGGCCAGCACGATCTTCGCCTGCGGGAACATCCGGTGGAGCAAGGGCAACCACGACATGTTCAACGGATTCTTGTCGACGAGGCGCGTGTCCCAGCTGCGCGCGACCTTGCCACAGGCCATCAATACGTAGCCCTTGCGCAACTCGTCGCAGTCGCGCTGGTTCAACCGCTGCAAACCGCCAGGCACCTCGACACCGACGTCCGCCAACCGGGCGGCGAGCCGGTTGAGAAACGGCCGCTCGTCCATCGATTGCAGACGTGGATGCGCATCCAGCATCTGTTCCAGCAGCGTGGTTCCGGAACGCGGGAAACCGACCACGAACACCGGCGACTGGTTGGCATCGGGCGTCTGCAGCGCTGGCCAGATGCGATAGTCGGCTGCAGCCACGCGATCGGCGGCATGCGGGAGCCAAGCGGCGCCCGGCTCCAGCAAGTCCGGATTGGAGATCCGAAGCTCCTGCATCTGGAATGCGTGGGCCGTCTCGAGTGCACGCATCACCGCGGGAGTGTCGTCGAGCCGATCGCAGGCCTTGGCCAAGCTGAAGAAATGGCCTGCATCCGCGGCACCCCACGGGCCAGCCTGTTCCAGCAATGCACGCGCCGTGGCATATCCGTTCCTGCGCATGGCGAGCTGCGCCTGCTGGACCTGCACCTCGTGCGCGATCGCGGCATCGCCACCGGACGCGCCACTCTCCACCCGGGCCAGCGTCTCCCGCGCCTGCTGCAACCGGTTGACCCGCTCATACACTTTCGCGAGCAGCAATACCGATGGCCAATCGGTAGGCTCACGCCGCACCACGTCTTCCAGCAGTTCCACGGCATCCCACGCCTCGCCAACTTCCACCAGCAGTTGTGCAAGCACACGCTGTTGTGCATCGGCAAGCGGCAGCCAGTCGCGCCACGGTCGCAGCAAATCGTCTGCACGCTGGTCGCGGCACGCGATGCAGGCGCGTGCGGCGTGCAAGCGAATATCGACAGAGTCCGGCGCGAGCTCATGCGCCCGCATCAGCGTGTCCTTCGCGTCAACGAGATCGTTGCATTGCAACTGCAGCCAGCCCAGGCGCTCCAGCTTTTCCGGATCGTCCGGTGCAAGGCGCACCGCGGTTTCCGCCGCACGCGCGGCTGCTTCGACGTCGCCGACGAGCGCGAGTACGGCGGCGTAATTGCTCCAATGGGTGCCCTCATCAGGACACACTTCAACGAGGCGCGAGAACGGCTCGAGGGCGGCCTGCGGACGCCCCTGCTGGCGCAGGCCGCAACCCAGCAAGAACAGAAGCTTCGGCTCATCGGGGAAGCGTTGCAGTCCAGCCCGGCACAGGCGTTCGACCGTCGCCAGGTCACCCGAGCGCAGCGCGGCAACGATGGTTGCGATCATGTCGTCATCGACCATGTCGGCGCGCACGTCCTGCCTGAGAATAATCAGATGGCAAAAGCATACCCATGCAACGCGGAAAGCCGTACCCATCGCGATATCGCAGGCGCACACGCATGCGCGCCCGACCGCCACGCTCCAAACGCGGTCGGATCATGCACAGCGAAGTTACCTGCGGGTCCACGGCATCTACGTTTGGAAATTCGGCAGCCCGAGGCACGCGCGGAACGGATCCAGCAAGCTGCCGTAGCGGCGAACGTGCCCCGTGTCAGCGTGCAAGGGTTGCCGAACCTGACTGGCACTCGGCGAGTTCACCGCGCGCCGGGTCTCGTGGAAGCGCGAGCACGCCTCCTCGAACTGCAGGCCGCAAAAATCGAGCAGCTTGCGGATACCGGTTTCTGGATCAGCGATCAGCGCCTCGTAGCGATGCCGGTAAACGTGCCGCGGGTGAAGTACCGCGAAGCGGTTGGCGCTGCGATCAAAGTCACGCCAGAACGCCGCAAGATCGCTTGGCGTCCGGGAGTACTCGTTGTTGAACAGGCGCTGCCGGTAGCACGAAAAACAGGTTTCCAGCGGATCGCGACGGCACACGACGACGTGGGCACCCGGCAGCATGGCGCGGATGGCGCCCATGTACGTCCAGTTTCCCGGCATCTTGTCCGTACACAACGGCCGTTGCCGTCGCCAACGGGCGGTACGCTCGAGGTAGCGCTCGCCGAGTCGTTGCCACTCGTCCGGTTGCATGTCCGCGGCCCACTCGGGAAATGGCTTGCCGCGTCGGCGTGATGCTTCGGCCAGCACCTGGGGCAGGTCGTTTAGTTCGCCCGAGCCCTCCACCCGTGAATGCGACGCGAGGATCTGCTCGGCAAGCGTGGTGCCCGAGCGCGGCATGCCGACGATGAAAATGACCCCGCGGCCCAGATCTTGCGCGGTGGCGCCCGAAGGTGGCGGTGTGAACGCCGCATCGATCGCCCCGACCCACGCCGAAAATGCGGCTGCGTCCCATTGCTGGCGCAGGCGCGCGATGGCGTTGGCGCGCTCCAGGGCATCCATGGCTTCGCGATAGCTGCCCTGCTCGTCCAATGTCCGCGCCAGCGAAAATCCGATCGCGATGCGGTCATCGTCACTGGCGCGGCTGTCGTGTAGCGCCCGCTGCATGCGCTCGACATCGCTGCGATCGAGCCTGCCTGTGCGCAACTCCGCGAGACCCCACCATGCGACACCGGACCACGGCTGTCGCGCCAGCACCTCGCGGTACTCCACAGCTGATTCTTCGTTGCGTCCGGCAACCCGAAGCCGGTCCGCGAGCAACGCGCGCGCGTCAAGGTTGCCGGGATCGAGGCTGACCGCGTGGTGCAAGGCATCGGCGGCTTCGTTGCCGCGCACAGCGCGAATCAGCATCAGGCCGAGGTTGTACCACGCATCGGCCAAGTCGGGTTGCAGATCGCAGGCACGCCGCAGCGCGAGGATCGCGGCGTCCAGATCGCCGGCGCTGCCAAGGATCGTGCCCAGCGCGTTGTGATAAAGGGCATCCAGTGGCCGCAACTCGACGGCGCGTTGCATCGCCGCACGGGCCAATGGGAATTGCCCTTGCAGGTTCAATACCCCTGCGTGCAAGCGCAATACTTCAGGGTGATCCTGGCAAGTCGCGAGGGCCGGTTGGAGTGCCGCGGCAGCCTGGTCGGCCCGTCCCAACGCCAACGCGCGCGCGGCTGCGACCACCCGCTCGGTGGTTTGGCCATCCAATCCCGCAAGTCGCTGCGCCGTCATGCACTGACCCTGAGTGCCGGCAAAGCATGCAGCCTACGCCGCACGCGGCAAGCCCGCGCGTCCGCCAGACCACCGGAATGCACGCGGGCCCGAATCACGCCTACAACCGCTTCACCCGATACAGCACGACACCATGGGAGGCGACCGTCGCGCCGATGGTATGCGTCGCCGTGGTTGACGCGCCGGTCCAGAGATTCTTGAGCGCGTAGCCCACCTGATCCGGCGCGAGTCCAGCGACCGTCGGCGTCACCGACACATTCTGCGGCTCGCTCGCGAGGTTGAACAGGCCGATGATCACGTCGCCGTTCGGTTCGGTCTTGGCAAAGACCTGCCGATCGTCGTCGAACACCACCCGCTTGGCGGCGATCGCATCCTGATCAACCGCGATGACGTCGGTGTTCTTCAGATACTGCAGGTCGAGCTTGTCGAGATGGGTCAGGTCGATGCCGAGAATGATTGGAGACGCGCCCAACGCCCACAGGCTCAACTGCGTCTGCTGCTCATCAGGGGTCAACCCGGTATCGCGGCCATTGCCAACCTCGACGGAATCAAAATCGTTGAAACCGCCCTCCGGACTGCTGTACGGCTGCCACAGTGCAGCCAGCGTGAAGCGTTCCTTGACCCCATCCCAACTCGTCAACGGGAAACCCGTCTCGCTCTTCTCGCACGCATAGCACTCGACGTCGGGCGCGATGACCCACTGATCGGCGTACCGAATCAGCGTCGGGGCAATGGTGGTGGTGAAGGGCCCGCGGGTGACGTCCAGCAGCATGGTCCGGCCGCTTTGCCGGATCGCGCGCGACCACGCCCTGATGTCGGGGACATCCGCATTCGATACGCCATCCAGCTTGATGAAGTCGACGCCCCAGGACGCAAACAGATCGGCAAACGAGTCGATGTACGCCTGCGCGCCCGGCTTGGTGAAATCGATGCCGACCATCCCCTTGCAGTTGTAGTTCAACTCGGACACCGATGGCTCGGCGATTTGCCTCGCGGTGTAGGGCGTACCCTTGATCCTGGTGTTTTTGGTGACGGCCCGCATCGATATGCCGGGCGTCACATAGATCCCGAACTTCATGCCGAGGCCGTGGACGTAATCGGCCACCACCTTGATGCCGTTGGTCTTGCCGCTCGGCGGAAACCGTGATGCATCGGTCACCCAACGACCGTATTTGTCGACGTTCGGCCCGTGCTTGTCCGGGCACTGATACCAGAAGTCGTCAATGTTGATGTACTGGTAGCCGACAGCCTGCAGGCCAGATGCGTGCATGGCACGCGCCTGCGTCTCGATCTTGGCGGCGGTCGGATCCTTGCGCAGGAAACTCCAGCTGCTCCAGCCCATGATGGGCCGCGCGCCGGGTTGCCCGCCGTCCGTTCCGGCCAGCGCCGTACCGCCGACGCCCCATGCCAGCAAGACGCCGATGAGCCCGACGATGAAGGTCCGCGTGTATTGGTTCATCACATCACCTCTTCCAGAACGTCTGTGGGGCCACTTGCGCCCCTAAGTCCGCATGTTGCAATCACCTTCGCCGCGCAAGCGATGACGGCGCCGGACGCGTTTCATTGCGTCCCGGATACCGCGCTCTCGCTTGGTGCCGAACCGCGGCGGGAATCCGTATAGATCATCAAGGTCGATCCACCCAGTGCCAGCACGATGCCGATGGCGCTGTAGACCGAGGGGAACGTCCGATAAAACATCAGGGACAATACGATGGTCAGGATAGGCGCCAGGGCATTCGCGCAGGGCGCCACGATCACGGCCTTGCCGCGGCTCATCGCCATCACCAGAAACAGCGCGCCGACGGCGTTGAGCACTTGCGTTCCCGCCGTGAGCGCGGGCGCCTGCCACGGAAAATCCAATCCCGTGCCCGGCATCGTCCAGTACGCAACCGGAACCAACAGGATGCCGCTCAACGTCATGTACGCAAACGTGGTCGCGTCGGACGCACCAGCGTTGGCGGCGCACTTCATCCAGAACGCCTGTGCACCCCAGCAGACGCAAACCAGCAGCGCGAGTGCAAGCCAGGTGCCGACGTGCAGGCCACCGCTGCTGCCATCCGGCACGCTGAGCAGGATGATCGAGACCAGTGCCAGCAATACCCCCAGCCAGCCGAGCCACGCGACCCGCTCGCGTAGCAGCAACAGGGCCAGGACCACCGTAATGGCGGGAGAAATCGATACGACGGGAAAGATCAGGTAGGCCGGGCCGATGGTGAGTGCCTTGAACAACACCAACTGCCCGCCAGCACCAGTCAGCCCGACCAGCATCCCGTACAACGCGGTGATCGGCTTGTACTCGAACTTGTTCTTCCGCAGGATGAAATAACACGGGATGAGCATCGTGAAAGCCCAGACGATATAGATCATCTGGTCCGGGTAGTGATACAGCGTCGCCGGCAGCGCCGAAAATGCGCCCCACACGCCCCAGAAAATCACGAGCAGCGTGATGTAGGGAATCCAACTCTTGTTGCTTGTCATGGCCTATGCCGCGCCCGTTCGGGCATCCGCTGCCGCGCCGGCACCGCTTGGCGGCGGCGTCACGCTGACAGGGGTGCCGTGCAGCTTCGCGGCATAAAGCGCCGCACCCAGCGCCGGCGAAAAGCGCGGCACATGCAACGAGTACGCCTGGTGCGAGGTCGCCATAGCGCGTTTGAATTCGCCGAGGAACCGCGGCCCCGAGTCGAACATGCCACCCGAGTAGGACACCGGAATCGGTTCGGCCACTGGCACTTCCAGACTCCGGCATGTGGCGGCGAACAGCAGCGCGAGCTCATCGGCAGCACGGCCAACGATAGCCTGTGCGCAGGCATCGCCAGCATCAGCCGCGTCCATCACGACACGGCTGAGCGACGCGATTTTTGCACGGTCGCCGCGCCACTGGCTCAGCACCACGTCAGCGAGGTCGAGATCGCCCTGAAGCTGCAAGCGCTCGCGGAAATGCTCGTAAAGGGCTCCCTTTGGAAGGCGACCATCGCTCATCCGCGCGAACCCGGAAAGCCCCTGGATCGCGATCCAGTAAGCCGACCCTTCATCCCCGAACAATTCGCCCCAGCCACCACAGCGAGCCTTGCGGCCCGCGTACTCGCCGTAGGTCATTGAGCCCGTACCGGCAATGACGTTGATGCCATCGGAGGCGCCCAGTGATCCGGCCCAGCCGCACACCATGTCGTTGTCGCACCGGTAGCGCGCACGCGGCAGTACGCAGGACGGAGCTGCGTCCAACTTCGGCAGATCACCGGTCGATTCGCCGTAGCTCGGCAGGCCGAAGAAGGCGTAGTCGATGGCATCGACGGCAATGCGCGCGTTGCCGCATACCTCGCGCACGCCGTGTTCAAGGACGCGCGCCAGTCCATCGAAACCCACGGCAAGGTAGGAACAACCGTCCGTCGTCAGCGCGACCACGACCGTACCTTGGGCATCGATCAGGCAGAACTCGGTCTTGGTGCCGCCGCCATCTACGCCAAGGAACACGACGG
>JBOHYW010000058.1:0-19751 GCA_050738155.1 Rhodanobacteraceae bacterium
GTGTCCACATGCGTCCATGACGCCGCCTGTGACGTTGTCGGCGACACTTTCCAGCGTGTGCAGCAAGACATCTCCCACGCCGTCGCTGGCACCCCATCCCATGATCGGGATCGTCGACCGGCGCCTGGCTCGGGCCCGGTTTCGCGCCAGTCCGCCATTGTTGAACAAGGCCCGGTAATAAGCAAAGCCGGCGCGCGCTGCACCGGGGGCGCTGAATACGCGCGTGTATTCATCCAGGTCGGCAGGTGTGATAGCCGACGCATCACGCAGCTTGGCCCGGAACAACCAGTCCAGGTACAACCGCTCATGGCCTTGGACGAGCGACTCGGGAAGACCCTCCAAGCGGTTGAATCCGAAATGCCATGTACGGATGTTCGCTTCTTCCGCAGGGATTCCGGCTGGTGCCGATGGGGTAATGCCAGGGAGTGCGGCTTCATACAGTGCAAGGCGCCCGATGTCACCAGGCCAGTCTGCCGTCCACGCGTAGCCTATCCAGGCACCCACGTCATGCCCGACCACGTCCAGCGGGCCGCCGGACATGAGTTCCAGTTGTTCGGCCAGCCCATGGAAATCGCGCGCCACCGTGGCCAGGTCGTAGCCATCGTCCGGTTTGTCCGAGTCGCCCAGCCCGCGCGGGTCGATAGCGATGACGCGGCGGTTCATGGCAGCCAGCGCTGGCATGACGTGACGCCACGCATACCAGCTTTGGGGCCATCCGGGAATCAGCAGCAAGGGCTTGCCGTGGCCGGACTCGACGTAGTGCAGGGTGATCCCGTCGACCTGTACGTGTCGATGATGAAGGCGCCCCTCGAGTCGTGGGAGTCCCCCGTCGGCAGCTTCAGCAATGGGGAGGAGAGGATTGCACGACAGATTTGTATTCATGGTGGATACTTCAACGATGAGGGATGCGGGCGGCGCGTATTTGGCATGGGCGCGTGAGCGCGATGACCTTGAAGCACGACCAGTGCCGTAATCGAGAGCAACATGACCAGCGCCGCAAAAGCGATTCCGGCTATCCGCAAGTCGGTCACGGCAATAACACCGCCAAGGCTGAGGACCGGTATGGCCACCGCGGCGTAGATGACGACGAACAACAACGAGGTGACTTCGGCCCTTTTTTCTCTCGGGCTGGCGGCGGTCACGGTTACCACGCTTGCCGCGAAAACCCCGCCTTGGCCCAGCCCGGAGGTGACCGCGCCGAGTACGAGTAGCGCCAGGGACTTGTCGGCCATCGAGGCTCCCAACATCGCGGAACCCAGTGCGAGTACGGCACAGGCCAATGGCAGCCTTGTCGCGTCGGCGAGATGGCGCTGCAGGAGCTGACCGCCGAGCGAGGCGAGGAAGACGAGAAAGACCAAGGCGCCAACCGAGGCGCGGTTGGATACGCCGACCAGCTTGCCCAGGATCTCTGGCTCGAGTGATGTCAACAATCCCAGCAAGGCGAATCCGGCAACACACGCGATGGCCGCAGGGATGAACGCCGCACGCACGCCGGGAGGCAATTCCAATCGCTGGCCATGCAAGTGTGGATGAACCGGTAGTGCAACGGTCTCGGGGCAGCGCCAGACGACAATTCCTGCGCCCGCCAGCAAGATCAGGTGTACCGCGTACACGAGGTGCAACGGCCATGCGAAGAATTGCGAGACGACGCCGGCCAGAAGAGGGCCGGCACCGAGTCCACCCATGTTTGCAATGGCGGCGAGCACGGCCGCATGTGTCTTGCGCGGCACGGGCGCAAGCTCGATGACGGCGATGGTTGCGGTTGCCGTGAAGAGCCCGGCCGAGATGCCTGAAAGCGCCCGCGCAATGAGCAATATTTCGAGCCCACCTCCGATCAGGAAGAGCGAGGAACTCGCCGTCGCGGCGACCAATCCTGCTGCCAGGATCGGACGACGCCCCACTTGATCGGACCACGGGCCGGTAGCGATCAACGTACCCAGCACGGCAAAGGCATACGTCGCGAAAATGGCGGCTACTGCGAAGTCGCTGAGTCCCAATTGCTGCTGGTACAGGGGATACAGCGGGGTCGGCAATGTCGTACCGGCCATTCCGACGGCAAGTACGAGCGCCATCGCGATGAAGTCGTATGCACCGGGCGGCCGTGCGTGGCTCGCACGTTTTTGGGAGAGGATGGTGGGCATGGGAGATCTCGAAACAATAGAGAATATATATTTCCTAATATGGCAAAAAAACTTCACCGCAGTGCGCCCATGGCCAGGTCTACAACCATCTCGATGTCGTCGACCCGCGCACCATGCTTGCCCAGCACTCGTAAGCCTTCCGCCACGCAAAGCAAATAACGCGCCGAGCCGCGTGGATCGAGGTGGTTCGGTAGCGACCCGTCACGGATTCCCAATTCGATGAATTCACCGAAGCGCCGCTCGACCTGGGCAAGGGCTTGGTGGAACCGTCGTGCCAATGCGACGTCGAACGTGTCGACTTCCATCAGGCCACCCAGCACCATGCAACCACATCGGCCTTCCGCGTCATGGGACACATCGGCATAGCTGCGCAACAGCGCCAAGATTCTCTCTCGGCCGGTGCGCGTGTTGCGCAGGTGACGGGAAATCGATTCGTCACGCGATGCTATATAGCGGTCGAGCGCCGCGATGAAGATGGCGCGCTTGTCCTTGAAGGCCTTGTAGAGGCTTCCGGCAGTGAGGCCCATGGCCGCACGCAAATCTGCAATGGAGGTTGCGTTGTAGCCGCGCGCGCGAAATACCTGCACTGCTGCATCGAGTACCCGATCCATGTCGAATTCACGCGGACGGCCGATCTGACTTTGCGTGAACTTTCTTGCTGACTGTGCCATGGACCCATTATAGGAAATAATCGTTCTATAAGTCAACCGATACTGGTGAAAGTGCCGGTGCCCATCAAAGTGCCTCCGTCGCATCGAGCTATCGGTGGCACATGCCGGGACTTTGACAAGGAGTAGTACCCGTCCGGTTTCAGCCGGGCACCAGGGCTGGCGTAGCGCGGCCCCGGCCGGCGGTGTTGTCGAAGCACGCTTCAGGCGGCGTCAGCCAAGGCCACGGCGTCCTCGCCAGCGGCGATGCGCAACGGAGCCGCAGCGTCGTGCACCGCGCGCCACGTGGCTTCGGCGACGTCCCTGGCGTAGGTAATCGGACCTTCAGTGCTGGCCAATTGAGCCATGAAACGCTGTGCAAGTTCGGCATAGTCCGGATGGTCGAATCCCGCCGCACGTGCGTGGTCACGCGTGTTGTCGCCAAAGCGCGTCTCGGGCGAGCGGCCCGGCAGTACCAGGTGTACGCGAATATTGAAAGGTGCAAGCTCCAAGGCCATCGACTCGGTGAACGCGTTGACCGCCGCCTTGCTCGCCGTGTACAGCGAAATCAGCGGGAAGGCTTTCAGCGTCACGGTCGAGGTGATGTTCACGATGACGCCGTCGCGGCGTTGCCGGAACTGTGGCAGCACGGCTTGCGTCAACGCCATCGTGCCGATCGTGTTGGTCTCGAACAGCTCGCGCGCCAGGCTCGCCGGCGTCAGCTCGAAGGGTGCCGCCGCGCCGATGCCGGCGTTGTTGACCAGTACGTCGATCGGTCCGGCGTCGTCCACGGCATGGCGGATGCTGTCCGGGTCAGTCACGTCGAGCGGCAGGATACGCAGACGCCCGGACGCAGGCAGGATGTCCGTGCGCAGCGTGCGCATGGTGGCAATGACCTGCCAATCGTGGTCAAGGAAATAGCGGGCGATTTCGCGGCCGAAGCCGGAGGAACAGCCAGTGATCAGAATCGTTTTCATCGTGCTTCCTGTTTTGACGAACGGTAGAGCCACGATAGACGGCTCGATCCGTACCGCCTACCATGAAAAGTCCGTCTTTTATTCGCGAGAGTCCGGAATTGATCGACCCGTTGGCCGAGATAGTCCTGCTGCTGCAGCCGAGTGCGCTGTTCTCCAAGACGGTCGTGGGTTCCGGCCCTTGGCGCATCACGCCACCGGATACCAGCGATCCCTTCTACGGCGTGATCCTCGAAGGCGGTTGCCACCTCACCGTTGACGGACGGGAAACGATCCATGCCGAGGCCGGCGACTTCGTCCTGCTTCCGTCGGCACACCGTCTCCATGTGGCCAGCCGCGAACCGCCAGCCGAGCGCGACGAGTCGCCCCACGTATCGCTTGGGGACGGAGCATTCAGGGTGGGCGCACACAGCGGTCCCATCGACGTGCGCATGTTGATCGGGTATTGCAGTTTCGCCTCACCCGATGCCGATTTGTTGGTGCCGCTGTTGCCGCAGCTTGTGCATGTTCAGTGCGCTGGACGATTGGCGCAGTTGGTCAAGCTGGTGGGCGACGAGTCGCGCGGGCAACTGCCGGCACGAGACGTCGTGCTTTCGCGGTTGCTGGAAGTCCTGCTCATCGAGGCGCTGCGTGCGACGGCCGAGGCTGCGACGTCGCAAGGTCTCGCGCGGAGACTCGCCGACCTGCGCATTGCGCAGGCTATCCGCGCGATGCACGAGCGGCCGTCGCATGCGTGGACTATGGCTGATCTTGCAAAGCAGGCCGCGCTTTCCCGCTCGGCGTTCTTCGAGCGGTTCAAGCGGAAAGTCGGCATGGCGCCCATGGCCTATCTGCTCGCGTGGCGCATGGCCCTGGCCAAGCAGATGTTGCGGCAGAACGGAAGCCGCATTGCCGAAATCGCCGAGCGCGTCGGTTATCGCTCGGTCAGTGCCTTCAGCGTGGCATTCACGCGTTGCGCGGGCCAGTCACCTGCGCAGTACGCGCGTGCGAGCCACTGATCTGCCGCGATCAACACCCAAATTCTTCTTCTCGTTTCCGCTCGGAATCGCCGGCGGCATTGGCGGAGGATGCGACAGCATTGATTGACATATAAACTACATATGTAGTATTAATGCGATCGATCAGGCGATGCTTGCCCGTCCACTGGTCGTCTATGCGGCCGCGGAACGGAGAACGCGATGTTCGGCTATTACCTGCAACTGGCATTGCGCCGCTGTCGCAAAAGCCCCGCCATGGTGGCGCTGGTGGTATTGACGATGGCGATCGGCATTGCCGCGTGCATGACCGCACTGACGATCTTCGGCGCGCTCGAGGGCGAGCCGCTGCCCGGTATCAGCAATCACCTGTACGTGGTGACGATGGATGCGCGCGAGGCGGCGCAAAAAAGCCATTCCCCGTACGACTCGCCCGATAGTGACCTGAAGTTGCGTGACGCGAAGGCACTGGTTGACGCGCGAACGGCCACGATGCAGGTCGCGCTTGCGCATAGCTCGCCGCAGGTCGGCAATCCGGACGGCAAACAATCGGAATCCGTGAGCGGCCTGCTGGCTTACGGTCCGGTGTTGCAGGAATTCAGGGTGCCGCTCCGCTTCGGTCGGCCCTGGACGCGCGCCGAACAGGCCGCGCACGCGCCGGTCCTGGTGATCGACGGCACGCTTGCGGAAAAGCTGTTCGGTACCGTGGATGCCGTCGGCCACAGCGTGGAAATGCACAAGCACCGCTTCCGCGTGATCGGCGTGACCGCATCCTGGAAGCCGCGCACGGACTTCATTGGCGCCATGCGGGCCGCAGTGATCGGACAACCGGTGCAGTTGTTCATGCCGCTGGGCGCGGCGCTCGATGCCGGAATAGGACCGGAATTTTCGGGCGAGTGCGGCAACAGTGCGGCGGACATGACCTTCGGTTCGGTGGACGTCAAGGCGTGCCGCTGGTTGGAAGTCTGGGTGGCGCTGCAGACCCCGGTCGCGGTGTCGGCTTACCAGCGGTTCCTGGCCGGCTATGCCGACGCCCAGCACGACGCGGGGCGCTTCGTGCATCCGCCGCACGCGAAACTGTACGGCACCCGCGCGTGGATGGCGTTGAACAATGTGATTCCCGACGACGTGTCGCTGAACGTGATCCTGGCCGGCGCATTCCTGGTGCTGTGCATGATCAATGTCGCGGGCCTGCTGACCGCACGTTTTCTGCGCCGCCAGGCGGACGTCGCGATCCGGCGCGCGTTGGGCGCGTCGTGGCGACAGGTGTTCGCGCAACATCTGGTCGAATCGGGGCTGCTCGGGCTGGTCGGTGGTTTGCTGGCGTTGCCGCTGACGCTGCTGGGCATGTGGGTGGTGCGCAAGCAACCGGTCAGCTATGCGCCGGCGGCGCACTTCAGCCCCGGCGTGTTCATCGGCTTGCTGGTGCTGTCGCTCGTGGTCGGGATGGTGGTGGGCGTGTTGCCGGCGTGGCGGGTCTGCCGCTTGCCACCCGCAATCCAGATCAAACAGGCGTGAGGCGGCGATGCTGCGACACATCGTGAAACCGCTGTTGCGCCGGCCACTGATGCCGCTGCTGGTGATCCTGCAGGTTGCACTCGCATGTGCGATCGCCTGCAACGCGCTGTTTCTGTTGCAGCAGAAACTGGCGCCGATCCTCGCACCGACGGGCATCGAAAATCCCGGCCACTTGGTATTCCTGAGCAACCTCATCGCACGCGGGAAACCGTGGCCAGCCGCGCGACTGCGTCAGGTCCAAGCCGACCTGCGCAGCGTGCCCGGCGTTGCGGCTGCGAGTTACGCTGTCAGCCTGCCGATGGTTGGTACTTCGCTCATGCAGGCGAACGTGTACGGTGCCGACAAGCGCTTCAAGGCCGACACCATGGTGTACTTCGGCGACAATCTCATGAAGGTGCTGAAGCTGCGACTGGTGGCAGGGCGCGCCTTCACGCCCGAAGAAAACGCCGTAACGCTGGGCGGCGACATGGGCTTCCACACCGCAGGGCCGGTGATCGTGACCCGTGCACTGGCCGATCGGTTGTATCCGGGCGGGCACGCGCTGGGCAAGACGCTGCATTACTCGGATACGGCTGATGGCCAGCGCACCATCGTCGGCATCATTGCACACCTGCCGCGCAACAGGTTCGGTCGAAACATGCGTGACCTCGACTACACAATACTGTTTCCCGGGATGGCGAACCAATGGCCGTTGTCGATGTTCGCCGTACGCCTGCGTGGGACCGATGTGCCGCAAGTCTGCAAGAAGTTGCGCGAAGTCCTGCAACGCGATCTCGGCGCCCGGATGCTTCCCGGCAATGAGGTGGAATGCAAGGGCTATTCGGAAATGCGCAACGGCATGCTGGCTCAACCGCGCGCTGCCGTATGGCTGTTTTCCGGTGTCACGCTGATCGTGTTGATCGTCACCCTGACCGGCATCGCCGGCATGACTGGCTACTGGGTGCAGCAGCGCACGCGCAGCATCGGCATTCGGCGTGCGCTCGGTGCAAAACGCCGCGACGTGTTGCGCGAACTGTTGCTGGAAAACCTGCTGGTGGTTGGCGCGGGCGTGATCGTCGGATTGATTGCGGCCTACGGCATCAACCTTTGGCTGATGCGGCACTACGAATTGCTGCGCCTGCCATGGGTGTACCTGCCGATCGGCGCCGCGCTGCTGCTGGTGCTGGGGCAACTCGCGGTACTGACGCCGGCGCGCAGGGCGTCGAATATTCCGCCTATTGTGGCCGCGCGTGCGGTGTAGGAACCGGCGAAGCTGCGGACAGGATGCAAACATCACATTCCCGGATGGCACTTGACAAATGTAACGACAGGCGTAGTTTGAAATGTGATTACGCGCGTAGTGAAAGGGTGCTCCGATGTCCAAACGTGTCACTTCCATGATCAGCGAAGCCGAGAGCCGCGTCATGGAGGTCTTGTGGCGCAACGCACCGCAAGGCTCGGAAGAGCTGGCGGCGGCGCTGCATGGTGATACCGCCTGGCACGAGAACACCGTGCGCACCTTGCTGAACCGGCTGGTTCGCAAGGGCGCCGTGCGGGCCGAGCGCGAGGGCAGGCGCTATCTGTATTCGCCGGTGCTGACGCGCGAGCAGTGGCAGACACATGAAAGTCGCAGCTTGCTCGATCGCGTGTTCGGCGGTCGTGTCGCGCCGCTGCTGGTGCACTTCAGCCGCAACGAGAAGTTGAGCGCCAAGGACGTTGCCGAACTGCGCAAGCTGGTCGATCAACTGGAAAAGAAGGAGCGTCGCGATGACTGATGTCCTGTTGCGGATCTTGTGTGGTGCGACGTTGGGGTTGACGCTGGTGTTGCTGTTGCGCCGTCCCGCGCGCCGCGTGTTTGGAGCGGGGCCGGCATTCACCTTGTGGCTGCTGCCGATCGCGTTGACGCTGGCGCCGCTGTTGCCTCAGCGGTTGGCACCGGCCGGGATGGTGGTGCTGCCGGGATTGATCGTGACGCCGCACATGGCTTCCGCCACCGCATCACATCCGTTCGCGTTCGATGGGTCGTATGGGCTGTTTGCGCTGTGGGCGATTGGCGCCGCGGTGGGTCTGATCCGGCTTGCGCTGTGCTATGGCCGGCTGTTGCGCGGCACGCACGCTGCGCCGGTTGCGTGGGTGCGCACGCTGGCTGCAATCGCGCCGAATCTCGATATACGCCGGGTGCGGATTCATCGCGCCGGTCCCGCCGTGTTGTGGGCATTGCCGCGTTCGCTGATTCTGTTGCCGGCCGATTTCCTGCAGCGTTTCGACACTTCAACGTCACGCGAACTGGTGCTGCGCCACGAGCTCACCCACGCGCATCGCGGTGACGCGCTGTGGAGCCTTGTGATGGAAATCGCGTCCGCACTGTTGTGGTTCCATCCACTGGCGTGGCTGGCGCGCCCGTATTTCCGGCTGGATCAGGAGCTTGCCTGCGATGCAGCCTCGCTTCGCGCATCGCCGGAGCACACCGCTGATTACGCACGCACTCTGCTGGACAGTGTGGCAGTTGGTCCGATACCCGCATTGATTCCCTGGCTCGCCGAGCCGCAACTCAAGGAGAGGATCGCCATGATCACCCGCATTCCACCGGGCGCAATGCGTCGGCGCGCTGGATTCCTGACCGTGGCCGCATTGCTGACCGGCGGCTTGTTCGTTGTTGGCGGGCAGGTTCCGGCTGAGGCCGCAGCCCAGCATTCATCCACTTCGAAGCCACCGTCGGTGAATGTCAATTACAAGAACGACAATCCGCCGCGTTACCCGGTTGACGCACTGAGGAACGGCGAGCAGGGCACAGTGATGCTGCGCATCCATGTCAGTGCCAGTGGAAACGTGACCAAGGTGGACGTCGATCAAACGAACACCACGACGACTTCTGCGGAGTTGCAGGCGGCGGCAGTGACCGCTGCAGAAAACTGGAAATTCCATCCCGGCGTCAAAAACGATCAGCCGGCAGGTGGTTGGATGACGATTCCTGTCAGGTTTGCGCTACAGCCTGTGGCGTCTTCGTAGCGCAGCGTCTGCGATCCAATCTTGGCGCGGGTTGCGACAGGGACCGACATGCGAGCGAACTGGCTGAAGGCCATTCCGGTTACCGTCTGCGTAATCGCGAGCTCGCTTGCTGCTTGCAGCACACGGACCGTGCTGAAGCCCAATCCGCAGCCGAAGACCAGCTACGAAATGCTGGTGCCGAAAGGCGTGCCGCGTTACTCGCTCGCGCCGGGTGAGATCGCGGTGCAGCCCCGATTGCACAAGCGGGTCGCACCGGTTTATCCGCCGCCATTGGTGCGTGCAGGCGCGGCGCCGGTGACGGTGGTCGTGCAATTGGTGATGGGCAAGGCCGGCAAGGTCGAAGGCGTGTATCCGGTTTCGAATACGGCCCCGCGATCGGATCGGGCGTTGTTCGACACGGCCGTCCAAAACGCAACGCTGCAATGGACGTTCACGCCGCTATGGATGAAGAAGCCGGATCTCGCCGGCACCTGGCGGCTGACGCGTAAACCTTTCAGCCTGTGGTACGTATTCCACTTCAAGGTCGTGAATGGCAAACCGATCGTCGAAACCGTCAAACGATGAAAGGGTTGTCTGCGGTGGGTCAATCGAGAACCGCGTCCTCGAAATCAACCTTTTGCGTGCGGTCACCCGGCGCTTGGTGCTTGAGCATCGCGGCGACGGGTGTCAGGGCGATGGCAACAACGAAGTTGACGACCAGCGCCAGCAGGCCGATGTAGATGCCGTAGTGGGCGTCGCCGAAGACGAAGGTGTAGACGGGTTTCAAGCCTTGCGCGTATGCCAGTGCGCTGCCCAGGATCATGCCGGCGAGCCAGCCTGCCAGCAGCGCCGATGAGCGCAACCAGCGCGTGTACAGGCCGCAGATCACCGCCGGGAAAATCTGCAGCATCCAGATGCCGCCCAGCAGTTGCAGGTCGATCGCGAATTTCGTCGGCAGGTACAACACCGCCAGCAGCGCGCCGAATTTCACCAGCAGCGAGATGTTCTTGGCGATGCGCGATTCCTGCGCGTTCGTCAGCTTGTCGTTCACGTACGGCCGCCAGATGTTGCGGGTGAACAGGTTGGCTGCGCCAATCGACATGATCGCCGCCGGTACCAGCGCGCCCAGTGCAATCGCGGCGAAACAGAATCCTGCGAACCATGGCGGGAAGCTCGCATTGATCAGTGCCGGCACCGCCATTGAGCCGTCCTTGACATCTACGTGCGCGGCCAGCGCCATGTAGCCGAGCAGCGCGACCAGCCCCAGCATGATGCTGTAGGCGGGCAGCCACACCGCATTGCGGCGGATGGTGGCAGGGCTGTTGGCCGACAGCGTTGCAGTGGTCGCGTGCGGATACAGGAACAGCGCGAACGCGGAACCCAGCGCCAAGGTTGCGAACGACCAGTACTGGTCGGGCTTCAGCAGGATGCCGGTGTCGCCGCCCTTCGCGGCAAACGCTTTTTCGGCGGCGTCGAAGATCGCGCCGTAACCGCCCAGCTTGATCGGGATGAACACCACCGCTGCGATCACGGTGATGTAGAGCATCGCATCCTTGACAAACGCGATCAGCGCCGGCGCGCGCAGGCCGCTTGAATACGTGTACAGCGCAAGGATCACGAACGCGATGATCAGCGGTGTTTCCCGGCCGATCCCGAGCGTGCCCAAGCCCATCGCCTCGAACACTTTTTCCAGCCCCACCAGTTGCAGCGCGATGTACGGCATGGTCGCGAGCACGCCAGTCACTGCAACGGCAAGCGCGAGGCCGCGGCTGCCGTAGCGGCCCTCCACGAAATCGGCCGAGGTGATCCAGCCGTGTTTCCTGCATGCGTTCCACAGGCGCGGCATGGTCAGGAACACGATCGGATACACGAACACGGTGTACGGCATCGCGAAGAAACCGTAGGCGCCGACTGCGTACACCAGCGCCGGCACCGCGATCAGCGTGTAGGCGGTGTAAAGATCGCCACCCAGCAGGAACCAGGTGACGAACGGGCCGAAGCGGCGGCCACCCAAGCCCCATTCGCTGAGGTGATTGAGATCGCCGCGTCGCCAGCGCGCTGCGAAGAACCCCAGCACTGTGACCAGCACGAAGAAGAATGCGAACACCCCGAGTGCGGTGCCGTCGAACCGGACGGCGCTCATGCGCGCCACCAGCGATGTACGACCCACGTCAGCAGCGCCGCCAGCACCACCCACGCGAATTGCCACACATAAAAGAACGGGAATCCCGCGATTGTCGGCTGCGTGCGGTTGTAGAACGGCACCCACAACAGCGCGATGAAGGGAATCACCAAGACCAGCGGTAACCACCTGCGCCGTGTTCGCATGCTTGTCTCCCCCGCCGCGAGGGTCGCGGCAATCGTCTTGGCGTCGTATGCTGGCGCGCGCCCGGTATTCGTGGCAAGTGCCGGCCGGCGCGACGACGATCAATCCGACGACGGGGACCACAACGCATGCCCAGCAACATCAATCGCGGTCCGCGCCAGATCTGGGCGGCGTTCATCTGGTCGATGCAAGGCCTGCGTGCGGGTTGGCGCGTGGAGGCGTCGTTCCGGCTGGAAGTGATCCTGTGCGTGATCCTGTTTCCGATCGGGCTGTGGCTGGGTGACGGTGCGATCGAAAAGGCCTTGCTGGCCGGGTCGCTGTTGCCGGTACTGGCGGCAGAGATGTTGAACTCGGGGCTGGAGGCGATCGTGGACAAACTGTGGCCCGAGTACGACGTGATCGCGGGGCGCGCCAAGGACATGGGTTCGGCGGCGGTGTTCCTGTTGATGGCGAACGTGCTGGTGATCTGGGTCGTGATCCTCGGCGCGCGCACGGGGGCGTGGTGATGGATCGGGTGCGCTGGCTTCGTCATTGGTTTCATGCGCCGGCTCGCCGTGCGTTTCCGCCGGAAGCGATGCAGGCGATCGAGCAGGCGATTATGGCCGGCGAGGCGCGCCACGATGGCGAAATCTGTTTCGTGGTCGAGGCGCGTTTGCCGGCGCGCTACCTGCTCGGCGGTCGACGGGTGCGTGCGCGCGCGGAGAATGTGTTCGGCGATTTGAAGGTGTGGGATTCGGAGCGTCGCACCGGGGTGCTGATCTACATCCTGCTCGGCGATTACACCATCGAAATTATTGTCGACCGCGGCGTGACGGCGCGCGTGCCACCGGACTCGTGGGACCGGATCATCGGCTTCATGAGCGATCAGTTCCGCCAGGAGCATTGGAAAGAAGGCGCACTGGTGGGCATTGAGGCGACGCACAACCTGCTGGAGCTTTATCTGCCGCCGGGGGCGGGGCGGTAGGCGGGTCCAAGGCGTATCCATGTAGGTTGGACTGAACGCAGTGAAGCCCAATGCCTGAATCGTGGTAATCGTTGGGCTTCGCATTGCTCAGCCCAACCTACGCTTGCTGCGCTTCTCCCGCCCTGCCTGCCCTGCCGGTTCCGTCGCTGCGCTGCTTGAACCGGCCTACCGAATTCGGCCCATCCAATCTTCGTAGGCCAGCTCAAGGCCGCAGGCCGGAGCTGGCATGGGCCGGCAATGCGACCGCCAATTCGCTCGGTGAGTTGACCGGCGCGCGGCAGGACGTGCCTTCGCAGATCCACGCGGTGCCTTCATCACCGATTGTGTTGCGTGCAGCCAGCACGCCGGGCAGATTTTCGAATTCGCTCGGAATGATGAAGATGTCGGCGCCGCTGCTTGCCATCGCGCCAGCGTCGCGCAGCGCTGCTTGCCAAGCGATTCCCTGTTCCCGTGTGCAGCGAATCACAATTTGCCTGCGGGGAGAATCGTATTCGCGCAGCGCGCGCAGCAAGGTTGGGCAGGCATCCGGATATTGCCCGAGCGCGCCCGCCGCGGCGCCGAGCGCACGTTCCGCTGCGTCAAGATAATCGCTGCGCCCGAGCAGATGGCCCAGTCGCAGCAGGCCGAGGATTGCCATGCCATTGCCATTCGGCAGGGCGTCGTCGGTGAAGCTGCGTCCGCGCGCGAGCGGCGTTGCGTGTTGTGCGGTCGAGAACCAGAAGCCGCGGTTGTCGCGGTCCTCGAACTTGGCGAGCAAGCTGTCGGCCAGCGCGATCGCCCAGTCAAGGTCACGCGGGTCGAACGCAAGCTGTGTCATCTCGAGCAGCGCATCCAGCAGCAGTGCATGATCGTCGAGGAAGCCCGGAATGCGCGTTGCCGGTTCCGCGATGTTGGCGAACAACTCGCCGTCGATCCATGCTGATTCGCGCAGCGCGGACAATGCGCGCGTTGCAAGATCTGCGCAGCGCTCGTCGTCGAGCAGGCGCGCGGTGCGTGCGAGGCCTGAAATCGTGAGTGCGTTCCACGCTGTGAGGATTTTGTCGTCGCGGCTCGGGCGTGTGTGCTGCGAACGTGCATCGAGCAAATGCCCGCGCGCTTCGTCGAGCCGTTCCGCCATTTCTGCGAGCGTCTTGCCGGAGCGGGATGCGAGGTCTGCAATCGGGGTAGCGCGCAGCAGATGCCAGGCGTGCCCTTCGAAATTGGGGTCGACGTCCACACCGAAAGCAGCTTCGGCCAACGCGAATTCTCCATCGGGAAACGCGGCGCGGAACTGTTTGCGGGTCCAAAGGTAAAACCGGCCTTCTTCACCCTCGCTGTCGGCATCGAGCGAGCTGTAGAAGGCGCCGTCAGGCGCGGTCATTTCCCGATCGAGCCAGTCGACGATGCCGCTTGTGGCAGCGCGCGCCACCGTTCGCAACTCTGCATCGACAGCATCAGTTGCAGCAATCCGCGCGGCATGTTCACTTTCATATGCGCGGGCAAGCCGCGCGTCATGTCCATTTTCGTATGCGCGGGCGAGCCGCGCATACAGCGGCAGCAGTTGCGCGTTGTCGTACAGCATCTTTTCGAAGTGCGGGATCGTCCAGTCCGCATCTACGCAGTAGCGGAAGAAACCGCCGCCGAGGTGGTCCTGCAGACCGCGCGTGGCCATCGTCGCGAGAGTGAGTTGCGCCATCCGTTTTGCCTTCTCCCTCTGGGAGACGGCGCGTGAAACGCCGTCTTTCCCTGCCCGCACGGCCGGATTGGCGTCCGGCCCTGCCGCACCTTCGTTCTCGTCCGAGGCGATATCCAGCAACCATTCCAGTTCTGCTGCGTGCGGGAATTTCGGTGCACCGCGCGTGCCGCCCCATTCGGGATCGAAACGTGCGGCGATGCGTTGCAGGGCAATGCCGGCCGTAGTTTCCGCATCGGGGCGGTCGTTGGTGCTGCCGGCTTGCGCGCGCTGCAGCCACTCGCGCAACTGTCCCGACTGGGTGCGCAGTTCCTCGCGATGGGTATCGAAATAGTCCCGGACTCTTTCAAGCACTTCCGGGAAGCCGGGCAGGCCATGTCGGGGCGTGGGCGGAAAATACGTGCCGATGAAGAAGGGCGTGAGATCCTGCGGATCGAGGAACACGGTGAGCGGCCAGCCGCCGCCGCGCCCGCTCATCGCCTGATGCGCGAGCTGGAAAACATGGTCGATGTCGGGCCGTTCCTCGCGATCCAGTTTGATGTTGACGAAGCGCGCATTCATCGATTCGGCGATCGCCGGCTTCTCGAAGCATTCGTGCGCCATCACGTGACACCAGTGGCAGGCGCTGTAGCCGATCGACAACAGGATGGGCGTATCGGTTGCACACGCGTGATTCAGCGCGGCGTCGTCCCATGGCTGCCAGTCGACCGGATTGCCGGCGTGCTGGCGCAGGTATGGGCTGGAGGCGTTGGCGAGGCGGTTTGGCATGAGCAACGGGCTGCCGTGCGGGAGCGGTAAAGTTTGAATTCCTATCCCGCTCGTGCTGAGCGTAGCGAACGAAGTCGAAGCGCTATCTGTCCTTCGACTTCGGCTCCGCCTTTTTCAAAGCCGGTGCCTGCGCTCAGGATGAACGGATATCCCGACCAAGCTACTATCGCGTGCAATTTGGCTTGCCCACACGGCTCGGCTTGCACTATGTTGTCACGTTGCCTCGGCATAGCAAACCATGGATACGACCATCGAATACCCCGCGCTGTACCTGAAACGCGGCGAGGATGCGCGCCTGCGCGCCGGACATCTATGGGTGTTCGCGAACGAAGTCGACGTCGCGCGTTCGCCATTGAATACGTTCGAGGCGGGTGAGGCGTGCGCGATCGTCGCGGCCAGCGGCAAGCCGATCGGCGTCGGCTACGTGAATCCGCACTCGCTCATTTGCGCGCGGTTGGTGGCGCGCGGCGTGGATCACCCGCTGGATGCATCATTGTTGACGCATCGTCTGCAGGTGGCGCTGGCATTGCGCGAGCGGCTGCATGACGAGCCGTTTTATCGATTGTTGTACGGCGAATCAGACGGCGTGCCGGGCCTGACGCTGGATCGCTTCGACGACGTAATCGTGGCGCAGGCGACCACCGCCGGCGTCGAGCGCCTGAAACCGCAGATCGAAGCGGCCGTGCAGAAGGTGGTAAAACCACGCGCGTTGATCTGGAAGAACGACGCCGGTATTCGCGAACTCGAAGGCTTGATGGCCTATGCCGATATAGGCTTTGGTGAACCGCCGGGTGCGTTGCGGGTGCGCGAGGGCGGTATCGAGTTTGCCGTTGATGCGATCGGTGGCCAGAAAACCGGCTGGTTCTACGACCAGCGCAGCGACCGCGACGCGCTGGCGCCGTTCGTCAAGGGCAAGCGCGTGCTCGACATGTTCGCGTATCTGGGCGCCTGGGGTCTGCGCGCCGCGGCGATGGGTGCCAAGGAAGTGACCTGCGTGGATGCGTCGGCATCGGCGGTGAAGTTGATTGGACAAAATGCCGAGCGCAACGGCCTCGCCGATCGCGTGCATGCCGAACGCGCGGATGCATTCGATTACCTGAAAGCTTTGCGCGAAAAGCGCGAACATTTCGACTTGGTGATCCTCGATCCGCCGGCGTTCGTCAAGCGCAAGAAGGACCTGAAAGAAGGCGCACTGGCCTACCGCCGCATCAACGAACTGGCGATGCAGGTGTTGGCACGTGACGGCATCCTCGTCACCTGTTCGTGTTCATACCATATGTCGCGTACGGCGTTGCTGGACGCGGTACAACGCGGCGCGCGCCATCTCGATCGCAACGTACAGGTATTGCAGCAATTGCAGCAGGCGCCGGACCATCCGGTTCACCCGGCGATTCCGGAGACGGAGTACCTCAAAGGGTTTGTTTGCCGCGTACTTCCAGCGTGAGAGCGCCGTCAAGATTGGCGTCATTCCGGGGCCACGCACAGCGTGGAACCGGGAATCCGTCTGTGTGCTTGCGGAGTGTCAATCAGGAGCTGGACGGCCGATAAGCGGATTCCGGATCGCCGCTGCGCGGCGTCTGGAATGACGAGCTTGTAAGATGCCTGTTTTCCGGCTTCCAGTCCGAACCCAATGACCCATCCTTTTTTCGTCGATATCGACCCGATCGCATTCCACATCTTTTCGTTCGGGGTGCGCTGGTACGGGTTGATGTATCTCGGCGGATTCATCGGAGGGCTGGCGTTGGGGGAGTACCGGCGCAAGCAGGGTAGGCTCAGGGTCGATCGCGATCCGTTCCTCGATCTCGCGTTCTACTGCATGTTGGGAATCATCGTCGGCGGGCGCATCTGGTACATGCTGACGTACCAGCCGATCAGTTGGGTATGGACGGATCCTTTGCAGTTGTTCCGGGTGTGGGATGGCGGCATGTCGTTCCACGGCGGGCTGCTTGGTGTGCTCATTGCCAGTTTGTGGTGGTGGTGGCGCCACCGCGCGAACGTGAAGCATTATTTCGACGTGGTCGATTTCGTTGCGCCGCTGGTGCCGATCGGGCTGGGTCTTGGCCGCATCGGCAATTTCATCAACGGCGAGCTGTGGGGCAAGATCAGCACGCTGCCGTGGGCGATGATCTATCCGCACGCATTGCAGGACAACCCGAAGTTTGCCGGCATGACGGTGGCGCAGTTGCACGCGCTGTATCCGAGCGGGGTGCTGGATGCGTATGCACGCCAGCCTTCCGAACTGTACGAATTCTTCCTGGAAGGCGTGGTGTTGTTCACCGTGTTGTGGGTGTTCTCGGTCAAACCGCGGCATCGTTATGCAGTCTCCGGGCTGTTCGCATTGCTGTACGGCATTTTCCGGTTCGGCATCGAATTCATCCGCGAACCGGACGTCCAGATCGGATATCTGTTCCACACCGGTTGGCTGACCATGGGACAGGTGCAATCCATTCCCTTGATCATCGTCGGTCTCGTGCTGCTTTGGATGTCGCGGCGCGCGCCGGTGGTGTGGGCTGAGGCGGCAGTCCAAGCTGCGTGATTGCAGTCGATCGGCGTGTGCTGGGTCTCACTTTTCCAGAAAGATTCCTGAAAGGTTGTTCTGTTACGCGTGTGCGCGAGTTGCGCATTGCAATTGCAAGATCAAGACTTGACACATCCCCGGCCGCTGCGTTTTCCTGAAAGCGCAAGGCGGCATCCGTGGAGATTCGGCGCGTTCCTTGAACGCGATGACAACGGAAGTGAACAGGGGATTCAGGGAAATGGCTCAGGAAGGGTTGTTTCGGCGCGAAGTGCTGCAAGCGCAGCACGGGCAGTGGCTTGGAGCCATCAATCTGGCGACGCCGCTGTCGTTCAAATGGTGGACGCTGCTGGCGCTGACGCTGGCCGTCGCGATCGTCGCGTTCCTGGCTTTGGGGCACTACACGCGCCGCGAAACGGTAAGCGGGCAGTTGCAACCCGGTGCCGGCATGCTGGCGTTGGCCGCGCAGACCACCGGCACCGTCACCCGCACCTTCGTGCATGAAGGTCAGCACGTCAAAGCGGGTCAGCCGCTGGTCGAGATTTCCGCGAACCTGGTCAGTGCCAGCATGGGCGACACCCATGCCGTGGTCAGCACGCAACTGCGCGCGCAGGAAGCGCAAGTGCGCATCACTCTCGCCAACCTGCAACCGCGGTCTGCCGCGCAGGCGAACGACCTGCGGACCCGCATCGGCATGCTGGCGGCGCAAATCCACCAGATCGACGGTCAACTCGCGCTGCAGCGGCAGCAGGCTGACACCACGACGAATCTGCTGCAAAAGGCAGGGCCTTTGCACCAGCGCGGCATTATCTCGACCGTCGAGTTCGACCAGTACCAGGCCAATGCGCTCTCGCAACGGGCCGGGATCAAGACGCTCGCCCGCCAGCGGCTGGATACGCAACAGCAGTTGAGCAGCCTCAAGGCACAGTTCACACAATTGCCGCTGGACACTGCAGCTAAGTCCAACCAGTTGCGCGGCCAGCTTGCCCAACTCGACGCGCAATTGGCGGAGAGCGAGGCCGAGCGCGGTACGGTGCTGCGCGCGCCCGGCGCCGGGATCGTATCGACCTTGCTGGTCAAGTCCGGCCAGCACGTCGCCGCGGGCCAGTCATTGTTGTCGATCCTGCCACAGGGTTCGACATTGCAGGCGCAGTTGCTGGTGCCGAGCAGCGCGATCGGGTTCGTGTCACCGGACAATCGGGTGGTCCTGCGTTATCAGGCATTTCCGTACCAGAAGTTCGGCCAGCAGTACGGGCACGTGGTGCAGGTTTCGCGCAGTGCGCTCAGTCCGGCCGAGGTCGCGAGCCTGCTGGGCCGGAATGTGGCGACGCCGCTGTACCGCGTGCTGGTCAGGCTCGATCATCAAACCATCGATGCTTACGGCAAGGCCGAGGCGCTGAAACCCGGCATGGCCTTGAACGCCGACATCCTGCTGGATCGCCGCAGTCTGTGGCAGTGGGTGTTCGAGCCGTTGTATGGGTTGCGCGAGCAATTGGCCACGAACGCAGCGCATGGGGTTCGCCACGGATGAGCGCCCGCGCGGCCATGGATGGCGGTTTTCTTCGCGGCCTGCAATGGGGCTGGCGGCGCAAGTTGCCGGTAATCCTGCAGACCGAGGCGGCCGAGTGCGGGCTTGCATCGCTCGCGATGGTTGCGCGCTACCACGGCCACGACGTCGACCTGCCCTCGTTACGCCGCAGATATTCGACGTCGCTCAAGGGCGCCAATCTCACGCGGGTGATGGAGATGGCCGCGAAGCTGGGTTTTGAAACGCGCCCGCTGCGGCTGGAACTGGAAGAACTGACGGAACTCAAGACCCCCTGCATCCTGCACTGGAACTTGAATCATTTCGTGGTGCTGAAGCAGGCTAGTGCCCGAGGTGCGGTGATCCACGATCCGGCGCGTGGTGTATGCAAGCTCTCGGACGCGGAAATTTCCAAACACTTCACCGGCGTGGCGCTTGAGCTGACGCTTCGCGCCGATTTCAAACCGGTCAAGGCACGCGAGTCGATTTCGCTTCGTGCACTTACCGGCAAAGTGAAGGGCCTGCCGGGTGCGTTGATCCAGATTTTCGTGCTGGCGCTGGCGTTGGAAGTGTTCGCGCTGGTCGGGCCGTTCTACCTGCAGTGGGTGTTGGATCAGGTGCTGGTGTCGGCCGACAAGAACCTGCTTACCCTGCTCGGGATCGGGTTCTTGCTGGTGGCGCTGTTCCAGGCCGTGATCTCGGCGGTGCGTGCGTGGACCATCACCTGGCTCGGCGCGATGCTCAACGTGCAGTGGATCAC
>JBOHYW010000059.1:0-19297 GCA_050738155.1 Rhodanobacteraceae bacterium
CAGGCGGTCTGGTAGGCGACCAGCGAATACGCGGCAGCGTGCGACTTGTTGAAGCCGTAGCCCGCGAACTTTTCCATCTGGTCGAAAATCGCGTCGGCCTTCTTCTCGGGCACGCCGTTCTGCACCGCGCCGTCACGAAAAATTGCGCGGTGCTTGGCCATTTCAGCCGGCACCTTCTTGCCCATCGCGCGTCGCAACAGGTCGGCGCCGCCCAGCGAATAGCCGCCGACGATCTGCGCCATCTGCATCACCTGCTCCTGATACACCATGATGCCGAAGGTCTCTTTCAGGATCGGTTCGACGCGAGGGTCGGGGTAGGTGACCGGTTCGCGACCGTGCTTGCGCGCGACGTAGTTGGGGATCAGCTCCATCGGCCCGGGACGGAACAGCGAGTTCAGTGCGATCAGGTCTTCGAGGCAATCGGGTTTAGCGTCCTTCAGCAGCCGCTGCATGCCGTTGCCTTCGAACTGGAACACCGCGATGGTGCGGGCATCTCGGAACAGCTTGTAGGTTTCGGCGTCGTCCAGTGGCAGATGCGCGAGATCGAGCGGGGCTTCGCCGGCTTTTGCGCGACGCGCGTTGATGGCCTTCACCGCCCAGTCGAGAATGGTGAGGGTACGCAGGCCAAGGAAGTCGAACTTGACCAGACCGACCGTTTCGACGTCGTTCTTGTCGTATTGCGTGACGACGCCACCGCCACCGGGTTCACAGTACAGCGGTGCGAAATCGGTGAGCGGAGTCGGCGCGATCACCACGCCGCCGGCGTGCTTGCCGGCGTTGCGCGCGAGGCCTTCCAGTTTCAGCGCGAGATCAACCAGGGTGCGCGTTTCGTCGTCCTGCTGGTAAAGATCGCAGAATTCGCGCACCACGCGGTCGGGTTCCTTGCGCGATTTTTCGCTGATGCCGAGTGCGTCGCCGAGGGTCAGATCGAGCGGCATGCGCGGGATCAATTTCGCGATCTTGTCGACCTGCCCGTATGGCATGCCGAGCACGCGCCCGCAGTCGCGCAACACCGCCTTGGCCGCCATCGACCCGTAGGTGATGATCTGGCTGACCTGGTCGCGACCGTATTTGTCGGCGACGTAGGCGATCACTTCGTCGCGGCGTTCCATGCAGAAATCGACGTCGAAGTCGGGCATGGACACGCGTTCGGGGTTGAGGAAACGCTCGAACAGCAGCCCGAAGCGCAGCGGATCGAGGTCGGTGATCTTCAGGCACCATGCCACCACCGAACCCGCGCCCGAGCCGCGGCCCGGCCCTACCGGAATGTCGCGCGACTTGGCCCAGCGAATGAAGTCCGACACGATCAGGAAGTAGCCGGCGAAACCCATCTTGCCGATCACGTCGAGTTCGAGCTCCAGGCGCGATTCGTAATCCTCGCGGGTATGGCCCTCGGCCAAGCCCCCTTCGGCCAGGCGTTGTTCCAGCCCTTCGCGCGACTGATCGGCGATCCACGATTCCAGCGTGTGCCGTTCGGGTACCGGAAATGCCGGCAGGTAATATTTGCCGAACGACAATTCGAGATTGCAGCGCTTGGCAAGTTCGACCGTGTTGTCCAGGACTTCCGGGAGATCGGCGAACGATTCCGCCATCGCGGCGGGTGGTTTCAGCCACTGCTCCGGCGAATAGTCGTGCGGCCGGCGCGGATCGCCGAGTTGGTAGCCCTGCTGGATGCACACGCGCGCTTCGTGTGCTTCGAAATCGTCAGCGTCGAGGAAGCGCACATCGTTGCTGGCCAGCACCGGCAGGTCGAGCTGCGCGGCGAGTTGCAATGCGCCGGCATTGAAGGCTTCCTCGCCTTCACGTCCGGTGCGGGTCAGTTCCAGGTACAGGCCGTCACCAAAATGTCGGCGCAGGGCGTCGAGGCTGGCGAGCGCATCGTGTTCGCGCCCCGCGACCAGCAGGCGTCCACCATGGCCGTCGCGACCCGCAAGCGCGAACAACCCGCTGGTCGCGCCTGCCAGCCACTCCGCCTGCAACTGCGTGCGGCCGGCGTGCTGGCCTTCCAGCCAGCCACGCGAAATCAACCGGGTAAGATTGAGATAACCGCTGTGGTCGCGGCACAGCAGCGTCAGGCGGTTTGGTCGGGTCGGGTCTTCGGGATCGGCGATCCACACATCGCAACCGACGATGGGCTTGATCCCCGCCTTTTCGGCCGCGCGGTAAAACTTGATCTGTGCGAACAGGTTGGAATCGTCGGTCAGTGCCAGCGCCGGCAGCCCGAGTTCCACCGCTCGGCTCACCAAATTGGCATGCTTGGCCTTGGCCGGATCGCCGTACTCGGGCTTTTCCGGAACGCGGATGGTCGAATCGCGCAGCGAGTATTCGCTGTGCGTGCGCAGGTGGATGTAGGGGATCGGCATGTTGCGCGTCGTAGTAATCCGGCAAGACTATTGTCCCTCGGCGAGAGCGGCAAGCTTGACAGCTCACTGGCAGCGTTTTTGCGTGCGCGCGGCATGCGCGCGAGTCGATGCGCCGCAATGCCTGTCGCGGGCAACAGCAAAAGACGGCGCTACGCGCCGGCCCGCTCCCACCAGGTTAGGGTTCCCACCAAGTCGGGGCGTTTCAGATTTTTGGTGGGAGCGCGCCCTGCGCGCGAGTCGTGAGAGCCCAATGGCTTCAGGCGATGTCGGTCACGCGCTCGGTGCTCGCGCATAGCTCCCGCACCGGCGCGAAGCTGCGGCGGTGTTCGGGGCACGGGCCAAGCCGGCGCAGCGCTTTGAAATGCGCGGGAGTAGGATAACCCTTGTGTTGCGCGAAACCGTAACCGGGCCAACGCGTTTCGTATTCGCACAGGAGTCGATCGCGGGTGACCTTGGCGAGAATCGACGCGGCGCTGATCGCGGGTTCGGTGGCGTCACCCTGCACGATCGCACGCGCGGGGCAGGGCAACGATTTCGGCAGACAGTTGCCGTCGATCAGTGCCGAGACGGGCACGATCGCGAGCGTTTCCAGAGCGCGGGTCATGCCGAGCAGCGTGGCCTGCAGGATATTGATGCGATCGATCTCGGCGGCCTCGATTCGCACGACGCTATGCGCGATCGCGCGCGCGACGATCTGTCCGTACAGCGCTTCGCGCCGGAGTGCGGTCAATTGTTTCGAATCGGCAAGGCCGTCGATCGGGCGCGCAGGGTCGAGGATCACCGCCGCCACGACCACCGGTCCGGCAAGGGGGCCGCGTCCGGCCTCGTCGACGCCGGCGACAAGCACGGCCTCGCGCAACGAGTTTGCCTGTGGTTGGCGGCATTCAGCCCGCACGTTCGGCTTCCCCCGGTAGCGGCTGCGAGTCGAGCATCCGTTCGATGACACGTGCCGCGTTGGCTGCTGCGCCGCCGCCGGCATGCAGGGCAAGATGCATGCGTTCGAACTCGTGGGTCAGCTCGGTGCGGCGGCCGGGGCTGTGGAACCATTGCAGGACGGCGTCGGCGAGCTTTGCCGGCGTGCAGTCGCGTTGCATCAGCTCGGGGATCAGCGTTCGGCCGGCGAGAATGTTGGGCAGGGAATAGACGCTCGTCTTCAACATCCCGAAACTCTTGACGATGAAGTGAGTCAGCGGTGCGATGCGGTAACCCACCACCATCGGGCGCTTGGCCAGCATGGCTTCCAGTGCGGCGGTGCCCGACGCGAGCAATACCACGTCGGCGGCGATCATGGCGCGGTGGGCGTGGCCGTTCAGAAGCACTGGACTCGGGACTCGGGACTCGGGATTCGGCAGGTGTTTCATTTTCGATGTGCGGCCGGCGGAATCATGCAACGGGCTTTCTGATGCTGCGACAGAATGCACGGCTGTTGCCTTGCCGGGTCCCGAGTCCCGAGTCCCGAGTCCCGACTTCTTCAGTAGCGTTTCAATCGCGTCGCGGCACCGCTCGTTCGCAGCCGGCACCACAATCTGCAATCCGGGAATTTGCGCGGCCACGCGCTGGGCGGCGTCGAGAAAAATCGCGCCGAGGCGATGGATTTCCGATAGTCGACTGCCCGGCAGCACGGCCAGTACAGGCGTCGCCGGGTCGAGGCCGAGATCGCGGCGCGCCGAGTCCCGATCCGGAGCGAGCGGAAACCGATCCGCCAACGGATGGCCGACGAATTGCGCGCTGGCGCCATGCTTCGCATAAATCGCGGGTTCCATCGGGAACAGGCACAGCACGCAATCGGCACTTTCGTTGATCGTACCGGCGCGTTTTTCCTTCCATGCCCAGATCGAGGGGCTGACGTAATGTGCCGTGTGGATGCCGGTCTGCTTCAGCTTCTTTTCAAGGCCAAGGTTGAAATCCGGCGCGTCGATGCCGATGAAAACGTCCGGTTTCAGCGCGGTTATTCGCCTTGCCAGCGACGCGCGCAAGCGCAGCAGGCGCGGCAGATGGCGCAGCACTTCGGCGAATCCCATCACCGACAGTTCCCCGATGTCGTGCCAGGCATCGAAACCGGCCGCCCGCATGCGCGGCCCGCCGACGCCGACGAAACGCGCGTCGGGGAAGCGCACGCGCAGGGCTTCGATCAGGTCTGCGCCGAGTTGGTCGCCGGAGTCTTCGCCGGCCACCAGGACAAAGACGGGACTCGGGACTCGGGACTCGGGATCGGGTGGGGACATTGAGATTCTGTCGTCATTCCCGCGCAGGCGAGAACCATGTGTTGATTGGCGATGCCAGCACTAGCTGGAATCTTGCGCTGATTTTAGAAGCAAAGGCGCTGGATTCCAGGTTCCATCGCCAACGGAGCCGGCAATGGCCCCGGAATGACGACGGGGTGGTTATGCTTTCTCGAGTCCCGAGCCCCGAGCCCCGGTGTTACCTCACCAACGCCCGTTCGCTGCGGTCGATGAATCGGCAAAGTTCGGCGACATCTTCGCTGGTTTGCGCCTGGTCGGACAACGTTGTGCGGGCTTCTTCCAGGGTCTTGTGCGAAAGGTACAGCGTGCGGTACGCGCGTTTGATCGCGGTGATGCGTGCGGCGTCGAAGCCGCGGCGTTTCAGGCCTTCGGCATTGACGCCGCGCGGTACCGCGAATTGTCCGGCGACGTAGATGAAGGGTGGAACGTCGCGATTGATGGCGGCGTACATGGCCGCGAATGCGTGCGCACCGACCTTGCAGAACTGGTGCACGCCCGCGAACCCGCCGAGCACCACGTGGTCGCCGAGTTCGACGTGGCCAGCCAGCGTCGCATTGTTGGCGAGGATGGTGTGGCTGCCGACGTTGCAATCGTGCGCGACGTGCACGTAGGCCATGACCCAGTTGTCATCGCCGATCCGGGTGACGCCGCCACCTTCGACCGTGCCACGATTGATCGTGACGAATTCGTGGAAGGTATTGCCGTCGCCGATCATCAGCTCGCTGCGCTCGCCGGCGTATTTCTTGTCCTGGGGATCGCCCCCGAGCGAAGCGTAGGCATGGATGTGGTTGTTGCGCCCGATGCGGGTCGGGCCCTGGATCAGCGCATGCGCGCCGACCGTACTGCCCGGTCCGATCTCGACTTCCGCGTCGACGACGGCAAAGGGGCCTATCGTGACGTTGTCGGCGAGTCTGGCGCCCGGATCGACGACAGCGGTGGGGTGGATGCCTGGCTGCCCCGGCGTCACCGGCTCGATTCCGCGCACATCAGGTTGCAAGTGGCTGCTTCCTTGCCGTCGACCACGGCGCGTGCGTTGAAGATGCCCATGCCGCGGAGCAGGCGTTTCAGTTGCACTTCCAGGCGCAGTTGGTCGCCCGGCACGACGGGCTTGAGGAAACGCGCATTGTCGACCTTGGCGAGATAGAAAATCGGGCGGTGTTCGACCGAATAGGTACCCGACAAACCGATCAGCAGGCCGGAAGCCTGCGCCAGTGCCTCGACGATCAGCACACCCGGCATGACCGGGTGGCCAGGGAAATGGCCCTGGAAAAATGGTTCGCCCACGGTGACGTTCTTGAGCGCAACGATGCTTTTGCCAAGGTTCAGTTCGACCACCCGATCGACCAGCAGGAACGGATAGCGATGCGGCAGGATGGCCGCAATCTGCTCCGCGCCGAGCGGCAAGGTCGTCGGGGTGGCGATGTCGTTCATCTACGTTCCTCAGGTCAATGTTTTCAGTTGTTTTTCGAGTGCAGCAATGCGACGCGCCATCCGGTCGAGCTGCCGCATGCGCGCGGCGTTGCGGCGCCACTCGCGGTTTTCCTCGATCGGCGCACCGGAAGAATACACGCCCGGTACATGGATCGAATGGGTCACGAGACTTTTGGCGGTGATGGTAACGCCGTCGGTGACTTCAAGGTGCCCGAGTACCCCGGCGTTGCCACCGATCAGGCAATCGCGACCGATCCGGGCGCTGCCAGCGACCGCCGCGCAGCCGGCCAACGCAGAATGCGCGCCGATGTGCACGTTGTGGGCGATCTGGATCTGGTTGTCGAGGCGCACGTCGTTTTCCAGCACGGTGTCTTCCAGCGCACCGCGATCGATGGTGGTATTTGCGCCGATTTCGCAGTCGTCGCCAACGCGCACGCCGCCAAGTTGCGGAACCTTGACCCAACCATCCTCGCCGCGCGCGATGCCAAAGCCGTCGGCGCCGAGCACCGCACCGGCGTGGATCAGGACGCGCTTGCCGAGTACGACGCGCGTGACCAGGGTGACGCGTGCGCCAAGCCGCGATTGCGCACCGACGACGCAATCCGGACCCACTACGCAATGCGGTCCCAGCACTGCGCCGGCTGTGATCACGGCGTGGTCTTCGATGACGCAATACGGTCCGATGCTTGCGCCGGCGTCGACATGGGCACTTGGCGCCACCACGGCGGACGGGTGAATGCCGGGCTCCCCGCCAAGCATGGTTTCAAACAGTGTCGCGATCCTTGCGTAGGCGAGGTACGGATCGTTCGCGATCAGTACCGGCACCGGGCTTGCGTCGGCATGTTCCGCGCGCAAGACCACCACACCAGCCTGGGTCTGGGCGAGGTCGGGCGCATAGCGCTGGTTGGCGAGGAAGGCGAGTTGATCACGCTGCGCGCGCGCCAGCGGCGCGACGCCATGAATGACGCCCGCACTGTCGCCACGCGCTTCGAGGCCGAAGCGCTGCGCCAGTTCGTCGATGCGATAGCTGGTTGATCGTTCCATTCGCCCCATCGAATGTTATGCAAAAACAGGAGCAGTCCGCCAATGAACGCAAATGAACGCGAATAGAGACGAAAATACCAATGGCCGTATCCTTGTGATACTTCTGGTTTCAACAAGTAGGCCGGATCAAGCCGCGTGAGCGGTGGATCCGGCGCTGCGCGCCTTGATCCACCCTACAAATTCTTCGTTCTGCTGCTGAGGGTGAACGGTAATTAATACAGTTCGCCGAGAACCAGGGCGAACATGAATCTGGGCCGGAAGGTTGTATTCGCGTTGTTTGCGTTTTTCGCGGACTGCTGTGCTTTGATTGCTTTCCGTCAGAAGGTGCGACCGAAATAGAACTGCAGCGTTTCCTCGTACGGCTTGTCCCCGGGTTTGTCGCGAATTGGCCGCGCCAGGTTGATCACGATCGGGCCGACCGGGGCAATCCATTGCAGCGAAATGCCCACCGACGCACGCAGGTCGGAGGCTTCGAAGTCGCTGTAGCTGCCGTACACGTTGCCGATATCGGTAAACAGTGAGATGCGCGCCTTGTCGTTGTCCTTGAAGAACGGCAACACCAGTTCCGCACTGCCCAGCACCTTGAAGGCGCCGCCAATTGGCATCGCGTGGCCGCCGTAGCCACCGCCGCTGTTGCAGTAACCGTTGGTTGCGAGGGCACTCGGATCCGGCTTGCCATTGGCGTCGATCAGGCCCGAACAGATGCGCGGACCCAGAGTGTTGTCCTGGAACCCGCGCACGTCGCGCACGCCGCCTGCATAAAAGTTCTCGAAGAACGGGAACGACATCGTGTGGATGTTGCCTTGGGCATCGGCATATTGCACCGAGATGTCCTTGGACCCATAGGCCTTGCCGTAGGCGAGGGTGCCGGACAGGTGGCCGGTAAAACCGAACGGCAGCGGGAAATAGTCGCTGCTGGACAAAGTCAGTTTGTAATAGGGAACGGTCGCGCCGGGCAGCGCGATCTCTGCGCTGATTTGTTGCAAGCCGCCGCGGGTCGGCTTGAAGTACTTGTTGAGCGTGTCGTGCGAATAGGACAAGGTCAGCGGTGCGTTGTGCATCGTGTAATGGCCGATCTTGTAGACCTGCTCGAAAAACATCAACGGGGTGAGGCCCGGTATGAGATCGAGATGGGTTTGGCTCAAACCGATACCGGCGTTGACGCTGTCGGTCTCGCTGATCGGGAAGCTCAGGTAGGTGTTGAACGAGTCGGTATCGGAATAGTACGAGGCGATGTTCTGTTCGCCGTTGTTGAGCTGCAACACGCTGGCGTTGTAGCCGATGCCGATGCCGCTGTCGGTCAGGTACGGGTCGAAGAACGACACCTGGTACTGCTTGTAGAACAGGCTCTTCGAGAACGTTGCGGATACCCGGTTGCCGGTGCCGAGGAAGTTGTTGTTGGCAATCGAGGTGCTGAGGATGATCCCGGATACCTGCGAGTAACCGACGCCGAACTGGAACTGGCCGGAGGATTGTTCCTTGACGCTGACGTCGAGATCCACCTCGTCGGTAGTGCCGGGAACCTTGACCGTCTTGACATCGACACTGCTGAAAAAGCCGAGACGTTGCAGGCGCACCTTGGAACGGTCGATCGCGGCTTGCGAATACCAGGCGCCTTCGTACTGGCGCATTTCGCGGCGCAACACCTGGTTCTGGGTATGCGTGTTGCCCTGGAAGTTGATGCGGCGCACGTACACGCGCGGACCTGGCTGGATGTAGAACGTCAGATCGACGGTGTGGTCTTTCTCGTCGATCTTGGGCACCGGCTGGACCTTGGCGAATGCGTAGCCGATGTTGGACAGCACGTTGGTGATTGCATCGGAAGAAAGCTCGATGTCGTGGCGGTTGAAAATCTCGCCGGGCTTGATGCGCAGCACCTTGCGCAGCGCATCTTCCGGCAGGATCAGGGTGCCGAGCAGGTGGATCTTGGAAATCTTGAAGATGTCGCCTTCGTGGATCCCCGCCGCGATATAGATGTCGCGCTTGCTCGGGCTGATCGTGACCTGTGCAGAAGTGATGTTGAAGTCGGCGTAGCCGCGATCGAGGTAATACGAGGACAACTTGGTCAGGTCGCCCGACAATTTCTCGCGCGAGTACTGGTCGTTGTTGGAATACCACGACGTCCAGTTCGGGGTGCCCGACTCCCAGTCCTTCAGGATTTCGCGATCGGTAAACGTGTGATTGCCGACGATGTTGATTTCCTGGATCTTGGCGGCCTTGCCTTCCTTGATTTCGATATCGATGGCGACGCGATTGCGATCGAGTTTGGTGACGTGCGGATCGACCGTGACGTTGTACTTGCCGCGGTCGTTGTACTGGGCGACCAGTTGCTGGCGCATCTGGTCCAACGTGAGGCGATCGAAGGTCTGGCCAGTGGCGAGGCCGGCCGACTTCAGGCCCTTCATCAACTGGTCGGTCTTGATGTCCTTGTTGCCGTGCACGGTGAGGCTGGCGATCGACGGACGTTCGACCACCTTCACGATCAGAATGTCGCCTTGGCGCTCCAATTCGACGTCGCTGAAGAAGCCGGTGTTGAACAGCGATTTGATGGCTTTTTGCGCGGTGGTATCGGTCATCGTCTGGCCCGGTTCGACGGGCAGATAGCTCAACACCGTGCCGGCCGCGATGCGCTTCAAGCCTTCGATGCGGATGTCGCTGACGGTGAAGGGCTGAAACGCATAAGCACCCACCGGAATGGCGAGGGCGGCGAACAGGATCAGTGCGGCGACTCTTTTCATCGTCGGGTCCGGGATTCCAAGGGTTGCTGATGCAAACCGTGCATCGTACAGGCGCAGCCACGCACGGGAAAGCGGCGGGAATCAGGCATGAACGCAAAGCCCGTTGCGCTGCGGGCAGGCGTCGGCATGGGGGGGCGATGCCTGCCAAAACCACGGCGTGCGAATTGCCGGACAGCGCGGGGCGTTCGCGCGGATCTTCATGAAGCCAGCCTCAGGATGTCGTTGTAGAAAGCCAGCCCCATCAACATCACCAACAGGGCCATGCCCATGTATTGCCCCGCCGCCATCGTGCGATCGGACAGCGGGCTGCCCTTGACCAGTTCCACCAGGTAATACAGCAGGTGGCCGCCATCGAGAACCGGGATCGGCAACAGGTTCATGACGCCGAGGCTGAGCGAGACGATGCCGAGGAAATACAGGAACCACGCGGGGCCCATTTCCGCCGAGGTCTGCGCGTACTGGGCGATCGAAATCGGGCCGGACAGATTTGCAAGCGATGCGGAACCGGTCAGCATGTGGCCGAGCATTTGCACCGTGGTCGCGGTGAGATTCCACATCTGATGGAAGGCATCGGGAATGGCTGCGAGCGGGCCGCGCCGCATCACCGTGTCGTATTTCGCGGTCACCACTTTGGCGTAGATGCCGATCGCCCAGACCTTGCCGCCGTCGGGTTCGGTGGTCAGGCGTGGTTGCAGGTGCAGAGTCTTCTGCTGGCCGGCACGCTCGACCTGCAGCGTCAACAGGTTGTGCGGTCCGGCACGCTTGTGGGTGACTTCGACCAGCTGGTTCCAATCCTGGATGGCAACGCCGTCGATGCTCACGATTCGGTCACCGGCCTTGAGCCCCGCGGCCTCGGCCGCGCTGTCGGGTGCGAGCTTGCCGACCACCGGGGGCAGGGTGCGCTGCAACGGCATCATGCCGGTTTGTTCGACGATGGCCTGGTCGCTCGGGTGCGGTGGCAGCTTGTCGAAGTGCAACACGTGCGTTTGCAGCACGCCCGCGGGCGTGCGTACTTTCAACGGGGTGGGTTCGCGTCCTTGCGCGGCATTGGCCAGCGCGAGGCTCAGATCGGTCCAATTCGCGATCGGTTGCCCGGCAACGCTCAATACGCGGTCACCGTTCTGGATACCCGCTTGCGCCGCGATGTGGCTTACGTCGCCCACCAGTGGCTGGAAGTCGGGCTTGCCGATCACCAGCATTGCCCAGAACGCCGCCACCGCGAAGATCAGGTTGAAGCCAGGACCCGCCAGCACGATCAGGATGCGCTGCCAGATCGGCTTGCCGGTGAACTCGCGCGGGCGATCCGCCGGATCGACGTCGCCTTCGCGCGCGTCCAGCATTTTCACGTAGCCGCCCAGTGGAATCCACGCCACGCAATATTCGGTGCCGTCCTTGCCATACCATGACTTGATCGGTTTGCCGAAACCGATCGAAAAGCGCAACACCTTCACGCCGCAGCGGCGCGCGACCAGAAAGTGCCCGTATTCATGGAAGGTGACCAGGATGCCGAGGGTGACGATCATCCACCATGCGGAACCCAGGATGTTCAATAGATCGCTCATGCGTCAACTTGCCCGTGCGTCAACTTGTCCGAGACCGGCGTGTCGTCCGGTCGTGCCCATGATACGGCACCCGTTCGCCGACCCGGCGCGGATTATTCATCGACCGCGCAAGGCGCCGCCAAGTTCCGGAGGATGATCGCGCGGATCGCGGCAGCGGCCCATCGCCGCAACAACCGTAGGTTGGGCTGACGCCGGCTTCATCGGCGGAAGCCCAACACGACGCGCGCAATGTGTTGGGCTTCCCCCGGATCAAGTCCGGGGTCAGCCCAACCTACCAAGGCGCTCGTGGGAGCGGCCCATGGCCGCTACAGCAGTCGGCTGAAAATACGGATGCCGGCCAGGTATTCGCCGGCGATGGTGCCGAGGTTGCTGAGCATGAACACCAGCAGGGTGCGCGCGACGCGGTTGCGCCACCAGCCGGAAACATTGAGCAGGTCGTGGCGCAATGACTGGAAGTCGGCAACCCGCGGCTTGCGCAGCCACGCCTCGACCATGCCTGAGAACACTCCTGATGAAAGCCCGGGTGGTCGCAGCGGTTTCAACGGACCCATGACAGCGGCCGTGAGCACGGACAGCGGGTGGCCGCCGGCCACGGCGGCGCCGATCGCGCTTAACACCGCGGTATAGATCACCCAGTCACGCAGCGCGTGCCAACCCATCGCGGCATTGCGCCAGAACAGGTAGCCGATCGCGGCGAAGATCGCGAGCATCACGACGATCGCGAAATACTTCGGCCACTTCGGCGCCGGCAGTTTCGCCGCGAGCGGTTCGATGATGGCGCGCGGTGGCTCGGCTTGTGCAGCAAGTTCACGTTCAATGCCCTTCATGTGTCCGGCGCCGATCACCACCAACACACGCTTGGCGTTGGCGTTTTGCGTGGACTCTTCGCGCAGGCGCGCGGCCATGAAGCGGTCGCGCTCGCCGATCAGCGCGTCGTACAGGGGCTTGGAATTGCGCGCGAACTCCCCGAATGCGCCTTCCAGGATGTCGCCCTGTTTCAGCTTCTCGATTTCGGCCTCGTCGATCTCCTCGTGCGAGAACACGCTGGCGATCAGGCCGCCGAGGATGCCCATCCGGTCGCGAAAACGCACGCCACGATAGGCGTGGTTGAGAGTGGTGCCGATCTCTCGGTCGACCAGCCACAACGGCAGCGCGCGTGATTCGGCTTCGTGCATCGCGGCTTTCATTTCCGCGCCGGGCTCGATGCCGTATTGCTCGGCGATGCGTTGCTGGAATGAGGCCAAGGCCAGCGACGCGAACACCATTCCGGCCTTGCCGGAACGGATGATCTGGAACAGATCCATCTTCGCGAAGGCTTCCGGGTCGCGGATGCCGCGTGCGCGGGATTCGCACAGTTCCACCGCCACCGCGTCGAACGATTCGTCATCGATCAGCGCCTTGACTGCGTCGACCGATGCGCGTGACACGTGCGCGGTGCCGAGCAGCACGTATTCGATGCCGTCACGCGTGACGCGTGCGACGGGTTGGTCGGCCAGCGCGTCGTGGGCGGCTTCCGGTGCGGAAACGGGATCGTTCATGGGTCGGGCGGAAATCGAAACGCCAAGCATGGCGGCGGATCGTGGCGCGGACAAGCGGCTGTGGTGGTCGGGATCGCTCAGTTCGTGCGTGCGCATGACAATCGTCAAAGCCGGCCGGTGACAGGCGCGACTTGGGCCACATCGGGTTCGCCGGCATCGTTGCATGCAGCGTGCGATGGCACCCGCGTGGGCGAGGATCGGATGATTTCCGCAAACAAACTGGTGTGCGTTGCGAGCGTGCTCGCCGTGGGCTTGCTGGCCGGGATGGCGCAGGCCAGCGAAGCAGTCAAGCTGGCGTCTGCAAGCAAGCTCATAGAACGCGCGTCGTACCAGGCCGGTGCTTCGGCAACACCGGCATTGGCGAAGATCGTGCAAGCGCTGACAACGCAAAGTGGCGCCCAAGGGAACGCCGTCAAATACGTTGACTACTATCTTGGCTACGCCAACCATGCGCTGGCCGAGGACTACATTGGACAGGACGATCACAAGGCAGGCGATTACCTCGACAAGGCGGAAGCCGCGTTGCAACGTGCCATCCATGCCGATCCCGACTTTGCCGAGGCACACGCGTTGCTGGCGTCGGTTTACGGACTCGAGATCGGCATGCATCCGATCAAAGGCATGTGGTTGGGTTCACGCCTCGGCAAACAGATGCGCCGCGCCGGCGCACTCGCCCCGCGCAACCCACGGGTCACCCTGATTCGCGCCATCAGCGATGCGTACACGCCCTCCGCCTTTGGCGGCAGCAAGACGCGCGCGATGCGGGAATTCGGCATGGCCATCGAACAGTTCGCAACGTACCAGCCGTCCAATGCACTGGCGCCGACCTGGGGCAGGGCCGGAGCGCATGCGTTGCGGGGAGATGCCGAGGTGGCTGCCGGACAAACGGCCGCAGCCGTGCGTGACTATCAGGCTGCGCTGGCGCTCGCGCCGGATTACGCGGCGGTGAAAAAAGCACTGGCGAAGTTGCATGCGCCAGCGTCGTCACCGGCAGATTCCGTGACAACGGATCATTGACCCGCGTTGACGAAGCGCTGCGCGGGCGGTTAGTCGCGGAAGCGTTTCGTCAAGTCGCCGTAAGCATCGATACGGCGATCGCGCAGGAATGGCCAGATGCGACGCACGTTTTCGCTGCGGGCCAGGTCGATGTCGGCAATCAGCAGCTCGCGTTTCCCGCTGCCGGCTTGCGCAAGGATTTCACCCTGCGGGCCAGCGACGAAGCTCGATCCCCAGAATTGCGCGCCGCGTCCGCCATCGGGCGAGGGTTCGAAGCCGACCCGATTGCAGGCCGCCAGCGGCAGGCCGTTGGCGACCGCGTGGCCGCGCTGGACCGTGATCCACGCTTCGCGCTGGCGATCTTTTTCGACTTGATCATCGCCTGGATCCCAACCGATCGCGGTCGGATACAACAGAATTTCCGCGCCGGCCAGCGCCATCAGGCGCGCGGCTTCGGGGTACCACTGGTCCCAGCACACCAGCACGCCGAGTTTGCCGACCGATGTCTGGATGGGGTGGAAGCCGAGATCACCCGGCGTGAAGTAGAACTTTTCGTAGTACGCAGGATCGTCCGGGATGTGCATTTTGCGGTACTTGCCGGCGATCTTTTCCGAGCGGTCGAATACCACCGCGGTGTTGTGGTACAGCCCGGCGGTGCGCCGCTCGAACAGCGAGGCGACGACGACCAGTTTCAGTTCTTCGGCCAGCTTGCCGAGGCGCTCGGTGGAGGGTCCCGGAATCGATTCTGCGCGGTCGAACTCCGCGACTGACTCGTGCTGGCAGAAGTACGGTCCGTTGTGGATTTCCTGCAACAACACCAAGTGTGCGCCCGCGCGTGCAGCCTCGCGCAGACCCGCCTCGATCGCGTCGAGGTTGGCGTCGACGCTGCCGTGGTCGGTTTCTTGCAGCAGTGCGACTTTGAGGGTTTTGTTTGCCATGGCAAAAAATGTCCGCGAAACACGCGAAGAACGCAATAGACAAAGTCAATCTTATTGCTTTTCTTCGCGTCGTTGGCGTCCTTTGCGGATAGCTGCTTTTCCGCTTTACGCGACCACGCCCCGTGGCAACTGCATGGTCACGCAATGCAGGCTGCCGTTCTGCCAGATCAGCGCACGGCAGGGAATCTGCACGACTTCGCGACCGGGATGCGCCAGTGCAATGGTTTGCGCGGCGGCATCGTCGGCGACATCACCGTAGGCTGGTACCAGTACCGCGCTGTTGACGATCAGGTAGTTCGCATACGATGCTGCGAGCCGGCGCCCGCCGTCGAGGATCGGTTTGGGCCACGGTAGCGGAAACAACCGATACGGATTGCCGTCGGTGGTACGCAGTGCTTCCAGCTCCTTGCGCATTGCAGCGAGCTCCGTGTAATGCGCATCGGCGGGATCGCTGCAAGCTTGGTACACGATGGCATCGTCCGACGCAAAGCGGGCGAGGGTATCGATGTGTGCGTCGGTATCATCGCCCTGCAGATAGCCATGCTCGAGCCCCAGCACGCGCTGCGCCGACAGCGCGTTGCGCAAGGTGAGTTCGATCTGCTCGCGAGGTTGGTCGGGATGGCGTTGTTGCAGGCACTTCCAAGTCGTGAGGATGGTGCCGAGACCGTCGGATTCAATCGCGCCGCCTTCCAGCACCCAGTCCACACGCTGGTGTCTTGCGTCGGGGCGGAATACGCCGCGTTCGATCAAGCCTGCGATCAGCGCGTCGTCCTGCGTCGCTTCGAACTTGCCGCCCCAGCCGGTGAAGCGAAAATCGAGCAGCGTGAATTGATCGGCGTCATGCCACAACGTGATCGGCCCCGCGTCCCGCAGCCAGGTATCGTCGTACGGGATTTCCACAAATCGCACGCGTTCGAGATCGGCGCTCGCGTCGCGCAGGCACTCGGCGGCGTGCGCGCCGACTTCGGCGTCGGGCACGCAGACGATCGCGATTTCGAAACGCGTGATCGCGGCGATCAACGCGGTATAGGTGCCCTCGGTGGCTTCGAGCCGGTCGGCCCAATCGGTGCCGAGGTGTGGCCAAGCCAGCAATATCGCGGACTGCGGCTCCCATTCGGCAGGCAGTCGCAAAAGGGATTGGATCATGACGAATTGAATTGAATAAGGTTTGGTCAGCCTCTCATGCGTCATTCCCGCGAATGTGGGAATGTGGAGGCAGGGATGTCGAAGCGAACAAAGGCGAGGCCGCGCGTAATCCAGTGTAGGGCGGATCCGCCGCTTCGCGGCTTGATCCGGCCTACGACCAATATTGCACTCGGAGTGACTGTTGTGAAAAGTCAGGGCAGGAAGCCCGGTCTGGCACTGCCGGAATCGAAGCGGCCCGGTGAGCGGACGCGTTGGGTGACGCAGCAATCAGGGACGATTGCAGGGCTGACGTGGAAAGTCAGGCCATGGAAGGCCGTTCTGACGGTCTGGAACTCGCACTTGCTGGATCTTTGGGCGGCGCCGCGATCATGGGCGATCGCATCTACAAGGCATGCCGGCCCGGCGTGCGCAGCACACTGTGGATCACATGCTTGTATTCGAAATACACGATGTATTTCGCGTATTCCCAGCGATGGATCGGCGGCTGGTATCTGGAACTGCCGCCGCGCGTCGGAAGCACCTTCAATGGAGCGCCATATTCGTGCTTCACCTGGGCCATGGTCATGCCACGCGTGGGCAGGCTCATGTGCTGTTCCTGCTTCACCTTCATGCGCAGGGTTTCGGCGTGCACGGTCGATGGCAACAGTAGCGGCACGCTGGCGAGCGCGAGCATGACGGGAATCAGACTGGTAGCAATGCGTTTCATGGCGATGGCTTCCCCGGGCGCGCTGCGCCGATGCGTCTTTGTAGCAAAAATGGCCCTTGGGCGCCAGCGGAACCGGTCACGAAAAAGGCCGCTGGGAGCGGCCTTTGTTCATTATCTCTGCCTGGCTTTGAAGCGTGGGTTGCTCTTGCAAATCACGAACACCTTGCCGCGGCGACGTACGATCTTGCAGTCACGGTGCCGCTGTTTGGCGGACTTCAGGGACGAAAGCACCTTCACGGCGGTCTCCTCGGATTCAATGTGGGCGGAAACAAAGCCGGAAAGTGTAGCGTGCGCAATGGTTTGTCGCAAGCCTCGGGACACTTCGAAAACTGCCGGTTATTCTTAGGCAATTCCTCGTCCAAACCATACTTCGGAGTGAACCGCCGTGGCAGCCGATCTCGACCAGACTTGCGTCAACACCATCCGCTTTCTTTCGGTGGACATGGTACAGAAGGCCAACAGCGGCCACCCCGGCCTGCCGCTGGGCGCCGCGCCCATGGCCTACGTGCTGTGGACGAAGTTCCTGAAGCATCATCCGGAGAATCCGCACTGGGCCGATCGCGATCGCTTCGTACTGTCGGCGGGCCACGGCTCCGCGCTGCTGTACAGCCTTCTGTACCTGACCGGGTACGACTTGTCGCTGGATGACATCAAGCAGTTCCGCCAATGGGGCAGCAAGACGCCGGGTCATCCGGAACGCGGCCACACGGCCGGCGTGGAAGTCACCACCGGCCCGCTGGGGCAGGGCATGGCCAACGCCGTCGGCATGGCGATGGCCGAAGCGCAGCTTGCCGCGCGTTACAACCGCGACGGGCACAAAGTGGTCGATCACCATACTTACGCGATCGTCAGCGATGGCGATCTGATGGAAGGCGTGACATCGGAAGCCGCCTCGCTGGCTGGGCACCTGAAACTCGGCAAGCTGATCTGCTTGTACGACGACAACTACGTGACACTGGCGGCCGGTACCGACATCACCTTCACCGAGAATCGCGCTGCGCGCTTCAAGGCGTATGGCTGGCATGTGCAGACGATCGAGAACGGCAACGATCTCGATGCCATCGAAAAAGCGATCAAGCGCGCGAAAGGCAAGAAGGATCAACCATCGATGATCCTGGTGCGTACGCACATCGGCTTCGGTTCGCCGCTGCAGGACAGCTACAAGGCGCACGGTTCGCCGCTGGGCGCCGACAACGTCATCAAGACCAAACAGAAGCTCGGCTGGCCCGAGCAGCCGGCGTTCCTGGTGCCGGAAGAAGCGCTGGCGCACTTCCGCGAAGCGCAGAAGAAAGGCAACGGCGCCGAGGCCGGCTGGAAGCGCCGCTGGAACAAATATGCCAAGGCTTTTCCGGAACTTGCGGAGGCATTGCAAAGTTCTCTCGACGGCAAGCTGCCGGTTGGTTGGGACGCCGACGTGCCGGTGTTTCCGGCCGACGCCAAGGGCATGGCGACCCGCGTCGCGGGCGGCAAGGTGTTGTCCGCGATCGCACCGAAATTGCCTGCCATCAGCGGCGGTTCGGCCGACCTCGATCCGTCCACCCACACCGCGGTCAAGGGCTTGGGCGTGTTCTCGCCCGGCAAGGAACCCGACGAACAGAGCGCCGATGATGAGGTCTGGAGCTACGCTGGCCGCAACCTGCATTTCGGTGTGCGCGAACACGCGATGGGTTCGATCGCCAACGGCATGGCCGCGCATGGTGGTTTCATTCCGTACACCGCGACCTTCATGGTGTTTTCCGACTACATGCGTCCGCCCATGCGGCTGGCCGCGATCATGGGCCTGAACGTCGTCAACGTGTTTACCCACGACTCGATTGCGGTGGGCGAGGACGGCCCGACCCACGAGCCGGTCGAGCAATTGGCCGGTCTGCGTTCAGTGCCCAACCTCAATGTGCTTCGTCCCGGCGACGCGAATGAAACCGCCGTCGCATGGAAGGTCGCGATCGAAACCTCCGATCGTCCGACTGCGCTGATCCTGTCACGTCAGAACGTGCCGACGCTGGATCGCGATAAATTCGCCAGTGCCGAAGGCGTGCGTCGCGGCGCCTACGTGCTGCTGGATGCGCCGGACGGCGCACCGGAACTCATCGTGATCGGCACCGGCGCCGAAACCGATCTTGCTGCGAAGGCGGTCGAAAAGTTGCAGGCCGAAGGCATCCGTGCACGCGCGGTATCGATGCCGAGCTGGGAACTGTTCGCGGAACAGGATCAGTCGTATCGCGATTCCGTGCTGCCGCCGAACGTGCACGCGCGGCTGGCTGTCGAGGCCGGTTGCCGCGAAGGTTGGGAGCGTTGGGTTGGTGACCACGGCTCAGGCGTCGGCGTGAATCGCTACGGCGCCTCCGCGCCCGGCGGACTCGTGCTCGAGAAATACGGATTCACCGTCGACAACGTGATCGCGAAAGCGAAGGAATTGCTGGGCAACGGCTGAACCGTCCTCCGCTCCGCTGGCCGAATCAGCCTGAAACTCGAGCGGCGCTTTCGTAATCACATGGACTCGCCCCCGCGCATTCAGGCTTCGATGAGCCAGTGGTGGTGAGCTATAGCTTCCATCACGAAAAGGCGAGGGCGAGCCCATGAACAAGATTACCG